>NZ_CAXBAE010000013.1:0-121792 GCF_963973825.1 uncultured Haliea sp.
GCCCGGAGACAGAATCGAACTGCCGACACGGGGATTTTCAATCCCCTGCTCTACCAACTGAGCTATCCGGGCGTGTGCCATGGAGGCGAAGGTTGCGTATTTAACCCGCCCGCCGCCCGGGAGTCAAGCGCCGGCGCTCATCCTGATGCGCGGATGCAGCTGGTTGCTGTATGGGCTATCCTGAAGCGACGAAATACACGCTAACAACGCGAAAGGAATGCGCCATGGCAGAGTCCACAGACCAAAAGCCCTCGCAGCAGGAGATTGATTCCGGCAAGGAAGCGGCGCTGGCGGCCTACCAGAACCTCCTGGAGGCTCAGGAACACTTCCGCCAGGCGGCACGTTCTGCAGGCATGGATCTTAAGGAAGACGCCATGCAGCAGCTGCTTAAGGGCAAGCACAAAGCCGACGAGCTGGAGCGTGAGATGGAGCGCTATGTTCACGAGAAACCTCTGGCCACGATCGGCATCGCATTTTTTGCGGGCTTAGTGGTGTCCCGCCTGTTGTCGCGGAGTTGAGCATAATTTCCACAGGGCCCGCATCGGGGGCAGCCGAGCCGCAGCGCGATGACCCGGTCGGATCAAGGGCAGCGGCTGACCCGGAAGACCCGGAGGAATCCTCTGCGGGCACGCGCACGGGCGTCGAAGCCGAATTGCGCAATTGGCAGAAATTTCTTGAGCAAGCTGTCGAGGCGGGGAATCAGTTCTCCCGCCTGGTGGCGTTGGAACTCAAGCTCGCTGCGGGTGATGCCGGTCGCCTGATTCTCGTCGTGCTGGCAATCGTGCCGCTGGTCATTCTGGCTTGGCTGGGACTGACGCTGCTGTTGGCCTGGCAGGCCTATGCATCGACACAATCGGTAGCCCTCGGGCTTGCGGTTTTCACCTTGTTACAGCTGTTGACGCTAGGGTGGCTGTGGACAGCCGCGCGGCGCTATGCGAGAACGCTGGCGTTGCCTGTGACCCGGCGCCAGTTGCGGACCATGATGGGAGCGGATAATGGCGCTGAGTCGCAAGCAAAGAATCACTGAGCTACAGGCAGTCGAGGCTCGCTTGGTGGCCCGGTGCCAATCGCTGCAGGTCATTGGTAAGGCTCGCGTGGACTACCTGAGAGAGACGCACCCCGGCTGGTTGGTCGTCGGTGGCTTCGCTTCCGGGTTCATTGCGGAGCGACTGTTGGCGGCAGGTGCCGGAAGTTCTCTGGTATCCACGCTGCTTGTGCGTGGCTTCAGGCTGTGGCCGCTCCTGTCCAGGCGCGCCGCAGTCATGGCAAAAGAGTCGGCCACGACATGAGCGCAGAGGGTCGCTCTGCCAGCCTTCTGTCGCTGCAGGTGCTCGCAACGCTGGCGCTTCTTTACACCATTTATTTTGCCAAAAGCCTGCTCATGCCCGTTGTCGTGGCGCTATTTTTCGCCCTGCTGTTGAGCCCCCTGGTCAACGCGCTGAAGCGATTCCTCGTGCCTCGCTCGGTTTCCGCGGTGCTGATCCTTGCACTCATTGGTGGCCCGATGGCGTTGCTGGGCAGCCAGCTCGCCGAGCCCGCGCAGCGCTGGGCAGAGGCCATACCGCGGTTGGCCGACAAACTCTCGGACGAGGTGGATGACCTGACAAACAAACTGTCGTCCCAGGCCGAGGAGCCACCTGCGCAGGAGGAGAAAGGTTTCAGCTTTTTTGGCTTGTTCGACGGTGGCAACGAAAAGAGTGATGACAGCGAAAGCAGTGACCGCAACGAAGGGCGGGTCAGCGAGCGGCTCAAGCAAGGCGGGTTGGAGCTGCTGTTGACAACGCTGAGTGCTGCGCCGGTGGTGATCGCACAGCTGCTGACAACGGTACTGATGATTCTTTTTCTGTTGATTTTCGGCCCGCGCCTGTTCGCTGCTGCTGTGGAGTTTTTGCCGGTGTTCAGCGACAGGCGGGCATCAATGGAGCTTGTGCGCACTGTCCAGACAGAGTTGTCCCGATATATTCTCACGGTCAGCGTGATCAATGCCTGCCTTGGGCTTTCTGTTGGCACCATGCTCTGGATATTTGGTGTGCAAGATCCGCTGCTCTGGGGCGTGATGGTGGGTATGCTGAACTTCGCGCCGTATGTTGGCCCCCTGATTGGCGTTGTGCTGCTGGTCCTTGCCGGGGTGGTTCAATACGGTCTCGTTGCCTACGCCCTGCTGCCGGCCCTCGTGTACTTCAGTATCAATTTGCTGGAGGCGCAGGTCATCACGCCCCTGATACTGGGACGGAATATGCGCCTGAACCCCCTCATCATCCTGGTCTGGATTCTGGTTTGGGGCTGGCTGTGGGGCTTTGTCGGGGTATTGCTGGCCGTACCGCTGCTGGTCTGCATCAAGTTGGCTTTCGGGCAGACCGCCTTGTTAGGGCATTGGGTGCAGGTGATAGAGACTCGCGCCTGATCACTCGCCTGCCGGAGGTACATAGCCCTCCGCGCGGTCGTGTTCTTCGCCAGCAAAAAACTTGTCCATCTCTTCCTGCAGGTATTTGCGGGTGGCGGGGTCGATCAGGCTCAGCTGCTTTTCGTTGATCAGCATCGTCTGCTGCGCTTGCCATTCGCTCCAGGCCTTCTTCGACACATGCTCGAAGATCTCCTGCCCCTTGGGGCCGGGGTAGGGTGGTGCGTCCAGGCCTTCGAGGTCCTGCTGGTAGCGCTTGCAGAATACGGTTCTGGGCATGTGCTTGCTCCGCGGTTAGAGGCTCGCCAGCAACCGGGCAACGGGTGCGGCCAGGCCGATTTCGGGTGGTTGTTGCACGTTATACCAGAGCCGGTCACCGGCATCCATGATGGCCTCGGGCTGCGCGTCCAGTTGCGCGTACAGCGGCTGGATATCCAGGTGGTAGTGGCTGAACGTGTGGCGGAAGGCAGCCCCAGACTCCAGCGAGCGCGCGGCGTGGCCAAGCTGCTCCAGGCACCAGTCGGGGGCAACTTGCAATGAGGGCAGTTCGGGGAAGCACCACAGCCCGCCCCAGATACCGCTCGGGGGGCGTTGCTGCAGCAGTACATGGCCCTGTGTATCCCGCAGCACAAGGAACACGGTGCTGCGCACTGGCAGCGCTTTACGCGGTTTCTTGCCGGGGAAATCCGCCTGGCGACCCTGTGCCAGCGCGCTGCATCCCGCCTGTAGCGGGCACTCCGTGCAGCGAGGTCGGCTACGGGTGCAGAGCGTGGCACCCAGGTCCATCATCGCCTGGGTGTAATCGGCAACCCGCGCCTGCGGTGTATGTTTCTCGGCGAAGGCCCAGAGCTGGCGATGCACTGCGGTATCCCCGGGCCACCCGGCAACGGCGTGGTAGCGCGCCAGCACCCGTTTCACGTTGCCGTCGAGAATGGCGGCCCACTCTCCGAAGGCGATGCCGAGGATGGCGCCAGCGGTGGAACGGCCGATGCCGGGCAGGCCCTGCAGGGCCTCCAGACTGCGTGGAAACACCCCGCCATGCTCTGTGCACACCTGCTGTGCGGCCCGGTGCAGGTTGCGGGCGCGGGCGTAGTAGCCGAGCCCGGTCCACAGGTGCAGCACTTCATCGATGGGCGCCTCTGCCAGGGCCTGCACGTCGGGGAAGCGCTGCATGAAGCGCTGGTAGTAGGGGATCACCGTGCGCACCTGGGTTTGCTGCAGCATGATTTCCGACACCCACACCCGGTAGGGGCTGGTATCGTGCTGCCAGGGCAGGTCCTTGCGGCCGTGCTGGTCAAACCAGGCGAGAACCTGGTCGGCGAATGTGGGGTGTTTGCGCATCGGCCCAGTGTACTGCAGTTTGCCCTGCACCCCGCGCACAGGGCCGAATCGTTTCCTGTTGCGTAAACTGGACATGATGTATTCACGCAAGGGTCACAGGCCATGAAATTACTGCTTGCCGCGGTGGTCGCCGCCGCCTCGTTTACGGTGGCGGGATGCGGCGTGGTGCCCGGGCCGAAGCAGCCGGCCGCAGACATCCGGACCGTGGTGTACACGCCCCAGGACTGGCCCCAGCCGCTGGAGGCTGACCTGTATCTGCCCCAGGGGCAGGGTCCGTTCCCCGGCATGTTGCTGGTGCACGGTGGGGGCTGGGAGCGCCGCAGCCGCGATGATATGGACCGGCTGGCACGCTACTACGCGGGCCAGGGTTATGTGGTGCTGAACGCCAGCTACCGGTTTGCGCCGGAGGCAAAGTATCCGGCCCAGGTGTACGACCTGCAGCAGGCGATGCACTGGCTGCACCGGGAAGCCCCCGGCCTGGACCTGGATGTTCAGCGCATTGCTGCCTTTGGCTATTCCGCGGGTGCTCACCTGCTGAGCCTGATGGCGCTGGCGGCGGGCACTGGCGATGAGCTGGACAGGCCCTGGGGCGGAGCACAGACGCGTCCCGCCGCGGTCATCGCCGGTGGCTCGCCGATGGACCTGCGCAAGTTCCCGGGTGGCAAGCTGGTGCCCCAGTTTCTTGGCGGACGCCTGACGGAAATTCCCGAAACCTTTGCCGCAGCTTCACCGGTCACGCGGGTGCACGACGATGCGCCCCCCTTCTACCTGTTTCACGGTACCCGCGACACGCTGGTGCCCATCGACCACGCTGAGGAGTTCGCTCAGGCCCTGCGGGCGCAGGGCGTGGCGGTGGAACTGGAGCGGCTCGCAGCCCGGGGCCACATCCTCACGTTTCTGACCGCGGGCAGCGCCCTGCCCGCAGCAGATGCGTTTCTGCAGCGCTATCTGTCGGAACCCGCGCTACGGTAGGCAGCGTGAGGGCGCTTACGCGCTGCCGCCGCGCCGCCACTGATGGTAGCGCGCCACCCAGCGCAGTAGGCGTTCGGGTGCGTGAGCCTTCTTCCAGGCACCGGCGGCGTATTTGTTGGCCTCTGCGAGCGTCGGGTAGGTGTGGATGGTGCCGAGAATCTTGTTCAGCCCCAGGCCGTGGCGCATCGCCAGCACGAATTCCGCCAGCAGGTCGCCGCCCTGGGTGCCGACAATGGTCGCGCCCAGAATGCGGTCGCGGCCGGGCACGGTGAGCACCTTGACGAACCCGCGGGTCGCGCTGTCGGCGATGGCCCGGTCCAGCTCGGCGAGTTCGAAGCGGGTTACCTCGTGCGGTATGCCGCGGTCGATGGCCTCCTGCTCACTGAGGCCGACACGCGCGACCTCGGGGTCGATGAACGTGGTCCAGGGAATCACCGAATAGTCCACCTTGAAGCGCTTGAACTGCCCGAACAGTGCATTGACCGCGGCGTACCAGGCCATGTGCGACGCGGTATGGGTGAACTGGTAGGGGCCCGCGACGTCGCCGGCGGCATAGATGTTCGGGTACAGAGTCTCCAGGTACTCGTTGGTGGTGACGGTGCGGTTGCTGGGAATACCGAGCTCTTCCAGGCCGTAGCCCGTGAGTCGCGCCCGGCGACCCACTGAGACCAGCAGCTGGTCGAAGGGGATGGCGCGTTCACCACCCTGGTGCTCCACGATCAGGTGTTTCTCGCCGGCGACCTGTTCGCAGCGCAGTGCCGTGTGCCCGGTGAGTATCTCAACGCCGTCCGCGGCCAGTGCGTCGCGCGCCAGCGCGGCTACCTCGTGGTCTTCCTTCGGCAGGATGCGCGGCCCGCGCTCGACCTGCGTGACCCTGGCCCCCAGCCGGGCGAAGGCCTGGGCGAGCTCGGAGCCGATGGGGCCTCCGCCCAGCACCACCAGTCGCTGCGGCAGCGCATCCAGCTCGGCAAAGCGCTCCCACAGCGTATCGCTGGTGACGTAACCGGTATCCTCCAGCCCAGGCAGGTCGGGCACCAGTGGTGCAGCGCCGGCGGCGATGACAATCGAGCGCGTGGTCAGGCGTTGTGTGCCGCCGTCGTTGAGGGCGATGTCCACTGTCCAGGGATCGATAATCCTGGCGTAACCCTGCAGCACTTCAACCCCCAGACCGGTGTAGCGCTCGACGCTGTCGTGGGGCTCGATCTCGGCGATGATGCGATGCACCCGCGCCATCACCTCGCGAAAACTGAACTGCGGCTCGCTGGCGGTCAAGCCGTAGTCACCGGCGTGGCGCATCTGCTGTGCCACCTTGGCACTCTTGATCAGGGCCTTGCTGGGCACGCAGCCGTAGTTCAGGCAGTCGCCGCCCATTTTGTGCGCTTCCACCAGGGTGACCCTGGCTTTTACTGCCGCGGCGATATAGGCCGACACCAGGCCGCCGGCGCCGGCGCCAATCACCACCAGGTTGCGGTCGAAGCGTGCCGGTCGCTGCCAGCGCTTATACACGCGGCGGCGCTGTACGGCGGCGACCAGCAGTTTGGCGATCCACGGAAACAGGCCGAGCAGTACAAACGAGAGCAGCAGCGCCGGCGACAGGATGTCGCCAAGACGCTCAACGGCGGCCAGCTGCGTGCCGGCGTTCACGTAGACCGCGGTGCCTGCCAGCATGCCCACCTGGCTGACCCAGTAGAATGTCCAGGTGCGTAAACGGGTCAGGCCCATCAGCAGGTTGATGACGAAAAAGGGAAAAATCGGCACCAGCCGCAGGGTGAACAGGTAGAACGCGCCGTCGCGCTCAATACCGCGGTCAATGGCCTTCAGGCGCTCGCCGAAGCGCTGCTGCACGCTGTCGCGCAGCAGGAAGCGCGCAACCAGAAACGCGAGGGTGGCACCGATGCTGGAGGCAAATGACACCAGCAGCAGGCCGAAGCCCAGACCAAACAGGGCGCCGCCAGCCAGTGTCATGATGGCCGCGCCGGGTAGCGACAGTGCGGTGACCAGCACGTAAATGCCGAAGTAGGCCGCGGGTACGGCGACCGGATGCGCGTCCAGCAGCTGGGCAAACTGTGCCTGGCTGGCTTTCAGCTGGTCCAGGGTGAGGTAGTTATGCAGGCCCAGGGCAAAGAAACCCAGCACCAGGCCCAGCAGGGCCACAACAATCAAGAGCTTACGGCTCACGAGGGTTCTCCTTGGGGGAGCCGCACCGGGCACCCGGTTCTGGCCTGGGTCAGTTCAGGGCGCCACCGCAGCTGCTGCCCTGGCCGGCGGTGCAACCGTAGCAGTGGTCGGCGGTGCGTATCTCGCGGCCATCCAGTCCGCCCGTCAGCAGGCTGGCGAGCTGCGGCCTGCCCTCGTGGCCTGGCAGCGGCAGGTCTAGCTGCTGGTTGAAGTCGCAGTCGTACAGGTAACCCTGCCAGTCCACGCTCACCAGCGACCGGCACATGACACCCTCGAGGTTGCCGGGCTGATAGGCATCTTTCAGCAGCTGCATGTAGGCGGCAAACTGGCCCTTGGAAATCAGGGTGCTGCCAAAACGCTTGATGGGCATGTTGGCCAGCGTGAACAGGGCGTTGAATTCGATACCGAAATGCGCGCGCAGTTCCCGCTTGTAGTCTGCCTCCAGCGCCTGCTGGTTGGGCGGCAGGGTGGGGCCCAACGGGTTATAGACCAGGTTCAGCAGCAGACCACTGCCCGGTTGCCCATAGCCCAGGGCGTTGAGTGACTGCAGGGCGGCGATGCTCTTGTCGAACACGCCGTTGCCGCGCTGCTGGTCGACGTTGGCCGGCGAATAGCAGGGCATGGAGGCCACGATTTCCACCCGGTGCCGGGCGAGAAACTCCGCCATGTCTTCATAACCGGGTTCGCGCAGGATGGTGAGGTTGCAGCGATCCATCACCCTCACACCCTGGGCGGTGGCCGCGGTCACCAGGTCGCGGAAGCGCGGGTGCATTTCCGGGGCGCCGCCCGTGAGGTCGAGCAGCGACACGCCGCGTGCCTGCAATACCCGGGGTATGAGGTCGATGAGGTTGTCGCTCATCATCTCGGTGCGGGTGGGGCCGGCGTTGACATGGCAGTGCACACAGCTCTGGTTGCACAGGTAACCGAGGTTGACCTGCAGGGTCTGCAGCGCAGCCCGCCTGAGGGCGGGGAAATCGGTCGCTTCCAGCAGCGGCAGGGTGGCGTGCATGGGTGTGGAGTCCTTGTTCGATGGCGGCTTGTGGTGTTTGCGTGTTTCGTGTGCTGCCGCGACTGTTCATCAGTTGGTACGCGGCGGGCCTCGCCACAGTTTACCCGCTGCCCGGGATGCCCGCCTGTGGCCAACGCTGCCGCGGCACATCCGACGGTGAATTCGGCCCGGCTTTCTTCTATAATGGCGCGCTTTTCCGGGCCTGGCCCCGGTTCCCATCCGCCAGTGCAGGTTCTGGAGAATAGCATGTCTGAGCGCAAGGCGAGTGTGACTCGCAACACGCTGGAAACGCAGATCACCGCCACGGTGAATCTCGACGGTTCCGGTCAGGCGAAATTTGACACCGGTATCCCCTTCCTCGAGCACATGCTGGACCAGATTGCGCGCCACGGCCTGATCGATCTCGACATCCATGCCAGGGGCGATCTGCACATCGACGACCACCACACGGTGGAGGACATCGGTATCACCCTCGGCCAGGCTTTCGCCAAGGCGGTGGGCGACAAGAAAGGCATTGTGCGTTACGGCCACAGCTATGTGCCGCTGGATGAAGCGCTGTCCCGCGTGGTGGTGGACTTCTCCGGCCGGCCGGGACTGGTGTATCACATTCCGTTTACCCGCGCCTCCGTGGGCGGCTTTGACGTGGACCTGTTCCAGGAATTTTTCCACGGCTTCGTCAACCACGCCCAAGTCACGCTGCATATCGACAATCTGCGCGGTGAGAACACCCACCACCAGATCGAAACGGTGTTCAAGGCCTTCGGCCGCGCGCTGCGCATGGCGCTCTCGGCGGACCCGGCCATGGCCGGCATGATGCCCTCCACCAAGGGTGTGCTGTAACACCCGTGAGCGGTTCAGTGGCAGTGATCGACTACGGCATGGGCAACCTGCATTCGGTGGCCAGTGCGCTGGCGCATGTCGGCGCTGAACGCGTGGTGGTGACCCACGATGTTGAGCAGATCCGCGCGGCGGACCGCGTCGTCTTCCCGGGTGTGGGCGCCATACGCGACTGTATGGCGGAGATCCGCCGCCTGCGCTGCGACGAGCTGCTGCAGGTGGCCCTGACCGAGCAACACAAGCCGGTGCTGGCCATTTGTGTGGGCATGCAGGCGCTGATGAGCCACTCGGAAGAGAACGGCGGTGTGGACTGCCTGAACGTGATTCCGGGCACCGTGCGCCACTTTGGCCAGCCGCTGCACGACGTCGAAGGGCAGCGCCTGAAAGTGCCGCACATGGGCTGGAGTGAGGTTCGCAGAGTAAGTGAGCACCCACTTTGGAGCGGCATTCCGGATGCCACCCGTTTCTATTTCGTGCACAGTTATTACGTCACCGCTGCCGACCGCTCGCTGGTCGCGGGCAGCGTTGACTACGGCGTGTGTGCCGATGCGGCGCTGGCCCGGGACAATCTCTTTGCCACCCAGTTTCACCCGGAGAAGAGCCACACCGCCGGATTACAGCTGCTGCGCAACTTCATCCATTGGACACCCTCATGCTGATCATTCCCGCTATCGATTTGAAAGACGGCCAGTGCGTGCGCCTGCGCCAGGGCCTGATGGAGGACAGCACGGTGTTCTCTGATGACCCGCTGGCCGTCGCCCGGCGCTGGGTGGACGCGGGCTGTCGGCGCCTCCATCTGGTGGACCTGAACGGCGCCTTTGCCGGGGAGCCGGTTAACGGCGAGGTGGTGACGGCCATTGCCGCCGCCTGGCCCGAGCTGCCGATCCAGATCGGTGGTGGCATTCGCAGCCTGGAGACCATCGAGCACTATGTGCGGGCCGGTGTCAGCTATGTGATCATCGGCACCAAAGCGGTGAAGGAGCCGGCCTTTGTCGCCGAGGCCTGCCGCGCGTTTCCGGGCAAGATCATCGTCGGCCTGGACGCCCGGGATGGGCTGGTAGCGACCGACGGCTGGGCAGAGGTGTCCACGGTACTGGCCACGGACCTCGCCAGACAGTTCGAGGCCGATGGCGTGTCCGCCATTGTCTACACCGACATTGCCCGCGATGGCATGATGCAGGGTGTGAACGTGGAAGCCACACTGGGCATGGCCCGGGCCTCACGCATTCCGGTCATCGCTTCCGGCGGCATCACCAACCTGGAGGATATTCGGGCCCTGCAGGCTGTGGCACATGAAGGCATCTGCGGTGCCATCACCGGCCGGGCCATCTACGAGGGCACGCTGGACGTGGCCGAAGCGCAACGCCTGTGTGACACGGCGGCCTGAGCGATGGGCCTGGCCAAACGCATCATCCCCTGCCTCGACGTCGACAACGGGCGCGTGGTCAAGGGGGTCAATTTCGTCGGTATCCGCGACGCGGGTGACCCGGTGGAAATCGCCCGCCGCTACAACGAGCAGGGCGCTGACGAAATCACCTTCCTGGACATTACCGCCAGCCACGAGGGCCGCGAGACCACGGTCCACACCGTGGAGCAGATTGCCGAGCAGGTGTTTATTCCGCTCACGGTGGGGGGCGGCATCCGCTCTGTCGACGACATCCGCACCATGCTCAATGCCGGCGCCGACAAGGTCAGCATCAATACGGCCGCAATCCACAACCCGGAACTCGTGCGCCAGGCCTCGCAGCGCTTCGGTGCCCAGTGCATCGTGGTGGCGATCGACGCCAAGCGCGTGGCCGATGTGGACGGCCAGCCGCGCTGGGAAATCTTCACCCACGGCGGGCGCAAACCCACCGGTATCGATGCGGTCGCCTGGGCGGTGAGGATGGCGGAGCTGGGAGCCGGGGAAATCCTGCTCACCAGCATGGACCGCGACGGCACCAAAAACGGATTTGAGCTGGGTGTCACCCGCGCGATTACCGATGCTGTGGATATTCCCGTGATTGCCTCCGGTGGTGTGGGCAACCTGCAACACCTTGTCGATGGCATTCTGCTGGGCGGTGCCGATGCCGTGCTGGCCGCCAGCATTTTCCACTTTGCGGAATACACCGTGCCCGAAGCCAAGGCCTACATGGCCGAGTGCGGCATCGAGGTGCGTCTCTAGCGGCGCTGGATTACAGCGTGAACAGCCAGAAGGCACACAGGGCGCTGAGTGCCGTCGCCCCACCGTAGAAAACTCCTCCCAGCAGCCAGGTTGGCCCCGTGATATGCAGGTCGTGCAGGCCGTGATACAGACGGTGTGCGGTGTGGTACAGCGGCAGTGCTATCACGGCCAGCGTGGCCAGCCTCACCAGCGGGTGCTGCAGGCCGCTGTGCAGTGTGGCATAGAGCGCCTGTGGGTCCTGCACCAGCCAGGCCAGCAGCAGTGTGCTCACAATCAGCCCCGGGCCGATAAACGCCAGCAGCATGCCGCCGGCGCCGAACAGGGACCAGCTGATGGGCTCGTGGGAGCGGCGCATGGTCAGGCGCCCCCTGTCGGCCACAGCAGCCAGAGTGTGGCGACTATCAGCCCCAGGTTGCCGGCCAGCGCGCCGAGCTGGTGGGCACGCAACACATGCCGCGGATCAATGCGCAGGCGGTCGCTGTCGATGACCAGAATCTTTGGCACCAGTGCGACCCAGGTCACCGCGTGCAACAGGGCCGCCGCCAGCGCGATACCCTGCAGCAGCAGCCCTGCCGGCGTTTGCAGCCAGCTGAGCCAGGTGGCGAAAGCGGCCTCGCCACGGCTGAACTGGACTATCCCGGCGAGCAGCAGCAGGGTGTACAGCAGCAGGGGCAGCGCGGTGGCTTCCCGCAGCATGTAGCGGCGGTAGGCCGGGTTGCGCAGCCACCAGTTGCGGGGTTGTTGTGGCTGCCAGGGTTTACGCATCGCCCTTGCCTCGCAGCAGGCGGAACAGGTTGACCCCGTAGTTGATGTCCGATGCCACCTTGCCGCGGTTGATTGCCGAGGCCGGGTCCACATCCTTGGGGCAGACCTCCGAGCAGTAGCCGACGAAGGTGCAGCTCCACACACCCTCCTCCGCATTCAGCCAGGGCATGCGCTCGCTGCTGCCTTCATCGCGGGAATCCAGGTTGTAGCGTTGGGCGAGGGTGAGGGCGGCGGGGCCGAGGAACGCCGGGTTGCGACCGAACTGCGGGCATGCGGCGTAGCACAGCGCGCAATTGATGCATTGGCTGAAGGCGTGGTAGCGCGCCATCTGCGCCGGCGTCTGTGAGTGTGCTGTGTCGACGGGGGGCTCGCTGTGGCGTATCAACCAGGGTTTCACCGCCTCGATATGCTCGACCACGCCGCTGATGTCCGCCACGAGATCGCGCTCTACCGGCAGGTTGTCCAGCGCCCGGACCTCCAGCACACCGGCTTCGCGGTAATCGCGCAGGAAGGTCTTGCAGGACAGCTTCGGCTCGCCGTTTACCATCACGCCGCAGCTGCCGCAGATGGCCATGCGGCAGGACCAGCGGTGGCTCAGGGACGGGTCCAGTGCGTCCTTGATGTAGTTGAGGGCGTCGAGTACGGACATGTCGTCGCTACAGGGCACGGTATAGCGCTGCTCCCAGGGCTGCGTGTCCTGCTCGGGGCGGTAGCGGGTGACCGCCAACTCGATAGTGTCGCTCACCTGCCTGCCTCCCCGGTCGCCTTGCCACCGTAGTGCCGCTCGCCCGGCGCGGAGCGGGTGATGACCACGTCCTGCCAGCTGACCTCGGTGGCGCCTCCCTGCTGTTGCCTGGCCAGGCTGTGCCTGAGGAAAAGCGCATCGTTGCGCGCCGGGAAATCCTCCGGGCGCTGGTGGCTGCCGCGGGACTCCTGCCGCGCCAGCGCGGCGTGGCTCATCGCTTCGGCGACATCGAGCAGAAAGCCCAGCTCGATCGCCTGCAGCCATTCCGTGTTGAAGGCGTGGCTGCCATCCTTGAGCCCCAGCTGCTGGTAGCGCGCCTTGAGCTCGGCAATCTTCTCGACGGTCGCGGTCATTTGTGCCGGCACGCGGAAAATGCCGATGCCCGCCTCCATGGCGCCGGCCATTTCATCGCGCAGGACGGCGAGGCGTTCCGGGCCGTTTGCCCTACGCAACGCTTCCCGCTCGGCGGCCTGTGCCTCAGCCTGTGGCCGTAGACGTTGCGGGTCCACCGCCAACCCCTGTGCTGCGCGCTCTGCCGCCTGCTCCCCCGCCAGACGGCCAAAAACGCTCAGTTCGGCCAGCGAATTGGAGCCCAGTCGGTTGGCGCCGTGCAGTCCTACGCTGGCGCACTCGCCTACCGCATACAGCCCCGGTAGGCAGGTGGCGGTGTGTCGGTCGGTCTGAATGCCGCCCATGGTGTAGTGGGCCGTGGGGCGCACGGGAATGGGTTCGTGCACGGCGTCCACGTTGATATAGGTGCGCGCGAGGTCGCGGATGAAGGGCAGGCGTTCCTGGATGTGCTGTTCACCGAGGTGCCGCAAGTCGAGGTGCACCGCTGCGCCCCGCTCCGTGGCCACTGTGCGGCCCGCCTGCTCTTCGTGCCAGAACGCCTGGCTGAGCCGGTCCCGCGGCCCCAGCTCCATCTGCTTGTTCTGCGGCTGGCCCGGCGGCGTTTCCGGGCCCAGGCCGTAGTCCTGCAGGTAGCGATAGCCCTCGCGGTTGGTGAGCACACCCCCTTCGCCGCGTGCTGCCTCGGTAATCAGGATCCCCGAGCCGGGCAGGCCGGTGGGATGGTACTGCACGAACTCCATGTCGCGCAGGGGTACGCCCTGGCGGTAGGCCAGCGCCATACCGTCGCCGGTGACGATGCCGCCGTTGGTGTTGTAGCGATACACGCGGGCAGCACCGCCGGTAGCGAGAATAACAGCGGAGGCCGCAATCAGGGTCTGCTCTCCGCTGCGCATGTCGATGGCGAGCAGGCCCGCGCAGTGGCCATCCTCCACCAGCAGGTCGGTGCAGAAGTACTCGTCACAGCGACGAATTCCGGGGTACTTGAGCGATGTCTGGAACAGCGTGTGCAGAATATGGAAGCCGGTCTTGTCGGCGGCGAACCAGGTGCGCTCTATCTGCATGCCGCCGAAGGCGCGCACATTGATGCTGCCGTCCGGCTTGCGGCTCCAGGGGCAGCCCCAGTGTTCCAGACGCAGGTTCTCCTCCGTCGCATGGCGCACGAAATAGTCCACCACATCCTGGTCGCAGAGCCAGTCGCCCCCGGCCACGGTGTCGTCGAAGTGGGCGTCGAGGCTGTCGTGCGCCTGAATGACGCCGGCACAGCCGCCCTCTGCCGCCACCGTGTGGCTGCGCATCGGGTACACCTTGGACAGCAACAGGATGTCGAGGCCGGGGTTGCTCTCGGCCGCGGCGATGGCCGCGCGCAGGCCGGCTCCGCCGCCTCCCACGATCACGATGTCTGCCTGCTGCTGGTTCATGGCATTCGCGCCCCCAAGTACGCACAGCGCAGCTGCGCGCGCGTATCCCTGCATTCTCCCCGCTCGCCCTGCGCGATGCAATGCACTGCGGCCACCGCGCAGCAGGTTACTCTGTGGGCGGCAGCAGCGGCCAGCCGAGCAACAGTACCCCCAGGGTGACGGCACCGATAAACAGGTTCATTGGCAAACCCACTCGGAGAAAATCTGTAAACCGGTAGCCGCCCGGACCGTAGACCATCAGGTTGGTCTGGTAGCCCAGCGGCGTGGCAAAACTGGCCGAGGCAGCCATCATGATGGCCAGTACGAAGGGCACCGGGTCCAGGCCGCTGTTGGCGGCTACGCTGAGCGCAATGGGTAACATGAGAATGGCCGCCGCGTTGTTGGTGATGACTTCTGTCAGCAACGACACAGTGAAGTAGGTGAGCACCAGTAGCAGCCAGGGTCTGTCAGCCCCCAGGCTGATCAGGCCCTGCGCCAGGAACAGCGCGGCGCCGGACTGCTCCAGTGCTGCGCCCAGCGCGAACGATGCGCCGATGGTGAGCAACACCGTGAGATCCAGACTGCGCTCTGCCTGTTCCAGCGAGCAGCAGCCCGCCAGCAGCATGAGCAGCGCGCCGATCAAAGCGGCATTCAGCATGCTCAACAGGCCCGTGCCAGCCGCCAGTACAACGCCCAGGAGAATGCACCACGCCAGATACAGGCGATCATGCCGCGGTGGTTCGGTGGCGAGGTCGTTGACCAGCAGAAAGTCGCGGCTGTGGCGTTGTCGGGTGACAAAGTCTGGGCCCGCTTCCAGCAGCAGAGTGTCGCCTGCTGCCAGTTCCGTGCTGCCGAGGTTGCCGCGCACCCGTTCCCCGTTGCGGGCGACTGCCAGCACAGCTGCGCCGTAGCGGTCGCGAAACTGTGCGTCACGTATGGCCTGGCCCACCGCGGCGCAGTGCGGCGACACGACCACCTCCACCAGGCGCCGCTCGGCCCGGTCCCTGGGTGGTGCGGCCTCGGCAGTGACCTGCGTAGAGGGCACCACTCCGTTGATGCGCAGCAGGTCTGCAATCGCATCGGTATCGCCTGCGAATACCAGTCGGTCGCCGCCGTATAATGTCTCATCAGGGCCGACGGGCGAAATGACCTGCTCTTCGCGTTCGATCTCCACCAGGTACACGCGCACCAGATGCCGCAGGCCGGCCTGCTCCACGGTTTTGCCGATCAGTGGGCCGCCCGGGGCCACCGCGACCTCCAGTGTGAACTCGCGCAGGTTGGCGAAGGGCGCGTTGTCCCGCTGTTCCGGCAGCCAGCGGGCAAAGAACAGCCACATGAAGGCGGCACCTGCCAGGGCCACCGGCAGCCCCACCGCGGTGATGGCGAACAGGGAGAACCCTTCAGCGCCGGTCAGGCTGCGATACTGGCCGTTCACCACGAGGTTGGTGCTGGTGCCCACCAGTGTCAGCGTGCCACCGAGAATCGCGGCGTAGCTGAGCGGAATCATCAGCTTGGAGGGCGCGACATTGATGCGCCGTGCCCAGCTGTTCACGGCCGGAATCATGGTGGCCACGATAGGCGTGTTGTTGAGAAAGGCACTGAGTAGCGCCACCGGCGCAAACAGGCGCAGCATGGCGCCGCGCGCGGTGGTGGGCCGGCCCAGCAGGCGCTGCACAATCAGCTCTGCACCGCCGGAAGCCTGAATGCCACCCGCGACAACGAACATTGCGGCCACGGTGGCCAGCCCTTCATTGGCAAACCCCGCGAGTGCCTGCCCCGCACTGAGTACGCCGGTTGTCACCAGCACGGTGAGCGCACCCAGCATGACCACATGGGGGCGCAGTCGCGTGGCAATCAGCAGGGCGAGCACCACCCCCACCAAACCCAGTGAAAGCCAGCCCTGCCATACCATGATGTTGTCTCCGAAGAAGTTTGCAGATAGTAGTCGCCTCTGCGCGGGCGGGAAAGAAACGCTTGGCGATTGTGTTAGCAGAATTTGTTATAAAGCTGTTTGTAAGTAAGCGGTCTTTGCACGATGACCGCAGGTCACGTGACCTGTCTACCAGAAGCCGGGAGGTGAACGTGCAGCAACAACCCCAGGAACAACTCGAGGCGTTAAACAGGCAACTGCGCAAAGTGCAGATCATTGAGGCTCCCGGCACCCTTCTCTTCGGGCTGGGGCTGTATGGGAAGTTCGCGGCGAAAGGAGCAGCTTTTCACCCCCTGCTCAATGAACCGGGTGTCGTCAACCTGCTCCTTGGGGCGGGCGGGGCCGTCATGGTCTGGGGTGCTTACAGGCTCGTCAGTATTCTCAGTGAGATGCAGCGGCTGAAAAAACGGCACAGCCTGTGATAGCGTCATTGGCTGCGCACAGGAAGGCAGCGGCCGGCTGGGCGCGATGATGCGGCTACAGGCTTTTGGCAGGAGAACGTGATGACAGCTTTGAGAGTGTTGCTGGTTGCAGTGTTTATCGTTTTGACGGCGTATACCGGAATCGTGATAGGCGAGCATGGCTTCGGCCTGCTCAGCGTCTTCTTCGGTGATATGGCCCGCATGGGCTGGGCCGGGCAGTTCAATCTGGATTTCATGTTCATGCTCACGCTGTCGGCGCTCTGGGTGTCCTGGCGCCACGGTTTCTCCGTCGCCGGGCTGTGCCTGGGGGTTGCCGCGTTTTTTGGAGGCGCCCTGTTCCTCAGCCTATATTTGCTCATCCAGAGTTTCAGGGTAAACGGGCAAATCAGCGCACTGCTCGTGGGCCCCGACAGAATGCGACCGTAGTCCGAACCGAAGGGCGTCGGTAGCACCGATCCAGCATGAAGCGCTCAACCACCCGGCTTGACCGGTTCATATCCCAGAACAGCGGTTTTTCCATGGGGGAGGTGCGCCTGCTGATTGCGCAGCGCAAAATCCTGCTGGACGGCATCCCTGCGCACTGCATCCGACAGCCGGTTACCCGGTTCACCCGGGTTGTGCTGGACGGAATCGTCCTGAGCGACGCGCAGCCGGTATACCTTGCGCTGCACAAGCCTGCTGGTGTGGTCAGCGCTACCAAGGACGGTAAGCACCCCACGGTGCTGGATCTCGTCCGCCACCCCAGGAAACATGAGCTGCACCTTGCAGGGCGTCTGGACTTCAATACGACAGGGCTGGTTCTGTTGACGAACGACGGTGCCTGGTCGCGCAGGCTGAGTGCACCGGAAACGAAACTGCCGAAAGTCTACGAAGTCAGTGTTACCAGGCCCCTGAGCGAGGAGTATGTGGCGGCGTTTCGGGCCGGTATTTACTTCGCGTATGAGGGAATGACTACACTGCCCGCGCAACTGGAAATACGCTCTGCCCGGACTTGCAGGCTGTCGCTGGTTGAGGGCAAGTACCATCAGGTGAAACGCATGTTCGGCCATTTTGGTAACAAGGTCCTGTCGTTACACCGTGTGTCGATAGGGCCTGTGAGGCTGGGCGAGTTGCAAGCCGGTACCACGAGGCCGCTCACCCGAAGTGAGCTTGCGCAGGTGGCGCAGCGGTGACTTACACTGATGCAACCGGCGTTGAGTCGCGAACAGTTTGCGGAGGATATAATGCTTACCCGTTTCTGTGAGGACAGTTGCCCCTTTTGCGGCGGCACGAATGCCTGCGGCGTGAACAGCACGCAGCCCTGCTGGTGTGCTGCGGCCAGTATCCCGAGGGCTCTGGTGGACCTGGTGCCGGGTGCAGCAAAGGGGCGAGTCTGTATCTGCCAGGCCTGCGTGTTGCTTTACAATCAGGACCCGCCTGCCTTCGAGGCCCGTTACGCGCCGAAGTGATATCCAGACCTCGCGCGGTGGCGCAGCTCCAGGGTTGGTATTTGCTTCTCTGGCCTTGCCCGCTAGGGGGATAGAACGCTGAACAGGATCAGGCCTGAGCCAGCTGCCAACAGCAGTACGCTGTAGATCGAAGCGGTGAGGCAGAATTTCAGCAGCGTCTTGCCCCAGCGTTGTTGGTAGAAGCGCTTCTGGCTCAGCAGCAGATAGGTTGGAATCCAGCACATAATCAGCGTGTCCAGCCAGGACAGGGCGGCCGCCAGCCAGTGTGTGCCCAGCATCCGCTCCACTGCAGTCACTCCCAGGTAAAATGCGAGCATCTGCAGAATGAAACTGTGGTTGTGCAGCGCCAGAATCAGGTGTTCCGTGTAGTAGCGGTGCGAGCGCAGGTAGAGCAGTTTCAGTATCAGTGCAAAGGTGGGCAGCAGAACAAACATCATCTGGGGGGCGAGGCGGAAAAACCGCGTGACCACTGGCTGCGGGTTGTCCAACAGGTTTTGCAGCTGTTCATTCACTTCCAGCGCCGGTGCATCGGGCGTCCTCTCGATGGTTACGACATCGGAAGGGGTGAGATGCGAAAACAGCAGGAAGGCAATGATGGATGTGAACAGGTAAAGACGAAGCGGCGGTACGTAGGGTACCCGGTGGCCGGACACGTAGCGCTGGCTGAGGAAGCCCGGGCGAAACCACAGGGGGAACAGTGTTCGCCAGACCCGGGTATCCCAGTTACTGAATTCACCAAAGAACTCCGTGATGACGCCGCTGACATTGCGGATATAGCTCTTCTTTTCCTGGCCACATTCATGGCAAAAAGCACCGTGCAGGGCACTGTGGCAGTTGTCACAATATAGTTGTGGCGGTGTATCCATGCCGACTCGCATTTGCGTTTAGTCGTGGCCACTGAGTTTACCCTAAGCAGTCATCGGGGCAACCGACCTTATACAGCGGAGGGTGGCTGTGTTGAGAGGGATTTAACCGTAAGAATATCCTGAGGTGCTTTCCGTATAATGTGGGCTCGGTTGTGTTCTTCCGAAACGGGGTTCTTGCGCGATTACAAAACTCAATATAAAAGTAGTGCCAGGAGCATCCCGCTCGGAAATGTCAGGATGGCTCGGCGATATGCTTAAAATAAGAGTGTCGGCACCCCCGGAGAATGGGAAAGCGAATGCGGCTGTCGAGGCGCTATTAGCAAAAAAACTGGGCGTCCCTCGAAGCGCTGTCACTATAATTGCAGGCAAGGTTGCGCAAAGGAAGGTCGTCGAGATTCAAGGTCTGTCACTCAGTGAAGTGATGGGGAAGCTGAAGCTGGGTGATAAACGTGCATGACCGGCGCCGGCAGATGCATTCCGCAGGACCGGCTACTTGAGCTGTCTCGCGAGTACCGTCAAACCACACATAACGATTGACA
The DNA here is from genome assembly GCF_963973825.1 of uncultured Haliea sp. Lineage (NCBI taxonomy): Bacteria > Pseudomonadati > Pseudomonadota > Gammaproteobacteria > Cellvibrionales > Halieaceae > Haliea > uncultured Haliea sp. The sequence continues at coordinate 19,366 of NZ_CAXBAE010000013.1, forward strand.
GCCGGGCGAGAGGGAAATCTGCAATGAAGGTGTCGCCAGTTCAGCAATTCATCAGATGGTTCGGCGGCTCGGAGTTCGGCCGTGTCTTTGATGTGTTCTGCGTCCGATGGTTCGCTTTCTCACCAATCATCTGGATCTTCACAAAAGATGACAAATCCGGCTATAACAATCCCTGCATCCTCACCTCGCTAGGCCGCAAATCGGGTTTGTCGCGCTCCACGGTGTTGCCGGCCTTTCCCACTGGCGATGGCAAGCTGCTGGTCGTGGGTTCGCGCGGTGGGACCAGCAGGGACCCCCACTGGGCGCATAATCTTCGCGCCACCCCAAATGCGGCGATGCGCTACAAACGCAAGAATTACAATGTGAAAACACGACTGTTGGAAGGCGCAGAGCGTGACGAGAAGTTTGCCCTGTGCTGCCGGCATGCACCTGTCTACAAGCAGTACCAGGAGTGGGCAAACCAGTATCCACGCATTTTGCCCGTTTTTGAGATAGAGGGTGCGGCGGGGGAAACGTTTAGTTAGTCCCCCACCACCTCGCGGATTCAATCAAGGCGTCGCGCAGTGTGCGACTGCGCCTAACTGTTAGCCACATCATAAAAACCCTGCAAGGAGTATCCGCGTAGGGCCTTGCGCCTCGGCTTATGGTAAATGCTACCGCTATGCGAGAGGCCTGTTTTTACTAGAGCGTCTGCGGCGTGAAGGGCCAGCGGTATTGGGTCTAACACCGGTACGGTATAGCCGGCCGCTTCAAGGCGAGTAGCTATGGCCTCTGCGCAACCGAAGAAACCGGTGCAACCAAGAATGATTGCACCCGCTCTTGATTTGGTGATGCTGTGCAACGATGCCTCAAATAGTTGTTCAATTACGTCGTCGATGCGCTCTTCAATATCCAGTACAGGTACATTGATGGCTCCGAACCCGGCGTAGTTGTCCATCAGGCCGTAGCGTGCCGCCAGTCCGTCGATCATCGGTTTCAGTTGATCGAGCACGGTGATGAAAGCGAATTTCTGCCCGAGCATACTGGCGTAATGCATGCAGGTTTGCGCCGGACCCAGAACAGGAATCGATACTACTTCCCGGCATGCCTCCAGGCCAGGATCACCCATGCAATCAATGATGATTGCGGATGCGCCCGCTTGCTCGGCCGCAATGGCCTCTTCGAGAATGCCAGGCACACTCAGTGCTTCATCTGCCGCGCACTCGATGGACGCAGGGCCGTTCTTGATCAGGCTGTGCCGAACTTCAAGATCTGCACGCAAAAAAGGATCTACATCATCAAGGCTGCGTATGCCCTCGGTGATGATTGGGGTAATGATATGAACGATGGACTTCATACTGTGCTCCTCATGGGCTGCCAGAATCCTTACAAATCGAGTTCAAGGCTTAAGCCGTAGGTGCGCGGCATGCCCCAGGATTCGCCGTAGCCAACGCTTGAGTTCAGAACCTGGGTTCTGTAACGCTCATCCGACAAGTTCTTACCCCAAACGGATACCTTCCACTCACCGGTTTGTGTGCCAATGCCCGCCCTTGCATTCCAAAGCCAGTAGCTAGCCTCCACCGCCTCAACAGGTTGACGCACGATGTCGAAGGTCACATCGTCCTGGTAGTTGAAGTCGACAATGGTTTCAAAGTAGAGGCCCGCGGACAGTGGCTGCTCGTAGCGAATCATCCCATTGACGTTCACCTCGGGCGAGTTTGGCAGCTCGCTGCCCTCTGCAACCCCGCCGACTATCGAGCGTGTGATTTCGGTATCCAGTAGGCCAAGCCCCAGCCGCACATCCAATGATTCTGTTGCGCGCCAGGCCAGTTCGATTTCGCCCCCTGTTACCTCGGAGTCGCCCACATTGGCGATGCCAAACAGCGTGCCAACCGGCGAGTCAAAAATGCCTCCGTAGAACTGCATGTCTTCATAGTCGTAAAAGAAGAATGATGCATTGAGTTGCATTGAACCCTCTAGCAGCGTCAGCTTGGTGCCTGCTTCATAGGCCCAAAGTGTTTCGTCATCAAAGGGCTGTAAATCGCTTGGCTCGAAGGTGAGCTGCCCCTGAAAGCCGCCTGACTTGAAGCCTTTGGATACACTCGCATACAGCAGCATATTCTCGAAGCCGGTGTAGTCCAGGCCGATCTTTCCTGAGAGATTATCCGTGGTGTATTCATTCCTGACTGCGGGGAACAAGGGGGCTTCCTCACCACCGCCGATCAGATAGGTAAAGGCATCTGAAAAAGTCTTCTTTTCGTCCGTATAGCGCAACCCCGAAGTCAGCCGCCAGTCCTCCATCACGGCCCATTCAGTGTGGATAAAGGCTGCGGCGGAATCGGTCTCCTGGCGGTACTCGTTGCCGAGTGACTCGAAGCCGTCGAGCCCCAGCAGAGGCAGCAGGTCTCCGGCGTCAAAGCGGTCGCGGGTTTTCACCTCGTCATTGCCGTAGAAGGCGCCGGCGATCCACACCCAGGTATCACCTAAGTAGCTGACTCGTAGTTCCTGTGAAAATTGCTCAATGGCGTTGTCGAAATACCCGTCGAGCTGCAGCAGGCTGGTGGCATCCCGGTCCTCAATGTGGAAACGGTCCAACTCTTCCCATGCGCTGATAGAGGTCAATGTGAGTTGTTGCGCAAACTCCCAGTTTGCTGTGAGTGAGAAGCCCTCGCTGTCGATGTCCTGCCGGGTGTCCACGGATGCCCCGGAGCTGAATACGTCACGGTCACCGTCGTCTTCAGCTGAGAAGGGATTATCGATTTTTATCAGAAAGACATCCGAGTCATCCTTGCCGCCATGCACATTGAGCAGGAAATCCAGTCGCTCGGTGGGTTGCCACTGCAGCAGACCGCGCCACGCGGTGCTGTCAATTTTTCCAACATCCTCCCCGTTTACGCGGTTGGTCTGATGTCCGTCGCTTTGCCGTATCCGCTGGGCCGAAAGACGCCCACTCAGGCCCGGTGCGAGTTCTCCACTGACAAAGCCCTGACCGGAGGCGTAGCCAAACCTTCCATATTCCAGTGTGGCGCCAGCTTCGAACTCTTCAGTAGGCCGGTTGGCGATGAAGTTTACGGCGCCGGCCGTAGTGTTACGGCCAAAAAGCGTACCCTGTGGGCCCTTCAGCACTTCGACTCGCGCCAGGTCATGCATTTGGAAGCTGAGCATTGCCGGCGAAACGAGATAGACTTCGTCGATGTATATGCCGGCCGCGGGATTGTTGTTGGTGGCGTAATCATTCAGGCCAACGCCGCGTATCGTCACGTTGGGGATGGAGTTGGCGATAATATTGTTGATGCGCAGGTTGGGTGTTTGCGCTGCGATGTCGATGGGTTGATTCATGCGCAGTGCGGCGAGGTCGTCTCCCGTTAGCGCGGTCACTGAAATGCCCACGTCGTTGAAACTTTGTTCGCGCTTCTGTGCAGTAACGATAACTTCTTCCAGCTGAAGCCCTTCTCGTGGTTGTGCCGCAAGCTGTGGCTGGTAGCCCATGCTGGTAGCTGAAACCAGTATCGCCAGTAGTTTTTTGTTGTGTCGCATCTCTCTTCCCCTGTTTGGACGTGTTTTTGCTTGCTAAAGTGTTTCGATTGGCTGGAATGGATCTTTCAGACCGAAGGCTGCAGGCCCGAATACGGCCAGTGCTTCCGCGGATCTGAGATTAGGTGGCGAGCTTACGCCGAGTACCTTAACGCGCTGGCCGTATTTCAGGCCTTCAACAGGTATCGGCTCAGCGGTTTCTCTGTCGACGACACAAATGAGGTCAGGCACGATTGCGCGCACTACTCCCGCCTGATGTGCTACCAGGTGCTCATTTTGGAAAGTCAGTCGAAGCGGCGCACCATTCCCATCCAGAGGGGCGATTTCGCAAATCCCCACGGAAAATCCGCCCTGGGTTTCGCGCTGCAGATCACGCACTTTGCCATCGAAGATGACCTTGCAGTTGTTGTAGTAAGGTGTAGCGCGCAGGGTCTTTAGAAGTGCCTCCACCGGGTCGCCGGAGCGGCGTCCATCCAAAATTGCGCGGCCAATTTGCAGCGCCAAGGTCATAGTGCCGAGTACGGCGCAGTCCTTCACCTGACGCCCGGTCATCAAATAACTGGAGAGCATGACACTCGCGCCCATTTCGACCGCACAAACGCGTACCAGGTCCTCGGCGCGTTTCGCGCTGCCTGCATTCACGACCAAGGAGTTCAGGTGCTCATCTGCGACTACCAGGGGTGTGCAAGAAACGCCATGGACGTTGTAGGTAATCATCTGCAGCTCGGGAAAGGCGCGCCCCATGCCGTCGGCGTCTACCAGTGGCAGGCCGGTGCGCGCTGCGGCCACTACCGGTACCAGCGAATTCACTCCTCCAATCTCAATCGGGATGACGGCATCGGCCACTTTGCCGGTATAGTCCTGCAGGCCCTGCAGTGCGAGGTCAAGGTCTGCTCCCGCGGCGCCTTTCTCCACGAGAACCGTGGGTGCGCCAAGCATGGCAATGGTGTAGACATTGGCATCGTCGGCGAGGCTCTCGGCGCTGATGAGGTCGGGTGCACCGAACTCCTCGATCGCGCTGGTGGCCAACATGCGGCCAATATATGGGTCTCCGCCGCCACCTGTGCCCAGAAACGCTGCCCCGGTAGCAATGTACTTTAGGTCTTTTTTGCTGAGTTTCATTGCGTGGAGGAGCCTCTCAGGTGTTGTGCGGGGTTCTTGGGTGCGAGGTCACCGGCGACCTTAACCTTCACTCGGACGGCATTGCCTGGAACGTAGGCCAGTGGCAGCTCTTCAAGATCGATAACTTTGAGGCTATCGCTGGCTGCTCCAGCGGCAATTGCGCGCTCACAGGCTTCCGCGCGTGCCGCATCCATAGCTGCTTCCCTGCCGCACTCGTCGTAAAAGAAAACCCGATCTGTTTCCCCGCCTATCTGAGCAATCGATGCGCCGATCGCATTGGCCACGCCCGCGTGGTCAGGCACTATCACTTCCGAGCAGCCGGGTATCTCGCGGTTGACCAGTACTGAGCCACCCCCGACGAGAATCAGTGGGACCGGGTCAGCACTGGTCTTCATGCGGTCGACACCCTGCGCAATCATGTCGTGTATTCTCTGTACGCAGCGCTCAACCAGTTTTGTGTCGAGGTGGTCAACCCTGCCTCTGTCACCGATATCCGCGTAGCCCGCTGCGACGGCAATGTCGGTGGTGGTCAGCATAGTGCCACCAAATACCAATGCATCTTCGGTCAAGCGATAGCCTACAGAGCCCGGGCCAATGCGGACCTCATTGCCTTCCAGGACAACTCTCGAGCCGCCACCCAGCCCCATGGCGTAAATGTCAGGCATACGGAAGTTGGTGCGTACGCCGCCGACGTCCACGGACACGGTCGACTCGCGCGGAAATCCACCTTGCAGCCAGCCGAAGTCGGTGGTGGTACCACCTATATCAGCGACCATTGCCGTATGGTGGTTGGCGAGGCGCGCCGCACCGCGCATGCTGTTGGTGGGGCCTGATGCGAAGGTGAGTACCGGGTAGCGTTCAACGAAATCTGCACTCATCAGGGTGCCATCGTTCTGGCTGATGTAGAACGGAGCATTGAGCTTAAGTGCGTTAATCGCCGTCGCGAAAGAGCGCACGACATCGCGCGAAAGCCGTGCGAGTGATGCATTCATGATAGTCGCATTTTCCCTCTCCAACAGGCCAATTCTGCCGATGGTGTGAGAGAGGGTAATGGAGATGTCCTTGCCCATGGTCTCCCGGACAATTTCGGCGGCGCGCAACTCCATGTCCGCATTGATGGGCGAAAACAGTGAGGAGATCGAAATTGTCTCAATGCCGGCAGCGGCGAAGCGGCGAGCCGCATCACGCACACCACCCTCGTCCAGTTCCGCGTTGACACGTCCGTCGTATTGGAATCCGCCCCGGACCTGAAAGCAGGGCCCTTCAATGGCCTCGCGCAGGTCTTCAGGCCAATCTACCAGCGGGGGGATACCGCTTGCCGCGGGCAGTGCAACGCGCAATATGCCGACTTTCTGCAAAGATTGGCGTGCAACAAAGGCGTTGGTAAAGTGGGTCGTGCCAATCATGACGGACGTGATGGTGTCAGCGGCAACGTCTGCTGAATCGAGTACCCGCTGCATTGCTGTTTGAATGCCGGAGCTGACATCTGATGTTGTTGTCTGCTTACAGCTCGCGATCACCGAGGTGCCGTCCACTAGAACTGCATCCGTGTTTGTTCCGCCAACGTCGACGCCTATTCTCATGGCCTTGCGTACTCTTTTTCCCTTTGTGACTTAAGCTAGCCAGCGGCGAAACTGACTACAACCAGTGGACGGTGTGGTATCGCGCTGTCCGAGGGTAGTGGGCGAATGTTCGAAAACAATTATTTGCCACCCGAACGGGTAGTTGCTGCAAAGCTAAAGGCAGTCGATTTCTTGGTGTGAGTCTTATACATTCAAGGCCATGCGATATAGGTTGAAAGCTGATTTGAGCAGCGACGGGGCGCTCTTCCCTCCTTGGCTGGTTCCCGCCAAGGTGTACCCGCCGGTGCCACGTGTTGATGTGCTGATACGCCGCGGCCTAGAGTTGAAGTTGAATGAAGGGCTATCCAGGCAGGCGACCATTCTTAGGGCGCCGGCCGGCTACGGGAAGAGCACTTTGCTATCTTCGTGGCTTCAACATTTGCCCTGCGAAGCGGCTGCCTGTTGCTGGCTCGCTCTTGACGAGGATGACGACGACGAGCGGCAGCTGCTGGTCTATCTGGCTTTTAGCCTATATCAGGCTGGCGTGCTGCGGTTGGGGGAGGACGATGGCGTAACCTTGCAGGGTGAGGTGGTACCCCGGCAGATTCTCACCCTTATTCAGCGCAGTATCGAAGCTCTTTCCGAGCCGGTTTTACTCATTCTGGACGACTTTGAGCAGTTGTCAGGCAGTACTGTCCGTTCGGTTATTCAGCGCCTCTTGCGCTATGCGCCTGAAAATTTACACCTTTTTGTCGCTACCAGAGATGATAGCGCGTTAGATGTCAGCAGGCTGGAGGTGGAGGGTGCCGTGTTGCGCGTTGACGCGGCAGCGCTGCAGTTTACGCTCCCCGAGATTCGCGAACTCTTTGCTGACCAGCTGCCGGCGGGCGTTATCGAAGATATTTACCGGCGCACCGGGGGGTGGCCAGTTGTCGTACAGATGCTGCGGAGCGCGTTGTCCAGCGAGCGCGACCATGACCGATTGTTGCAGGAATTGGACAGTGACGCTGCGACGTTGTCGGCCTACCTCGCGCACCAGATATTGGATGGTCTGGCGCCGGCGGATCAGCAGTTCCTTATGTCACTTTCGCCTCTGGAACGGGTTGATTGTGTAATGGCGGATTTTGTTCGAGAGGCGACTGACAGCCTTGCGCGAGTGCATCAGCTCAAGCATCTGCACTGCCTGATACGCTCTATCTCAAGCCCGGGAGAAACCGTCGAGTTACACCCCCTGCTGCGAGACCATTTATACCGCCGGTTGCAGTTGCAGGCCCCTGAACTCCTGCGCCGGTTACATGGCCGAATTGCCGAGTGGCACGCGCGCGAACTGGATCTGGTGAATGCTGTTCGCCACAGTGTGCTTGCTGATGAACCTGACCGTGCAATCGATATTATTGAGTCCATGGGTGCAATTTCTCTATGGCTGCGTGAAGGGATTACTCGTATCCGTCTAGCGCTCCGGCTTCTTAACCCGGAAGTCATCGGTCGTTCTCCGCTGCTTCTCCTCTTGCAGGCCATTATCGAAGTGAAGGATGGTATGGTTTTCAAGGCTTCGCAGACCTACAGAAGCGCTGAGCATTTGGCGGTTGGTGATCAATCTATTCGGCCATCCAGCGCGTCAGGAGCGCTTCTGAATGATTTCCGCCAGATCGATGCGTATCTCGCGATTTATTCGGGCCACCAGATTCAGGAGACGAGCTACCGTGCTTTGCTCGACTCTACGGCTGAAATAGACAGAGAGGGTCCGGGATGTCGTGCCTTTCATTACAATTTACTGTGTGTCGTACATACGCAGCAGGGAGATTTTCGCAGTGCGCGCCTTTACGCGCGAGAGGCTATTCGAAATTTTAGAGAGATCGGCTCTCTCTATGGCGAGAGCTACCTGTACTTCCATCAAGGTGATGCAAGCTTTGCGGAAGGAAAATCCGACAGTGCAGAAAAGTTATACCGAAAAGGCCTGGATATTGCTCGCAGGAAGTTTGGCGAAGACAAGGGGATTCGACTTATCGGTCATGTTCTGATGCTCGAACTGATGGATGAGTTGGGTCGGGACGATTTTTCGCTTTCGGTGCTCCGACAGCTTCCCCGTGAACTGGAGGCGCGCGAGGCATGGTTTGATATTTATCTGGCGGGCTACTGCACTGCTAGTAACATTGAATTTCGCCGGTCTGGCCTGGTGTCAGCATTACGTCTGCTGGACAAGGCTATGAAATACGCCGATCAGCAGCGATTGGCGCGACTTGAAGACCTTCTTGTATGCCAGCGCATCGAGTTGTTGGTGCGAGCAGGGCAATTAAAGGCAGCACGGTCTTTGGTGTCTGATTCCGGAATGAAGCTCGCGGACTATCGACAGGGTGATGGTAAGCAAGCGGCTTGGCGCGAGCGTGATGTGGCGGCTTTGGCCATGTGTCGCCTACTGTTTGCCGAAGGCCGCGGGCGAGAAGCCTTGGTGGAGCTTGAGTATTTCTCTGAAGATGCGCGACATCAAGGCCGTTTGCGCTCTTTGCTGCGTTACACGTTACTCATGGCACAAGCTGCCTGGGCCATAGGTGAGGAAACAGATGCTCAAGGCTATATGGCAGAAGCCCTCACACTGTCAGAGCACACTGGATTTATCCGCCCCTTGCTGGACGAGGGGGCATATCTCGATGAGCTAATCACCCTGGTTTTGACTGGGCAAGCGCTATCCGAGCATACGGTGCAACACGCGTTGTCGATACAGAAACGGTTTACGGCGGCTGAAGTACGAGACAAGAGCGTAACTGTCACGCTTAGCGCGCGCGAGCAGGAAATTATGACCTTGCTGGCAGTTGGCGCCTCAAACAAATCGATCGCCAGAGATTTAGACCTTTCGGAAAATACGGTTCGCTTCCATCTCAAGAATGTGTTCAGAAAGCTGAACGTTCATAACCGAGTGCAGGCTGTGATGCAGGCCTCTTTGCTATTGTCGACAGGCTCCGATTAGTAGAAATCGCAGAGCGCGCATTATTTGAAGCAGTGGCACAGCGGTCGCATTGACCAGTGTATACGCTGCAACCTGCACCCCATTGAGTGAACTCAAATAAACAGGGTGGGCTGTCGGCGCTACAGCTCCAACACTTCCGATACCGTTGCCAAGTGAATGCCCTGCTCTTCCAGCCGTGGCAGTATGTCCTGTAAAAACGCGATCGTTGCCGGGTATGGATGCCCAATAACCACCGCGCTGCCCTGTTGCCGTGCTTGCTTGACGGCCGCTCTAAAGCGTTCGGCAATCGCCGCCGGTTCCGCCACGTTGTCCAGAAACACCTGCCGTGACAGGTGCGGCAGGCCGGCTTCGGCCGCGACGGCGGCGGCCACTGTGGCACTGTGGGTACGCGAGTCCACGAAATAGAGCTGGCGCTCGGTGAGCTCGGCCATCAGCCAGCGCATGGGTTCGGGACTCTGGGTGAGCCCGCTGCCCATGTGGTTGTTCACGCCCCGCACATGCGGCACGCTGGCCAGCGCGGCGTCCAGCGTGTCGCGGAACTCGGTTTGCGATAACTCATTGGTGAGCGCGCCAGGCCCGAGGGGGCGGTGATCCAGTGTGCTCATGGGGGCATGCAGCATCACGTCCTTGCCGGCGCGGTGGGCCTCTTCGGCGAGGCGCGCACCGTGAGGTGTGTGGGGCAGCACCGCCACGCTGATGCGCCCGGGCAGGGCGACGGTCTGCCGTCCTTCTTTGAGGCGGTTGCCGAGGTCGTCAATGATAATGACCAGCGTGGCCGGGTCGCCCGGTGGCAGTACGAAGGGCGGGGGCTGGCTGGGCAGCGGCGCGCGGTAGGCGGTGCCGACGAGGCCGCCGGAGGCGGGCAAGGCCTGGGGCGTTTCCAGCGGGCGCATGCCCCAGGCGGCTACAGGGAGCAGCAACGCCAGCAGCAGACCCCGCCACATGCGGTCAGCCGTCGCCCGCCGTACCGGCGTTGGCAGGGGCGCTGCGCAGGCCGAGGATGTTCACGCCCTTCAGCAGCGTGAGCGCTTCATAGAGCTGGTTGTCGGTGCCCAGCAGGCCCTCCGACTGGCGCTGGCTGCGGCGGGTTTCGCCGTTCACGTTGTCCAGCCGGCGCGTCAGGTCGGCTTCGGTAATCTGGTTGGATGTGTCGTAGGCAGTGACCTGGGCGCGCTCTACAATAATGTCGGGCTCGATACCTGACGCCTGGATGGAGCGGCCATTGGGTGTGAAGTACAGCGCGGTGGTGAGCTTGACGGCGCGGGATTCAGAGATGGGCATGACAGTTTGCACGGAACCCTTGCCGAAGCTGTCAGTGCCCATGATGACCGCGCGCTTCTGGTCCTGCAGGGCCCCGGCCACGATTTCCGAGGCGCTGGCGGAACCGCCATTGATCAGTACCACCAGTGGCGCGCCGCCGCTGGCGTCCCCGGCTTCAGCCGAGTAGCGCATTTCAGAGTTGGCCAGTCGGCCCTCGGTGTACACCACCAGTCCACCATCCATGAACAACCCGGCTACTTCAACGCTGGCACCGAGCACACCGCCGGGGTTGTTGCGCAGGTCCAGCACCAGGCCTTTCAGCGGGCCCTTGGCCATCAGCCGCTGCAGCGCAGCGCCCACATCGTCACCGGTGCCGGTCTGGAACTGCGCCACGCGGATGTAGCCGTAGCCCGGCTCCAGAAAGCGCTCGCGCACGCTGGCCACCTTGATGGTGTCGCGTTTCAGGGTGATATCGAAAGGCTGGCTGGTGCCGGGCCGGCCTATCTGCAGTTCGATTGGGCTACCCTTCGGGCCACGCATGAGTTCAATGGCCTCGTTCAGGGAAAGCCCTTTCACCTGCTTGCCATCCAGCTTGAGGATCAGGTCACCGCTCATCAGGCCTGCTTCTGCGGCGGGCGAGCCGTCAATGGGCGCGACGATCTTGACGTAGCCGTCTTCCATGCCCACCTCAATGCCGAGCCCGCTGAACTCGCCGCTGGTATTGGTTTGCAGGTCTTCGAAGGCTTCTTCCGTGAGATAGGCAGAATGTGGATCCAGGTTCATCAGCATGCCCTGGATGGCGTACTCCAGCAGTGTGCTGTCGTCGATTTCCTCCACGTAGCCGATGCGGATCTGGTTGAACACGTCGGCGAAGGTGCGCAGCGCGTCCAGCGGCAGCTGGGCATCCTGTTGAGTGTGCTGCGCCAGCGCTGCGGGCGCCCCCAGGAAACAGGCCAGCAGCGCACTGCGCAGGACTGCCAGGGGAGAGAACTGTGACTGCATGAGTTACCGCCGTCGGCGTTGCGCCGTTGCCAGATGAAAGGCCCCAGTGTAACCGATTCCGGCTGAAACCGCGCAAGCGCGGGGCTTCAGCGGCACCAAGCGACCGGGTCCAGAGGCTTGCCATCCTTGCGTATTTCAAAATACAGAGCCGAGCGCTCAAGGCCGCCGCTGCTGCCGACGGTGCTCACCGGCGTGCCCGGTGCCACCCATTCGCCGACCTCTTTCAACAGGCTCTGGTTGTGAGCGTACAGGCTCATGTAGCCGTCGCCGTGATCGAGTATGAGCAGCAGGCCGGAACCGCGCAGCCAGTCGGCGAACACCACACGGCCGTGGTGGATGGCACGCACCGGCGTGCCTTCCTCGGCGATGAGGTTGATGCCCTGCCAGCGCATGCCGCCGACGCCGCGGCTGGCGCCGAAGCCGTTGCTGCGGCGGGCCTCGATGGGCCAGCTCATGCTGCCCTTGCGGCTGGCGAAGGGTTTGTAGTCGGTCGGCAGCTCGATTTCTACGATGGCCTGTTTGATCGACTCCAACAGTTGCTCCAGCTCTTCCCTGTCGCGCTCCAGTTGCTGTAGCTCGTCGTCCTTGCTGCGGATATTGGCAGCCAGCGCGCCAATGGCCTGCTCACGCTGCGCGCGCGAGGCCAGCAGTGCTTCCTGCTGGCTCTGCAGCTGCGCCTGCTGCGCTTCCAGTTCGAGGGCTGCGGTCTGGCTGCGGGCTGCGATGGCGGAAAGCTCCGCCAGTGTCGCGCGATAGGCAACCACCAGCTCGTTGCGCGCCTCGAAGAAGTAGCGGTAGTAGGCCATGGCGCGCGCCACCGTGTGTGGACTTTCCTGATTGAGCAGCACTTTCACTGTGCCCTGCTGACCCATTTGCCAGGCCGCGCGCAACTCGGTACCTATGCGTACCTGTTGGCTGTCGCGGGCGGCCTCCAGCTCGCTGCTGCGCCGGGCGAGTGAGGCAAGCTCGGCCTCGGTGCTGCGGATGGCGTCGCGGTTGTTGCCGATTGCTGTCTGCAGCTCGCCGAGACGTCTTTCCGCTTCACGGAGCTGCTTCTGTTCGCTGCTCAGCTGGCTGCGCGCCTGGTCCAGCTGCCCGGTCACGGCCTTGATCCGGGCCTGCAATTCGGCGAGACTGGCGCGCGCCTGCGCTTCGTCATCCTGCGGCGAGGCGGGCATGGCCAGTGGCAGGCAGAGCAGGGCGATGCCCAGCAACAGGCCTGCACGATGCTGGCGCAGGCGAGGCATGGCTAATCCTGGCAGCGCGCCAGGCTGTGCCCGGTCATTTCCGCGGGTTGCGGTAGCCCCATCAGGCACAGCAGGCTGGGTGCGATATCGGCGAGAATACCGCCGGCGGGATCCAGTTCACAGTCCCGCTGCCCGATATACACCAGCGGTACCTGCTCAGTGGTGTGCTGCGTATGCAGCTGGCCGGATTCGTAGTCGACCATCTGCTCGCAGTTGCCGTGGTCCGCGGTGATCAGAGCCTGGCCGCCCACCTCCAGCAAGGCCGCTTCCACCCTGCCCAGACAGGCGTCCAGGGCTTCCACGGCGCGTACCGCGGCGGCAAAAATACCGGTGTGGCCGACCATGTCGCCGTTGGCGTAGTTGCAGACAATCAGGTCGTAGCGGCCACTGTGGATGGCCTCAACCAGTTTGTCGGTGACTTCCGGGGCACTCATTTCGGGTTGCAGGTCATAGGTGGCGACGTCTGGTGAGGGCACCATGATGCGCTCCTCGCCCGGGAATGTGTCCTCCCGTCCGCCACTGAAGAAAAACGTGACGTGAGCATATTTCTCGGTTTCAGCGATGCGCAGCTGGGTTTTGCCCTGATCCGCCAGGTATTCGCCCAGCACGTTGTTCAGGTGCTCCGGCGGGAAGGCGCAGGGTGCGTTGATATCTGCCGCGTACTCAGTGGTGGTGACGAAACCAGCGAGTTTCGGCACCGCGCCACGTTCGAAACTGTTGAACGCCGGGTCGGTGAAGGCGCGGGTGAGCTGGCGCGCGCGGTCAGAGCGGAAGTTCATGAACAACACGCAGTCGCCATCGCATATGGCGCCACTGGGGTCACCCTCGGCGCCGACTGCGGTGGGCAGCACGAACTCGTCATTTTCATCACGGGCATAGGCGGCCGCGAGGGCGGCCCGCGCGGTGTCGGCGTGGTGCGCTGCGGTGCCGGTTGTCAGCAGCTGCCAGGCTTGCTCAATGCGCTCCCAGCGGTTGTCGCGGTCCATGGCGTAGTAGCGCCCCACGATGCTTGCCACACGGCCACAGCCGAGCTCGGCAAACAGTGCCTCGGCTTTGGCCAGAGACGCGTCGGCGCTGCGCGGGGGTGTGTCGCGTCCGTCCAGGAATGCGTGCAGATACACCTGGCTCGCCCCGCGCGCCGCGGCCAGGCGCACGGCGGCAAGTATCTGGTCCTCGTGGCTGTGCACACCGCCGGGGGACAGCAGGCCGAGTACATGCACCGCGCCGCCGCCGGTGGCTGCGGCGTCGATCGCCTGCGTATAGGCAGGGTTGTTGTTGAAGCTGCCATCGGCGATGGCCTGGTCGATGCGTGTGATGTTCTGGTAGATAACCCGGCCGGAGCCGAGGCTCATGTGGCCAACCTCTGAGTTGCCCATTTGCCCTGCGGGCAGCCCGACATCCAGCCCCGAACCAGACACCAGCGTATGCGGCGCCTCGCTCCAGAGCCGGTCCCACACCGGGGTGTTGGCCTGCACAATCGCGTTGTCGCGGGCCTCTTCGCGGTGGCCCCAGCCGTCCAGGATGATCAGTACGGTGGGCTGCTTGCGGGGGTTGCTCATGCTCGATCCAATGCTCCGGTGGTGGCGAAAAGCCGGGGGGCTGCCATTCTACCCTGTCGCTGGGGGAATCGCATCGCCCGCTGGGCAGGCTGGTTGCCGCAGGGCTTAGCCTGTATACTTGCGGCCTTTTCTGCAGCCCTCCCGCCGGCGCTTTGCCAATGTGTGCCCGGGGTGGCCTCCGAACAGTTTCTCACAGGTGAGCGCACAACACGGTTATGGCCCTGTTTATCGAATTTTTCATACAGCAGTGGGTGCTGTTTGCCGCATTGCTGGCGGTGGTCGTCATGCTGGTGATGCACGAGGCACGCAAGTCCGGTCCGGCCCTGACGCCACAGCAGGCCATTACCCTGGTGAACGCGGAAGAGGGCGTTTTCGTTGACCTGCGCGATGCCGCGGAGTTCAAAAGCGGGCACATCGTCGATGCGCTGAACATTCCCGCGGCCAAACTGCCTGCCCGCATGGACGAACTGGCCAAGTATCGCCAGCGCCCGGTCATCCTGGTCTGCAAGATGGGACAGACAGCTGGCCCTGCGGGTAAACAGCTCAAGGCCGCCGGCTATGAAAAGGTCTACAAGATGGGTGGCGGTATGCTGGAGTGGAGTAACCTGCAGCTGCCCACGGTCAAGTAGGTCGCGCTCGTGACGGCTCCGGTAACCCTGTACACCACGCGCTTCTGCCCCTATTGCGTGCGAGCGCGCAGGCTGCTGGCCGACAAGGGCGTAGAGTTTCTGGACATTCCGGTCGATGGTGACCGCGCAAAGCGCGCCGAGATGGAGCGCCTCAGCGGTCGCCATACGGTGCCGCAGATATGGGTCGGCGACGTGCATGTCGGCGGCTGCGACGAGCTGGTGGCGCTGGAGCGCCAGGGCCGTCTCGATTCCCTATTGGCCCAGGCGCAACAGGCGCCCGGCCGCTAACACAACCTGATGGAGGACGGCTCAATGGCCGATGAACAAGCAACAGCAGCAGGCGCCGCACAAGAACCGGCGCAACAGCAGTTTGTTTTGCAGCGCATCTACAACAAGGATCTGTCGTTCGAGTCGCCTGCCAGCCCGGGCGTGTTTCGCAAGCAGTGGCAGCCCAAGGTGAATGTCGACCTCAACACCAAGAGCGATGCCATTGACGAGAACGGCAATTACGAAGTGGTGCTGACCATTACGGTGACTGCCAAGATGGAAGACGAAACAGCCTTCCTGGTTGAAATCCAGCAGGCGGGCATCTTCCTGATCAAGGGCTTCGACGGCGAGAATCTGCGCCGCGTACTGGCCACGGCGGCGCCGAACATCCTCTTCCCCTACGCCCGTGAGAATATCGACTCCCTGTGTGTGAAGGGCGGCTTTCCCCCGGTCATGCTTGCGCCGGTGAACTTCGATGGCCTGTATATGCAGGCGCTGGCGCGCTCACAGGAGCAGGGCCAGGCACCGGCCGCTGCCGCTGGCACCGAGCACTAGTCTGCTACCCGGCCGCGCCTGTCCGGCGCCGGTCGGCTGCGCACGCCCCGCCGTTCACGCCAGCCCGGGAAAGCCGAGCTGGCGCAAGCCTTCGTAACACAGAATGGCAGCCGCATTGCTCAGGTTGAGGCTGCGGCTGTCGGCCTGCATGGGAATTCTCAAGACCTGCTCCGCCGGCAATGCATCCAGCAGCGCCTGCGGCAGACCGCGCGTTTCCGGGCCCAATAGAATCGCGTCGCCACGGCGGAAGTCTGCCCTGTGGTGTGGCGTGGTGCCCCGGGTGCTGACAGCCAGCAGGCGCGAGTGTGGCAGGCTGCTGCGCAGTGCTTCCAGTGAGGCATGCACCTTCACGTTGGCGAACTCCCGGTAGTCCAGGCCGGCGCGGCGCAGGCGGCGGTCGTCCAGCTCGAACCCCAGTGGTTCAATCAGGTGCAGTTGGCAGCCGGTGTTGGCGCACAGGCGGATGATATTGCCGGTGTTCGGGGGAATTTCCGGTTCGTACAGGACGATGTTCAGCATGCACGCAGTATGCCGTCCCTCAGTCGCTCATATCCAGATCTTTCATTTTGCGGGTGAGCGTATTGCGACCCCAGCCCAGGAGCTCCGCGGCATCGCGCTTGCGGCCCTGGGTTTGCGCCAGCGCCACTTCAATCATGGCCCGCTCGAACATGGGTACCGCCTGGCGCAGAATGTGGTGCTTGCCCTGCTGCAGTTCCTTGCGCGCCCACTGGCCCAGTTGCTCGTTCCATTGCGAGGAGCCGCCGCCCGCCGCGGGCGCCGCCACCTTGCCCAGTTCCGGAGGCAGGTCGCGCAGGTGAATCTCACGCCCGGAGGCCATGACGGTCAGCCAGCGACAGGTGTTTTCCAGCTGCCGCACGTTGCCGGGCCAGGACAGCGCGGTAAGAAAGCGCTCGGTCTCCGGCAGCAGCAGCTTCGGCTCACCGCCCAGTTCCTCGGCGGCCTTGCGAAAGAAGAATTTCATCAGCCGCGGGATGTCCTCCCGCCGCTCCGCCAGCTTGGGTATGTGGATACGGATCACGTTCAGGCGGTGGAACAGGTCTTCGCGAAAGTCGCCGCGCTGTACCCGCTCTTCCAGGTCCTGGTGGGTCGCGGCGATGATGCGCACATCGACCTTGACTGAGGTATGCCCCCCCACGCGGTAGAACTCGCCGTCGGCGAGCACCCGCAACAGGCGCGTTTGCGTTTCCGCTGGCATGTCGCCAATTTCGTCAAGAAACAGCGTGCCGCCGTTGGCCTGCTCGAACCGGCCTTCGCGCTTGCTGTTGGCACCGGTGAAGGCGCCCTTTTCATGGCCAAACAGCTCGGATTCCATCAGGTCCCGGGGTATCGCCGCCATGTTCAGGGCAATGAAGGGGCGCTGGGCCCGCGGGCTGTGGCGATGCAGGGCCCGGGCCACCAGCTCCTTGCCGGTACCGGATTCGCCGTTGATCAGCACGGTGATGTTGCTCTGTGCCAGTCGCCCGATGGCGCGGAAAACCTCCTGCATGGCCGGGGCTTCGCCGATGATCTCGGTGTCCGGCAGGGCTTCGGGCAGGGTCATTTCCCCGCGCTTCTCCCGCGCCTGTGCCAGTGCGCGCTCGGTGATCGCCACCACTTCGTCAATGTCGAAGGGCTTCGGCAGGTACTCAAATGCGCCGCGCTGGTAGGAGGCGACAGCGCTCTCCAGGTCGGAATGGGCGGTGGTGATGATGACAGGCAGTTCCGGGTGCTGATCGTTGATGCGCGTCAGCAGGTCCAGGCCGTCGATACCGGGCATACGTATGTCGCTGATGATGACGTCCGGCTGCTCGGAAAGCATGCGCTCGATCAGCTGGTCGCCATCGGAAAAGCTCTCGTTGTCGATACCGGCCTGGCTGAGCGCGCGTTCCAGCACCCAGCGGATAGAGCTGTCATCATCCACGACCCAGACTTTAGCGTGTCTCTGCATGGCTCTGTTCCATTGGTAAATAAAGGGTAAAACGGGTGTTACCCGGTTCGCTGGCACACTCCAGCAGGCCGCCGTGGCGGTTGATGATGGACTGCGCTATGGACAGTCCCAGCCCGGTGCCGTCCGGGCGTCCGGTCACCATGGGCACAAAAATGGCCTGCTGCAGGTCTGCCGGAATACCGGGGCCGTTGTCGATGATATCGACGCGGCATACCAGGCGGTGTCGCCGACCACTGATCGTGAACTGCCGCTGCGAGCGGGTGCGCAGAAGAATGCTGCACGCTTCCGGCGACGCCGCCGCCTGCAGGGCATTGCGCATGATGTTCAGCACCGCCTGGATGAGCTGTGCGCGATCTACCGGCAGCGGCGGGAGGCTGGGGTCGTAGTCGCGGTTGATGGTGACAGCGTTATTCACCTCGGCCGAGATGAGGTTGCGCACATGCTCAATGATTTCGTGGATATTCACCGGCTCTATCGCCAGCCGCTGGTTGGGGCCAAGCAGGCGATCCACCAGGTCGCGCAGGCGGTCCGCCTCGCGGATGATAATACGGGTGTACTCTGCGAGTTCTTCGTTGGGCAGTTCCTTGGCCAGCAGCTGGGCCGCCCCCCGCACGCCACCCAGCGGGTTCTTGATCTCATGCGCCAGACCACGGATCACCGCACGGGTCGTTTCCTGCGCGTGCAGCATGCTTTCTTCCCGGCTGATCCGCTGCAGCCGGTCAATAGGAATCAGCTCCAGCAGCAGGCTATCGCCCTGTTCGCCGTGCAGCACGGTGACAATCAGGTCGATTTGTACTTCCTGGCCGGTGTGTGTGACCAGTAGCATGCCCCGCCGGGCCAGGGTGGCGCGGTTGGCCCGGGCCTGCTTCAGGGTTTGCAGCAATTCGCCCGCCTGCTGCACCAGCTGGCTGACATCGACCCCCATGGCCCGTGTGGCCGAGGCCTCCAGCAGCACCTCCGCCGCCGAGTTGATTGCCGTGACGCGCAGCTGTGCGTCCAAAGCGATCACGCCGGTGCTGATGTGGTCCAGAATGTCGGGTTTCTGCTGCATGCCTGCCCCATGATTGACCGCCTGAGCGCGGTACGCCTGTTGGCAAAGCAAGAATAACGCCAACTTGGCCTTTAGGGGCTGCCCTTCACCAACCTGTCAGTAAAACAGGGATTTTTATAGGTAGTGAGTGCTTACTTTAAAGGCGAAAATGGCAAGCTTTCGCGATTCCGGGCAGGTTGTCGAAGCGTTTTCCAGCCACCACCGGTCATTCGCACCAATATAGTGCACGGTGGCTCTGGCGCTGTCCAGTGTGGGGCTAATTGCGGTTCTGGATATTGTAGGGTCGCATGACCTGGACGTGTACCGATGGGGAGCGCGCGACTTCGGCGCCACTGGCACCAAGGCGCACCACCGTGAGGTCGTGACCACCGCGCAACACATTGGTCAGGGCCCAGCGTCCGTTCGTCTGGGCATCGCCTACCGGTGCGCCGTCAATCTGCAGCACCAGCTTCTCGCCCGAGCTGAGTGGGGGCTGTGCAGAGGCCTCCACAGTAAAGTCACCCTGCCCCATGGGTATCACGGTCTGGTCTGCCGGCGAGGTGATCGTCACCGTCCGCGCTACGGCTGGCTCCGCCTCCGGGGCGATATCGCGCGGCGCGGGCGCACTGCTCATGTCGGGCGCTGGCTGCGTGTTCAGGCGGCGCAGGGTCACTTCTTCACGGGCGGTGCCTTCAGCGGGTGGTTTGTCGGTAAACACCACGTTGCCCTGGGCATCTGTGGATTTGTAGATAGGCTGACTGGCCTGGGTGGCCACAGGCAACAGCAGCGATAACAGCAGCAGTAGACGGATCATGCCCGATAGCCTCCGGCGCGGCGATTCCCCATAACCTTAGCAGAAAAAGCGTTGGTGCCCTATCCCCGGGGCGGGGTGCTGCGGGCATAAAAAAGGCCCGCACGTGGCGGGCCTGGAAACAGCGTTCCGCAGCTTACACGGAGTAGTACATGTCGAACTCGACCGGGTGTGTGGTCATGTTCAGGCGCTCGATGTCGGCCGCCTTCAGGTCGATGTAGCCATCAATCATGTCGTCGGTGAACACGCCGCCTGCGGTCAGGAAGCCACGGTCCTCATCGAGTGACTTCAGCGCTTCGCTCAGGCTGGAGCACACGGTGGGGATGGCCTTGCCTTCCTCGGGCGGCAGGTCGTACAGGTCCTTGTCGGCGGCATCGCCGGGGTGGATCTTGTTCTGGATGCCGTCGAGGCCCGCCATCAGCAGTGCGGCAAAGGCCAGGTAGGGGTTGGCAGCCGGGTCGGGGAAGCGCACTTCCACGCGCTTGCCCTTGGGGCTCGCAACGTAGGGAATGCGGATCGACGCGGAGCGGTTGCGGGCTGAATAGGCCAGCATCACAGGTGCCTCAAAGCCGGGCACCAGGCGCTTGTAGGAGTTGGTCGCCGGGTTGGTGAAGGCGTTCAGCGCCTTGGCGTGCTTGATGACACCACCGATGTAGTACAGCGCGGTTTCTGACAGCCCGGAGTACCCGTCGCCGGCAAAGGTGTTTACGCCGTCCTTGGAGATGGACATGTGCACGTGCATGCCGGAACCGTTGTCACCGACCAGTGGCTTGGGCATGAAGGTGGCGGTTTTGCCGTAGGCGTGCGCCACGTTGTGCACGCAGTACTTGAGGATCTGTACTTCGTCTGCTTTCTTGACCAGGGTGTTGAACTTGACGCCGATTTCACACTGTCCGGCAGTGCCCACTTCGTGGTGGTGTACCTCGACGCCCAGGCCCATTTGCTCCATGGCGGTGCACATGGCTGCGCGGATGTCGTGCAGCGAATCTACCGGAGGAACCGGGAAGTAGCCGCCTTTCACGCGCGGACGGTGGCCGGTGTTGCCGTCTTCCTGGTGCAGGTTGGACGACCAGGCGGCCTCGGAGGAGCTGATGGCGTAGCCGGCGCCAGAGATATCAGCGTGCCACTTGATGTCATCGAAGACGAAGAACTCGGGCTCAGGGCCGAAGAAGGCGGTGTCGCCAATACCGGTGGTCTGCAGGTATTCCTGGGCGCGACGTGCAACGGACCGCGGGTCGCGCTCGTAGCCTTGCATGGTGCTTGGCTCGACGATGTCACAACGCAGGATAACGGTGGTGTCATCGGTGAAGGGATCCAGCACCGCAGTGCTGTCGTCCGGCATCAGGATCATGTCTGACTCGTTGATGCCCTTCCAGCCGGCGATGGAGGAACCATCGAACATCTGGCCGTCTTCGAAGAAATCTTCGTCCACGGAGCTGGCGGGCAGGGTGACGTGCTGTTCCTTGCCTTTGGTGTCCGTGAAGCGCAGGTCGACCCATTTTGCTTCGCTATTCTTGATCAGGTTCAGAGTATGCTCTGACATTGGATGTCCTCCATGGGGTGTAAAGTCGTGCCACAGTCTTCGGCGCAGTGCGTGTTCCTGGTGCGGCGGTTGCTTGCGAGCGCTCCGTCAGCGGCCAGCGAATCTTGGCAGGATTCCTAACAGCAAAACCCATGCCAAGATTCCAGGGGGCCTAACTCCCTGTTTTGCAGCAGTTTATCACCGCCCGTGCAGTGGCGCCCCATCGCCGTGCTCTATTTTGATGCGTCAGTGCTTTATTTTGGTGCACGACGGGCGCGTGGCGACATTCTGCCGCCAACGCTGCCGGCGCCCGCCTGTAGCCGCTGCTGCCTGATCTGGCGCGAATACCGCATTATCACCGGAAACGGGCGCTCCGCTCACTGCGGTGCTGGGGTATAATCCGCCGCCTTTTTTGCTGCCGGGCCCCCGGACTGAGGAACTCCCTTGATTGAGAAGCTTCGCAACATCGCCATTATTGCCCACGTTGACCACGGCAAGACCACGCTCGTGGACTGCCTGCTGAATCAGTCGGGAACCCTTGACCGTCGCTCCGAAGGGGCAGAGCGTATCATGGACTCCAATGACCAGGAGCGGGAGCGCGGTATCACCATTCTGGCCAAGAATACGGCGATCCGCTGGAACGACTACCGGATCAACATCGTGGACACCCCCGGACACGCCGACTTCGGCGGTGAGGTGGAGCGCGTACTGTCCATGGTGGACTCTGTGCTCCTGTTGGTAGACGCGGTTGACGGCCCTATGCCGCAAACCCGTTTCGTGACCTCCAAGGCCTTCGAGCAGGGCCTGAACCCCATCGTGGTCATCAACAAGGTGGATCGTCCGGGCGCACGCCCCGACTGGGTGGTCGACCAGGTGTTTGACCTGTTTGATCGGCTCGGCGCCACCGACGAGCAGCTCGACTTCCCCATCGTCTATGCCTCCGCCATCCAGGGCATTGCCGGCCTTGATCACGAGGCCATGGCAGACGACATGCAGCCGCTGTTCCAGACCATCATCGACAAGGTGCCGACACCCGCGGTAGACCGCGATGGCCCGTTGCAGCTGCAGATCAGCGCGCTGGATTACAACAGCTACGTCGGTGTCATCGGTGTGGGCCGTGTGACCCGCGGTACCCTGAAGCCGAACACCCAGGTCACGGTGATTGATCGCCAGGGCAAAACCCGCAACGGACGCGTCCTGCAGGTGATGGGCTACATGGGGCTGGAGCGGGTTGAAGTCCCCTCTGTAGAGGCCGGGGACATTGTCTGCGTGACCGGTATCGAGGGGCTGAACATTTCCGACACGCTGTGTGACCCCGCCACCGTAGAGGCCCTGCCGCCCCTGACCGTTGACGAACCCACCGTCAGCATGACCTTCCAGGTCAATGACTCGCCCTTCGCCGGCCGTGAGGGCAAGTTCGTCACCACGCGCAATATCAAGGAGCGCCTTGAACGCGAGCTGATCCACAACGTGGCACTGCGGGTAGAGCCGGGTGATACGCCGGACAAGTTCAAGGTGTCCGGGCGTGGGGAGCTGCACCTGTCGGTACTCATCGAGAGCATGCGCCGCGAGGGTTTCGAGCTCGGTGTTTCGCGTCCCGAGGTGATTCAGAAAGAAATTGACGGCGTCATGCAGGAACCCTACGAGCAGCTGGTGATCGACTGTGAGGAGCAGCACCAGGGCGCGATCATGGAAGAGCTGGGCCTGCGTCGCGCATCGCTGGAGAACATGACGCTGGACGGCAAGGGCCGGGTGCGCCTGGAGTTCATCATACCCGCCCGCGGCCTTATCGGCTTCCGCGGCCTGTTCCTGACCCTGACCTCCGGCAGTGGTATTCTCACCCACGTGTTCGACCATTACGGTGCGGTGAAGAATCAGGAGATCGCCCGCCGCACCAACGGTGTGCTGGTGTCCATGGTCAAGGGTAAGACCCTCGCCTACTCGTTGTTCAACCTGCAGGACCGTGGTCGCCTGTTCGTGGGCCCCAACGTGGAGGTCTACGAGGGGCAGATTATCGGTCTGCACAGTCGCGGTAACGACCTGACCGTGAACCCGATCAAGGGCAAGCAGTTGACCAACGTGCGCGCTTCCGGCACGGATGAGGCCCTGACGCTCACCCCGCATGTTCGCCACAGCCTGGAGCAGGCGCTGGAGTTCATCGAAGAGGACGAGCTGGTAGAAGTCACGCCGGAAAGCATTCGCCTGCGCAAGAAGCTGCTGCTCGAGCACGAGCGCCGCCGCGCCGGTCGCGCCTGAGGCGTGAAGGCTCTGCTGCAGCGCGTCACCACGGCGAAAGTGACCGTGGGGGAGCGCTGTGTCGGGGAAATCGGTAGTGGTTTGCTGGTGTTTCTCGGGCTGGAGCAGGGCGACCAGCGCGAAGCGGGTCTGCGCCTGCTGGACAGGCTGCTCAGCTATCGCATTTTTCCCGATGACGAGGGCCGCATGAATCGCAGCGTGCGGGATGCCGGCGGCGAAGTGTTGCTGGTGTCCCAGTTCACCCTCGCGGCAGATACCCGCAAGGGCCTGCGGCCCGGCTTTTCCACCGCCATGGCGCCGCAAGAGGCGGAGCCGTTTTTCGCGTGGATGCTGGCACAGCTGCGTGAACGCCACGCCGGTGTCGCCGCCGGGGAATTCGGCGCCAACATGCAGGTGAGTCTGGTAAACGACGGGCCGGTGACCTTTTTGCTGGAGACTAGCCCGGCATAAGCCGCATGTGCAGGTGGAAGATGCCATCTTCCAGGTAGGGTTCGCCGCTGGCGACAAAACCCAGGCTGGCATAGAAGTCCCGCAAATAGGCCTGGGCGCCAATCGCAATGCCTGCCCCGGGCCATTGTTGGCGGTTGAAATCGATACCCCGTTGCACCAGCGCACGCCCCAGCCCCGTCCCTCGCGCGGCCGCGGGCACCGTAATCCTGCCCAGTGAGCTCTCGGCATAGCTGAGGCCCGGCGGCAGGCAGCGTTGATAGGCGAGTAGTTCTGCGCCCCGCTGGTGGCGCATGTGCCAGCATTGCGCATCCAGGCCATCGAGGTCGCGATACACGCAGGCCTGCTCCACCACAAAAATATCCTGGCGCAGTTGCAGCACCGCGTACAGCTCAGCGGCCGAGAGAGCCTCGAAGCGCGTGTTGAGCCACTGACCCACGGTCAGTGGTGATGGCCGCCCACGCCGTGGGCGTGGCCGTGGGCTTTTTCGTCAGCGCTGGCGGCACGCACGTCAACGATTTCGATGGCGAAGCGCAGCGTCTGGCCCGCCAGGGGATGATTGGTGTCGATCTCGGCGCTGTGGCGGCCCACCCTGGTCACGGTTACCGGGTGGCGCCCTTCGCTGGTGTTGAGCTGTACCGTCATCCCCGGCTGCAGTTTGCCCCGGTACACCAGATGCTTCACCGGCACTTTCTGCACGCGGCCCTCGCGCCGCTCACCGTAGGCGTCGGCGGGCGCCAGCTCCACCTCAGTGTGTGCGCCGGCTTCCAGGCCCTCCAGTGCCGACTCCAATGCAGGCAGGATATTGTTGGTGCCGTGCAGGTAGGCGCTGGGGTCACCGCCGCGGGAGGATTCCAGTTCCTCGCCGGCCGTATTCTGCAGTGAGTAATGAAATGTAACGACGGTGTCTTGGCTTATTTTCACTATGGTACGATCCATCGAAGCGGGGGTGGCGATATTATCACGCCCTGCCGGGGCGTTGGCATCCTCCCGGTGTACAAATCCCGGCTTTGGCGATTCTCCGCTGCCTGAATAGTTGGTAGTATGCGCAGGCGTGCGGTGCCGGCAGACAGGGCAGGCCTCCACGGCTGCCGAAGGCGGGCGCGATGGCCGCGCAAAGACTGACAAAGAGCACGGTGATGCTGGCAAACGCTGAACTTTCTCCCGACTTTACCCACCTCAACCAGCAGTTCAAGGAGCTGGTGTCGGCATTGATCGATATTGTCGACATCCAGCCTGTGCAGGTTCAGGTAGAGGCCGTTCGCAATGGGTCGTTTCGCGGCTTCGATGCCACCCGCTTCTATCTGGTGGCAAGCGGCTCCCTCACCGCGCGCTATCTCGGGCGCACCGTTTATCTGCTGGATGAAGGCGACCTGCTGCTGCCGGATATTGCCGGCACCAGCAATGCCAATATGGCCGTGGTGTTCGGCAGTGAAGCCGGTGCCAGCCTGTACGCCTTTCCCGGGCTGGAGCTGATGCAGAAGGTGTTTGCCAACCCGGCGGCGGTGAAAGTGTGGACCCGCCTGCTGGTCACCTACGCTGGCCTCATGCTGCGTATCACCGCGGCGAACACACCGGAATCCGGCCTTGCGACGCCGGGATTCGAGGAGTTCCAGCCCGGCGATGTGATCATCCGGCAGGGCGAACGGGCGGAATACGTGTTCAACCTCTCGTCCGGCAGCGCGGAAGTACTGGTGGACGATGTGGTCGTGGGTCGCATCAATGAAGGGGAGATTTTTGGCGCCATGGCGGCGCTGACCCAGTCTGACCGCAGTGCCACGGTGCGCGCGCGGACGCGCTGCTCGGTAGTGAAAGTGCGCAAGGAGCAGTTCACGGATCTCATCGCCAACAACCCGGCCACCATCCACAGCCTGCTGGTGGATATGGCCAACTCGATCGTTAATCTCAATGAGCAGCTGGTTGCCACGCGCAACGGCAGCACCCCGCTGGAACGCTGAGCCCGGTCTTCACGCCGCGGGGCGGGGTGAAGACGCCGCTGGCTCCTGATGTAACAGACACAGGCTTTTTGCATGTCCGACATAGTGGAAATCGACAGTGATGGTATCGAGCAGGTCTCGATGCATCAATATACTGAAAAGGCGTACCTGGACTACTCCATGTACGTCATTCTGGATCGCGCGCTGCCGCACATAGGTGACGGCCTGAAGCCCGTACAGCGGCGCATCATCTACGCGATGAGCGAGCTGGGCCTGAAGGCAACGGCAAAGTTCAAGAAGTCCGCGCGCACCGTGGGCGACGTGATCGGCAAGTTCCACCCCCATGGCGACAGCGCAGCCTATGAGGCCATGGTGCTCATGGCGCAGGATTTCAGCTATCGCTACCCGCTGGTGGACGGGCAGGGTAACTGGGGCTCACCGGACGACCCCAAGTCCTTCGCCGCCATGCGCTACACGGAGTCAAGACTCACCGCCTACGCCGACGTGCTGCTTGGCGAGCTGGCCCAGGGCACGGTGGACTGGGTACCGAATTTTGATGGTACGATGGATGAGCCCTCCGTGTTGCCGGCACAGGTACCCAATGTGCTGCTCAACGGCACCACCGGCATTGCGGTGGGCATGGCGACCGATATCCCGCCGCACAACCTGCGCGAAGTGGTGAATGCCGCCGTGCATTTGCTGGAGTCGCCGCGCGCCACGCTGGCGGACCTCTGCGAGTTTGTACAGGCGCCCGACTTCCCGACTGAAGCCGAAATCATCACCCCCCGGGAGGATATTCGCGCCCTGTATGAAACCGGCCGCGGCGGGCTGCGCATGCGCGCCGTCTGGGAGCGCGAGGGCGGCGACATCATCGTCCGTGCCCTGCCCTACCAGGTGTCGGGTTCCCGGGTGCTGGAGCAGATTGCGGCACAGATGCAGGCCCGCAAGCTGCCCATGGTGGCCGACCTGCGCGATGAGTCAGACCATGAGAACCCGACGCGACTGGTGATTGTGCCGCGCTCGAACCGGGTGGATGCCGAAGCGCTGATGAGCCACCTGTTTGCGACCACCGACCTGGAAAAGACCTACCGGGTCAACCTCAACATGATCGGCACCGACGGCCGCCCTGCGGTGAAATCGCTGGAACGGATTCTGCGCGAATGGCTGTCTTTCCGCACCGCGACTGTGCGCCGGCGTCTGGAGCACCGGCTGGAGCGGGTGCTCAAACGCCTGCATATTCTGGAAGGCTATCTCATCGCCTACCTGAATATCGATGAAGTGATTCATATCATCCGCACCGAGGACAAGCCCAAGCCCGCCCTGATGGCGCGTTTTGGCCTCACCGATCCGCAGGCAGAATCGATCCTTGAGCTGAAGCTGCGCAACCTGGCCAAGCTGGAGGAAATGAAAATCCGCGGCGAGCAGGAGGAGCTGGCCGCCGAGCGGGATGCCCTGCAGCTTACCCTGGGCAGCGAGGCGCGCCTGAAAACGCTGATTCGCAAGGAGCTGCAGGCGGCCGCCGAGCAGTATGGCGACGCGCGGCGCTCACCGCTGGCGACCCGCGAGGAGGCCCGCGCGTTCAGTGAACTGGAGCTGATGAGCGCGGACCCGATCACCGTGGTGCTCTCGGAAAAAGGTTGGATTCGCGCGGCGAAGGGCCACGATGTGGATGCAGGTAGCCTGAGCTACAAGTCCGGGGATGGTTTCAAGCTCGATGCCCGCGGCCGCAGCAACCAGCCGACCGTGATACTGGACTCGACGGGGCGCGCCTACACGCTGGCGTCGCACAATCTGCCCTCGGCGCGTGGCCAGGGTGAGCCGGTGACCGGGCGCATCAACCCGCCCTCCGGCGCTACCTTCGAAGGCCTGCTGCTGGCGGATGAGCAACAGCGATTCCTGCTGGCGAGTGATGCCGGCTACGGCTTCGTGGCGGTCTACTCGGACCTGCAAACCAAGAACCGTGCGGGGAAAGCCCTGCTTTCACTGCCCAAGGGGGGGCGTGTTCTGCAGCCCTGCCCGGTGCCGGCAGAGAATGACGGCGCCTGGGTGGCGGCGCTGTCCAATGAAGGCCGCCTGCTGGTGTTCCCGCTGGCGGACCTGCCCCAGCTGGCACGCGGCAAGGGCAACAAGATCCTCGGGATCCCGTCAGCCCGGGTCCAGGCGCGCGAGGAGTTTCTGGTGACAGTGCAGGTGATCGACGAAGCGCAGTCGCTGGTGATCCAGGCGGGCAAGCGTCACCTGACGCTGAAGTTCAGCGAACTGGAACACTACCGCGGCGAGCGCGGCCGGCGCGGCAACAAGCTGCCGCGGGGCTTCCAGAAGGTTGACGGCATGCGGGTGGAGTAGCCGCATTGCCAGCGCTCCCGCCGCTTCGATGAGGCCCTGATTATGCCTGTGAAACGCCCCGTTCCCACCCCTCGTCGTCGCGGTCGTCCGGCCAAGATCAGCCGCGAGAAAGTCATCGAAGCGGTACTGCTGCTGCTTGAGGATGCCGCTCCGGACGAGGTCAGCATGGCGGACGTGGCGGCCCGTCTCAATGTGCCAGTGATGTCCCTGTACAACCACTTTCCCAACACCAGCGAGCTGCTGCAATCCGTGGCGGACCATACCTTCGGCCTGTTCCGCATGCCGGCAATGCGGGCCGGGGCACCCTGGCAGGATGAGTTGCTGGCCTGGTTGCGCGCCCTGGCTCACCACTGCCAGCGCTATCCGGTTGCCCTGCGCATGATTTCCATCGAGGGTCGTGCGACACCGGCCTACCAGCGCATCGTTGCGCCGCTGCTGCGTGTGCTGCAGTCACTGCAGCTGGACGAGCGCCGCTCGGCCCTGCTGCTGGCCTGGGTGACCAGCCAGGCGATGGGTCTTATCTACATCGAGGATTTTGCCGAACCCGCGCGGCGGCTGGCGCCGCCCTCCCTGGCGGCCGACACTACCGACGCAGGATGGCTGGCGGCCGTGGGCAGTGCACTGCCCGATGTCCAGCGCGAGGAGGTGCTGGAACTCGGCTTTCGCTCCCTGATTGCCATATTGGAAGAAGAGGCGGCAAAATAATTATAGAAACTCTTATTAAAAATAATTAGACTCAGATCCAGCGCGCTCGACGTTGCCCCGGTAATCGCTCGGCCGCGACCCTCCCAATCCGATAAGAAACGACAGAGGTGGTGACACGATGAGCAAAACACTGATTCGAAACGGTACCGTCATCGACGGTACAGGTGCAGCCGGCTTCGCGGCCGACGTCCGCGTGCACAACGGCGTGATTGCCGAAGTGGCGCCGGGGCTGGCGCCCGCCGCCGATGAGACGGTGGTGGATGCCGCCGGCTGCTACGTCTGCCCCGGTTTTATTGAAAGCCACACGCACTTCGACGGCGCCATGTGGTGGGATGAAGAGCTCGACCCCCTGCCCGGCTATGGCGTTACCTCCGTGATCATGGGCAACTGCGGCTTCTCCATCGCGCCCGTATCCGACGACGAAGCTGCGCGCCGCGAGGTCGTGGGCATCTTCTCCTTCTTTGAAGACATCCCGGAACAGCCTTTCCTCAAGTCCCTGCCGTGGGATTGGCGCAGTTGGCCGGAGTACCGCGACTCCATGGTGCGCAATGTGAAAATGCCTGCCAACTATGCGGCGTTCTGCGGGCATATCGCCCTGCGCCTGGCGGTCATGGGCCTGCAGGCCTGGGAGCGGGCCGCCACGCCGGCAGAAGTGGAGCAGATGTGCGGCCTGCTTGACGAGGCCCTGGCTGCAGGCGCCCTGGGCATGTCCACCAATCTCTTTGATCACGACGGGCAGGACCGCCCGGTGCCCTCGCTGAAGGCCGATGACCACGAGCTGCAATCCCTGATGGCGGTCATCAGCCGGCATCCCGGCGCCACCTTGCAGGTGATTGTCGATACCTTCCGCAACATGACTGCACCGGACACCATGCGTCGCATTGCGCGCCTGTCCGAAGGCATGCCGTTGCGCGTGCAGTGGGCTGGCCTGCCCACCCTGGTGTTCCAGCGCGACATGATGGGCATACAGGCGCCGCTGGTGGAGCTGCACGAACAGTTCAAGCAGGAGGGTCGTGATTTCTGGACGGGCTTTGCCCACATCGCCGTCACCTCCACGATGAGTGTGCAGAGCTCGCTGATCTTCGCCCAATCCAATGACTACGTGTGGCATGAAGTCGTGACCGCCGAAGGGGATGAGGCCAAGGCAGCCCTGCTGCGCGACCCGAGCTGGCGCGAGCGCGCCCGCGAGTCCTGGGATACCAAGACCTTCGAGTTCTCGCCCTTCCCCGAAGGGCGTGCCGCCCACCTGTTGCTGATGAATTCGGACAACGGTGTCGGGCCCACGCACCTCACGCTGGGCGAGTACCAGGCCCAGATCGGCGCGCCCCATCCCTCCGACGCCATGGCGGAGTGGCTGCTGGCCAATGGTCTGCAGTCTACCGTGACCATGCCGCCCTTTGAGTGCGATCGCGAGATGGTGCTGCGCCTGATGCGCGACCCCTACTCCGTGGGCAACATCAGTGATGCCGGCGCGCACGGCCAGATGCTCTGCGGCGGCGGTGAGAACGTCAAACTGTTCACCGATTTCGTGCGCTCCGGTGACCTTTCGGTGGAGGAAGCGGTGCACATCCAGACCGGCAAACTGGCCAGCCATTTCGGTTTCCACGATCGCGGGGTACTCCAGGCGGGCAAGCGCGCCGACCTTACGGTCTTCAACCTCGATGAGGTGCAGGAGCGCGAGATGAAGCGGGTCTACGACGTGCCCGACGGCAAGGGTGGCTTCACCTGGCGCTGGAGCCGCGACCCGGCACCGGTGCGCATGACCATGGTTAATGGCGAAGTGACCTTTGACGGGCAGAAAAGCACACCCGCCCGACCGGGAGAGATGCTGGCACCGTCCGCTGCGGCGTAGGGGTTCTCCCGGTATCGTCTGAATGGGGGATCACAGCGGCGCCCAGCGCCGCTATGCTGGTCTCTCCCTTGTTGAGTGAGTAGAGCCAATGCAGCGATTCAACGGCAAAACCGTCATTGTCACCGGCGCTGCCCAGGGCATGGGTGCCAATCATGTGCGTCGCTTCGTGGGTGAGGGCGCGAACGTGGTCTTCACCGATGTGCAGGAAGAGGCCGGCGCGGCGCTGGCCTCGGAACTCGGTCCGCAGGCCTGCTTTGTGCGACAGGACGTGTCCAGCGAAACAGACTGGGACACCGTGGTGGCCACCGCGACAACGCGCTTCGGGCGCATTGATGTGCTGGTCAACAATGCGGCGCTGTTCTTCTCCTGCCCCGTCGATGAGGTGGAACCGGAGCGGGTGCGCCGGTTGCTGGAGGTCAATGTCTTCGGCAGCTGGCTGGGCATCAGCAAGGTTGCGCCGGTGATGAAGGCGCAGGGCGGCGGTGGCGCCATCGTCAACCTGTCATCGCTTGCGGGCATCCGCGGGATACCCACCATGGCGATCTACGGCGCCTCCAAGGCGGCGGTGCGCGGACTGACCAAATCCGCGGCCTACGACCTCGGGCCGGCCGGGATCCGGGTGAACGCGGTACTGCCGGGCGCAGTGGCGGATACCGGCATGTTCTCCGGCGGCACACCGGAGCAGATGCAGGCCATTCCGCTGCAGCGTCCGGCACGCCTGGATGAGATATCCGCCCTCGTCCTGTTCCTGGCCTCGGATGAGGCCAGCTATATCACCGGCGCCGACCACACCATTGATGGTGGGCGCGGCCTCTGGTGAGTCGCGGCGTGGATCAGAGCGGCTCCCCGAGGCGCTTCAGGGTCAGCCGCAGCTGTCGCTCCAGCAGGTCGTCCCAGGGGTTCAGGAATTCCTCCAGAATCGCGTAGTCGCCGAGCTCGCTGGGGCGTTGCTCCAGGCGGCTGCTGACGTCGATATCCTCGCAGACACCCGGTGACAGCATCACCTGCGGCGGCTTGCTGGCGCACAACGTCTGCAGTTCGTCCAGGGTGGACTGGATGTACAGCCCCGGATATATGTCGGTTTCATCGCCGCGCCCCAACTCACTCTGGGCGACCGCCATGGCCATGCCCAGCGACAGGCTCATCTTCTTTTCCACCGCCTTGCTGATGCTGCGCACCAGCCAGGCGCAGCAGCTGGCCCGAAAGGCCGCGCTGCCGCCGCTGGTATTGCCGCTGAAGAACACGGCCAGGCCAAACTGCCGCACCACCTGCAGGTGGCCGCCGTAGAAGCCGGCGGCGGCGTAGACTATCTGGTGCAGGCGGTCGGTGTAGCGGTGCAGCGAGCTTTCGTCCAGCGTGTCGATGTAATCCGCGAGGCTGATCAGGTGCAGGTAGAGCACCGCGGTATCCCGGTAGTTGGCGGGGTTCGGCCCGCTGCTGCTGCGCGCGCGCAGCAACTCCATGGGCAGTGCATTGATGTGGTGCTGCAATTGCAGCAGCTCATTGGCGGGCAGTGCCGCCTTGCTGTTTTCTTCCAGCGCCAGGCTGCGTGCCTGCCGCTGCAGCCGGCTGGCGAGAAACTCCAGCGCCGCCTTGCGCGCTGCTGCATAGACGATCAGGCTCAGCACGATGGCAAGCCCGAACAGGCTCAACAGAAAGCGTATGCGGGCAGTTTCGGCGACGGCAGTGCTCAGGGTAATGACGACCTCGCCCGCAATGTCCGGGCCGATCATCACGGGTGCCCGGTAGTCGGTGAGGTACTCGCCGTCGACATGGCCCGCTTCACCGAGAGGGCGCCCCTCCACATCGAAGATGGCGACCCTGCCGGCGGAGGACGACTCAACAAAACGGTGCAGCGATGCGGCAACGTTGAGCAGGTCGCCGGTTTCCAGCGCGACCCCGATACGCCGCGCGATCTGCTGGGCCAGCGCATCGCCGAACTCCGCCTGCTGCACTTTCTGCATGTGGCGACTGGAGGTGGCAGCAAGGGCCACCAGTGCCAGGCTGATCAGCAGGCAGCCGAGCCCGGCGATGAGCGCCAGCTGATGGCTTAAGCTTGCGTCGCGGAATCGATTGCTCACGCCCTGTGGCTTCCCTGTCGGTAAAGCGGCGAGTATAAACCAAGGCTGCGCCCGCTGCGCGCAGCGGTTTCGCCGCAACCGGCGCAGGGTTAGAATACGGCCCTTTGCAGCCAGCCGGACCCACAACCCCGTGAACGATATTGTCCTTATCACCCTTTCCGGCGCGGATAAACCGGGCATTACCGCCGGGGTTACCGGGTTGCTCGCCGAGCATTCGGTGAATGTGCTGGACATCGGCCAGGCAGTGATTCACGCCACCCTGTCCATGGGGCTGCTGCTGGAGATTCCCGCCGCTGCGCCGCACAGCGCTATCGAGCACGCGCTGCAGGGCTTTGCCGCCCGGCAGCAGTTGCAACTGCGCTGGCAGCAGGTGACTGCGGAGAGCTACGGGGACTGGGTCGCGGCCCAGGGGCGCGCCCGCTATATCACCACGCTGTTGGCGCGCAAGATCACCGCCGACCAGCTGGCCCGGGTCAGCGGGGTTTTCGCTCGTCACGGCCTCGGTATCGACGGTATTTCTCGCCTCTCCGGGCGTATTCCTCTGGGAGAGCTGCCACCACTGAGCAAGGCCTGTGTGGAGTTTTCACTGCGCGGCAGCGTGCCCGATGTGGCCGCCTTTCGCCGCGAGCTGCTGGAAGTTGCCAGTGCCCTGGAAGTGGATCTCGCATTTCAGGAAGACACCATGTATCGCCGCAATCGGCGACTGGTTGCCTTCGATATGGACTCCACGCTCATTGAGGCCGAGGTTATCGACGAGCTGGCACGCCTGGCGGGCGTGGGCGAGCAGGTGAGCGCCATCACCGAGCGCGCCATGCGGGGCGAACTGGATTTCGCGGCAAGCTTTCGCGAGCGGGTCGCCCTGCTCAAGGGCTTGCCTGAGTCGGCGCTGCAGGAGGTTGCGGCGAACCTGCGCATCACCGAGGGCGCGCGGCACCTCATCAGTACCCTGCGCGCGCTGGGCTACCGGACCGCGATTCTTTCGGGGGGCTTTACCTATTTTGCCCACTGGCTGCAGCGGCAGCTGGGCATTGATTATGTGCACGCCAACGAGCTGGAAATCGCCCAGGGCGTGGTCACGGGCAACGTCAGCGGCGTGATTGTCGACGGCGAACGCAAGGCGGCGCTGCTGCGCCAGCTGGCGAGCCGCGAGGGGATTGACCTGCAGCAGGTGATTGCGGTCGGTGACGGGGCCAATGACCTGCCCATGCTCAGTATCGCCGGGCTGGGCATTGCGTTTCGCGCCAAACCGCTGGTGCAGCAGTCCGCCGAGCAGTCCATATCCACTCTTGGCCTGGACGCCATTCTCTACTTGCTGGGTATCTCCGACCGCTATCAGCCGGCTTCGGCGTCAGATATCCGACCAGATTGACCGAAACGGCGAGGCCGGCAGCTCACGCTCCGTTTTGACTTTCGCCGCGGCGCGCGCGGCGGTTTCCCGGAACTCGAACTGGCTGTAGGCACCGGTCGTCGCCACCAGACGCTGCAGGCGCACATCGCGCGTGCTGCCTTCCCGCAACAGTGTCAGTCCCTGGCCTTCGCGAAAGCCGCTGCGTGGCGTGATCAGGGTAGGCGGCTGCGCTACCAGTTTGATTTCCGGCAGCAACAGCACGCGGATGGGCTCGGAGAGCCCGGTCTCTGCGTGTATGCGGGCGCCCCAGGGTTCGGCCCCGGGGCTCAACAGTTCCACCCCGATCAGCGTGCTCTTGCCCTCGAGATGGCTTACCCAGCGAATGGTGGCCAGCACCCAGTTGGGGTGGTCCTCCTCGCGCACGCAGAGCAGGTCGCCGCTGCGAATGATCCCGGGCGGCGTCTCTTCCCAGGCCAGGCAATACCCCCCCGGACTGGCGTTGATGGACTTGATGGTGTATTCGCGGAAGCGCTCCTCGTCCTGCTGCGGGCCGCTGTCATCCTCCCGCAGCAGGGCCGCCCGCGTGCGGGCGTCAACGGCAATGTCACTACCCGCCGCAGGGTCGTCGGGCTGCGCCTGTTCCTCGCCGCTGAAAATGTCGTCGGGGGTGGCTTCCACCCAGGGGTCGCGACGCTTCTGCTCCACCAGGAAAGGGTTGCTGCTGACGCGTTCCCCCGGCGGTGGTTGGTAGCCCTTGCCGTGCAGAACCTCGGCAAAGTTCAGCTTGCCGGCGGAAAAGTAGTGCGCATTGCTGAGCCCCAGCGTTACATGCAGGGTCTGCTGCACCGGCGTGCGATGGAAGTTGCGCATGCTGACGGAGGAAAGCGCCTCGATCATGTGCAGCAGGGTGTGGTGGTGCAGCCGGGTGTCCTTGTCGAACACCACATCCCGGCGGCCGTTTTCCTCGGACTCCGCGGCGATGGCGCGCAGCTGCACCACCAGCGCACTGGTGTCTACCCGGCGCAGGCCCGGGGGATTGTCGGCAAACCGCGGGCTCTTGGCGTAGGTCGGCGGCTGGTCGGCGTCCAGGTCAACGGCAAACAGGGCGTCTTCATGTTCGCTGACCTCCGCCTCGCCGCCCCATTCCAGCAGGCAGCGGAACATGGCGATCAGGTCGCCCTGGCGAACCTGGTTGGGTTTGCAGCAGGATAGCAGCAGTGGGCGCAGCCAGGTGGCTTCGACGGTGGTGGTGCCGCTGTCTCCGTCGTCCACCCGCAGGCGTGTCAGGTGCTGCCGCTCGGCCAGGTGGTAGAGCTGGTGCAGGGTTTGCCACGCGCGGCTTTCGCCGGGCTGGTACAGCAGGAAATGCTGGAATATCTTCCCCGCGGTGAGGTTGATGGCCCGCTGCAGGGCCTCACACATCAGGCGCGCCGGATTGACCCCGGCCATGGTGTCGCGGTCGCGGAGGGCGTGCACGGCCACCAGGGTATAGGCGGTGCTGGACAGGCCCAGCAGCTGATCGGCTATCTCCGCCAGCTGGCGCGGCTCTTCCGGCATGACCAGTGGCTGGTTGATGACCTTGCGCGTGAGGCTGGCAACGGCGACGTTCATATTCGGCCGGATGGCTTCGAGAATGGCGTAGCGTTCGGCGGCGGGCAGGGCAACCCGGTTCAGCTCGCCGAGGAGGGAGGCCAGTGTCTGTGCGACTTCGCGGGCGCTGGTGACCGGCAGACCCGCGGCCCATTGCGCAGCATCCGCGCCGGTCAGCGGAAAATAGCTGAACGTGGTCAGGTCCTGGCGCGGTATACGCAGTTTTACGGGTGCCTTGTCACTCATGCCCCTGGCCTCCCATCACGCCCATCCTTGTTTGCTGGTAAACGTGACCAAGAGTAGCCCATACGAGGCGTTAATCGCCACTGCAATATCGCCGTAGGCGGCCGGGTACGGTATGATTGCCGGCAAATTTTTCAGTAGTGTGATACCTGTCATGGCGAATTTTTCTACCAACGAGTTCCGTCCCGGCCTCAAGGTCATGCTGGACGGCGACCCCTGCAGCATTCTCGAGAACGAGTTTGTGAAGCCGGGCAAAGGCCAGGCCTTCAACCGCGTGCGCATGCGCAACCTGAAGACCGGCCGCGTCTGGGAACGCACCTTCAAATCCGGCGAAAGCCTGGAAGGCGCCGACGTCATGGACCGCACCATGGAATACCTCTACACCGATGGCGAGTTCTGGTATTTCATGGAGCCGGACACCTTCGAGCAGCACCAGGCCGATGCCAAGGCCGTGGGCGATTCCTACCTCTGGCTGAAGGAGCAGGACAGCTGCGAGGTCACGCTGTACAACGGTTCACCGCTGTCGGTTGCGCCGGCCAATTTTGTCGAGCTGGAGATCGTGGAAACCGACCCCGGCCTCAAGGGCGATACCGCGCAGGGCGGCAGCAAACCGGCCAAGCTCAGCACCGGCGCTGTGGTCAAGGTGCCGCTGTTCGTCACCACCGGTGAAGTGGTTCGCGTTGATACCCGCACCGGCGAGTACCAGAACCGGGTCAGCAAGTAGGTTCCCCCCGCAGCCGTAGCCCGTGAGTGACTGGCGTCCCGGGGCGACGCTGGCGCAGCTGCGGCAGCGCGCAGCGCTGTTGGCAACGATTCGCGACTTCTTTGCCGCCCGGGGCGTGCTTGAAGTCGAGACACCACTGCTGTGTTCCCGGGGTATTACCGACCCCGCAATTGAACCCCTGGTAGTGCGTGAGGGGCAGTCCCTGGCGGCGGCTCCGCGCTACCTGCAAACATCCCCCGAGTACGCCATGAAACGCTTGCTGGCCGCTGGCAGCGGGCCGATCTACCAGATCTGCAAGGCGTTTCGCGACGGCGAAGCCGGGCACCGCCACAACCCTGAGTTCACCCTGCTGGAGTGGTACCGCCCGGGCATGGATCATCACGGCCTCATGGCCGAGGTGGCGGCGCTGGTGTGCAGCTGCCTTGGCGCGCGGCCCTGGCAGGCATTCAGCTACCGCGAGGCGTTCCAGCGCAGCCTGCAGCTGGACCCGTTCACCGCTGAAATTGCCGAGTTGCAGCGCGCTGCGCGGCAGCTGACCGACCCGGGCACCCTGACGGGTGGGCGCGATCTCTGGCTGGACCTGCTATTGACCCACGGTGTGGAGCCCTGGCTGGCCGGGCAGGGCCTGTGCTTCCTCTACGACTATCCGGCCAGCCAGGCGGCCCTGTCGCGGCTGGCGCAGCGCGACGGACACCGTGTTGGCGAGCGCTTCGAGTTGTACATCGATGGGGTGGAAGTGGCGAATGGCTACCATGAACTGGCTGATGCCGCCGAGCAGCGTGCCCGTTTCGAGGCAGACAACCGACAGCGTGAGGCCCGGGGGCAGTCGCCGCGGCCGCTGGACGAGGCTTTGCTTGCGGCTCTGGCGCACGGCCTGCCGGCCGCCAGTGGCGTTGCGCTGGGGCTGGATCGCTTGCTGATGCTGGCCAGCGGCGAGACGGATATCCGGCGCCTACTGGCCTTTTCCTGGGAACGTAGCTGAGGCCGGCGGGCAGACCGCCGGGCCGTAGCCAGCGATAAATTCGGGCGGCATGCGTCGCGGCCGCCCGGTGCTGATCTCGATACAGGCAAAACGCATCATGCCGCGCAGTAGCGTGACGCCGTCGGCCGGCCGTTGAATCTGGAAGCGGCGCTCCATGGTCAGCCGGCGGTCCCAGCCCACGATCCAGGTGCCGGCAATCAGCGCATCGCCTTCGCGCGATGCTTGCAGGTAGTCATATTCGCTGTGGGTAATGGCCATCGCCCGGTCCAGCCGGCGATAGCTGTCCAGGTCCAGCCCCAGGTGCACCGAATGGGCCCAGGCCACCTGCTCACACCATTTCACATACACCGTGTTGTTGGTGTGTTGCAGGCCATCGATATCGGCAGCGCCCACCTCGGTCTCGAGCGTGAAGGGCTGTGGATAGTCCCAGGTCAGTGCGGCCATGCTACACGGCCTGGCCGGGGCTGAGCGCTGTGTCCGGCTCCAGCGGCTTCTGCGCGAAGTGGAAGAACGCGTAGGCGATGGCCAGCAGCGGACATAGCAGGTTGAAAAAGGCAAACGGTGCGTAGCTCAGCGTGGCCACGCCCAGTGTCGCGGACATGTAGGCACCGCAGGTATTCCAGGGAATCAGCGCTGAGGTCAGCGTGGCGGAGTCTTCCAGTGTGCGCGACAGATTGAGCCGCGACAGCCCGCGACGGGCATATTCATCGCGGAACATGCGTCCGGGCAGGGCAACGGATAT
This sequence comes from uncultured Haliea sp., assembly GCF_963973825.1. NCBI lineage: Bacteria > Pseudomonadati > Pseudomonadota > Gammaproteobacteria > Cellvibrionales > Halieaceae > Haliea > uncultured Haliea sp. The sequence goes on from NZ_CAXBAE010000013.1 coordinate 57,611, forward strand.
GAACTGGTCTGCCGCCAGCACGTTGGTGGCGATGCAGGTGCCGACCGTGGCGCCCACCAGGCCTGCCGCGCTGTGCACCCGCTGCAGTATCTTGCGCAGCAGGTGATCGAGGATGCCGGTGCGCTCCAGCACGCCGCCAAACGCCAGCGCACAGATAATCAGCCACACCGTATTGAGCATACTGCTCATGCCGCCCTTGCTCAGCAGATCGTCGAGAAAGCTGTTGCCGCTGTTGGCCACGTAACCGTCGAACAGGCTGATCCATACCCCTTTCAGCAGCAGCGCGGCCGGGTGGAGCTCTCCCGCGGCTCCCGCGAGTTCGCGCACCGCCTGTGGCTGGAACAGCACCGCGAAAACAGCGCCTGCAAGGGCGCTGACCACGATGGAGGGAAACGCCGGAAAGCGTTTGTAAATCAGTCCCAGCATCAGCACCAGCGGCAGCAGCAGGTGCCAGCCGATGTTGAATTCCTGCATCAGGCTCTTCTGCAGTGCGGCGATCTCCTCGGGGGTTGCGGCCTCGCCGCCGCCGATCAGCAGGAAGGCCAGCAGTGCCAGCGCAAAACCGGGCACGGTGGTCCACAGCATGTGGCGAATGTGGTCGAACAGGTCTACCCCGGTGGCCGCCGCCGCGAGGTTGGTGGTGTCGGACATGGGGGACAGTTTGTCGCCAAAGTAGGCGCCGGACACGATGGCGCCCGCCGTGATGGCCGGTGACAGGCCGAAGCTGCCGGCGATACCCATGAGCCCGATACCCAGGGTGCCCGCAACGGTCCAGGAGCTGCCGATACTCACCGCCACGATGGCGCAGATGGCTGCGCTGGCGGCGTAGAACACCGATGGATTGAGTATCTCCACGCCATAGTAGATCATGGCGGGCACGGTGCCCGACAGAATCCAGGTGCCGATCAGCATGCCTACCGACAGCAGGATCAGCGTTGGCCCCAAGCCCACGGAAATACCGTGGATAATGCCTTCCTGGGTCGCGTGCCAGGTGAGTCCGATACGCTTGCCGACCAGCGCCGCCACGCAGGCCGCGAGCAGCAGCGCGATCTGGTTGGCGCCGTAGGAGGAGTCCGCGCCGAACAGATAGACCGAGGCCGCCAACAGCAGGGTCAGGAAGACCACTGGCGCCAGCGCAAGGCCGGTAGTCAGCGGGCGATAGTCAGGGGGCTGGTCGCTCAAGGGGTCTCTCGTGTTGCTGCGGCAGGCACTGATCAGGCGTCATCAGGGCTGAAGAATGCCTTAAACTAGGGCCCGGGTACAGTGCGGACAACGCGGGCAGGGGGATTACAGCGATGGCAATACGGTGCTGAGGAACGATCGCAAGGCGCTCTATCTGGGGCTGAGCGCGGTGCTGCTGTGGTCCACCGCGGCCACGGCCTTCAAGCTCGCCCTGCGTGAGCTGGATGTGTTCCAGCTGGTCGCCTGGTCGGTGTCCGCCTCCGCGCTGGCGCTGTTGGCGATCGTCTGCTGGCAGGGTCGGCAGCGGCAACTGTGGCGCTCGCTGCGCGAGCGACCCGGCTATTTTCTGGTGTTGGCGGCGATCAACCCGCTGCTCTACTACCTGGTGCTGCTGCATGCCTACGCGCTGTTGCCGGCGCAGCAGGCACAGACCATCAATTACACCTGGGCCATCACACTGGCCCTGCTGGCGGTGCCGCTGCTCGGGCAGCGGCTGGGACGCCGGGATCTGCTCGCGGTGGCTCTCGGCTATAGCGGCGTGGTGATTATCGCCACCCAGGGCCAGCCCTTTTCCCTGCAGTTCAGCAGCCTGCCCGGGGTGGGGCTGGCGCTGGGCAGTACTCTGGTCTGGGCGCTGTACTGGATTCTCAATACCCGCAACGAGGGCGACCCGCTGGTCAGCCTGTGCCTGAATTTCCTGCTGGCTACGCCGGCCGCATGGCTGGTCTGCGGTCTGTTTTCAACCCTCTCGACGGGCGGTACCACCGGGCTGCTGGCCGCCCTGTATGTGGGCCTGTTCGAGATGGGAATTACCTTTGCGCTCTGGTCCAGCGCCCTGCGCCTGACCAGTTCCGTGGCGCGGATCGGCAACCTGATCTTCCTGTCGCCGCTGTTTTCGCTGGTCTTTATCGCGACGGTGCTCGAGGAGACCATCCACCCGGCGACGCTGGTCGGGCTGGCCCTGATCATCCCCGGCGTGCTGCTGCAGCAGGCGGGCGGCAACACCGCGCCCCGCGAGGCGTAGGCCACAGTGGCCACGCCCGAGCCCCCGGTATTGGCGCCCCGCTATTACCGCGACAACTTCCAGCACCTGTGCGATACGGTAGAAGCGCTCTACGGCGATCTGTTGCAGCCCGAAGAGCAGGCCTGGCTGGCACAGTGGCGAGCGGCTTCGGAACCGGCGCAGTGCCTGTATGTGCGGCTGGTTTCTCGCGTAGGGCCGTGGTTCCGTATGAACAGGCTGGATTATCCGGAAATCGGGGCGGTTGAGGCGCCGCTGGCGGAACTGCACGCACTCGACCTGCTGCTGTTGCCGCAGGAAGCCAGCGAGGAGTCGCTGCAGGTGCAGGACCTGGACCGCCTGTTCACACTGCCCGAGTGGCGCCGCACCTTCCGGGATCGCTTGCCCGCAGCGGCACAGCGCAGCAAGGCGCAATGGGTGGCGGCGGTGGAGGCGCTGGCCGAGCCGGTGGCCGATGTGCTGCAGGCGCTGTGTGCAGCGACCGGCGAGCGCCTGGTTGCCCCGCTGGGTGTGGATACGGTCGGCCTGTTTCAGTTGCTGTTCTTCGGCAACCGGCGACAAACGCTTACCGACTTCGTGCTCAGCGACCTGGGCATCAACCGCTATTATCCCTACGCACTGACCCGTGCGCAGCGACGTTTTCCCTGCCGCGAGTCGGTGGACGAGTACCGGCAACTGGGCGAACTGGCAGACAGGCACTGGCTGCTGGAGCAGGCCGGCGCGGCGGAGGACTTCACCGCACTGGCTGAGGCATTGCTCGACACCCCACCGCGCCACGCCACCAGCGAGCGACGCTACTGGCTGCTGTGCAATCGGCTGGGGCGCAATCTGGAGCGCAGCGGCGACTGGACGCTGGCTGGGCGTCTCTACCAGCGCAGCCAGTTGCACCCGGCGCGGGAACGCCACGTCCGTGTGCTGGAGCAGCGCGGATGCTGGCAGGAGGCGCAGGACGCGTGTACGGAGCTGTTGCAAAGCCCCTGGTGTGAAGAGGAACGCGATGCGGCCCGGCGCATTCTGCCACGGCTGCAGCGCCAACTGGGTGTGCCCCCGACTCCGCGCAGGCGTCAGGCGGTGCCGATGCTGGACCTGGCGTTGCCGCAGACAGAGACGCGGGTAGAGATCGCGGTGGCCGAGCACCTCGCCGATGGCGAGTGGGACTCGGTGCACTATGTGGAGAACAGCCTGTTCAACAGCCTGTTCGGGCTTGCCTTCTGGGAGCAGATTTTTGCACCGGTGCCCGGCGCTTTCCACAACCCCTTTCAGGCCGTGCCCGCAGACATGTACCAGGCCGGATTTCGCACCCGCAGGGAGGCAGCACTGACGCGCCGCCTGCGCGAGCTGGCCACGGGTGATCTCGCTGCCGAGTTGCAGGCTGCGCTGCAGCGCTACGCGGGTTATCAGTGTCGCTGGGTCAGCTGGCCGTTGCTGCACGCCGATTTTCTGGCCCGGGTCACAGCCTGCATACCGCGGGAGCACCTGCTTGCGGTTTGGGAGCGTATCCTGTTCGACCCGGGTGAAAACCGGCGCGGCTTCCCCGACCTCATCGCCCTCGGCGACGGCCCGGGCGCCTATTGCCTGGTGGAGGTGAAAGGTCCGGGCGACCAGTTGCAGCACAGCCAACGGCGCTGGCTGCAGTTCTTCGGGGATCAGGGTATACCGGCGAAGGTGGCGCGGGTGGTGTGGACTGATGGCTGAGCACCGCGTGACCGTGCGCGAGCTGGCGCTGTTCTGTCACCGCAGCGGTGACATCGACCACCGCTTCACGCCTTCTCCCACGGGCCAGCAGGGAATTGAGGGGCACCAGCGCATCTACCGTCGCCGTCCAGCCAGCTACCGCGCGGAGTTTTCCGTACAGCTCGCCTGGCAGGGTGCAGCAGCGCTGCCGGCGCTGGTGGTGTCCGGCCGTGCGGATGGTTACGACAGCGAGCAGGGGCTGGTGGAGGAAATCAAGACCTGCCGCATTGACCCGTCCCGCATCCCACCTGCGGTTACGCGTCTTCATCTGGCCCAGGGCAGGCTGTATGCGGCCTTGATTGCAGCCAGCGAAGATTTGCCCGGGTTGGCGGTACAGCTGACCTGGCTGCAGCTGGATACGGACGAGGAGCACCCGCTGCGGCAGGATTACAGTCGCGAAGAGCTGGATGACTTCCTGCAGGATACCCTCCTGCGCTACAGCCAGTGGCTGGCACAGGTGGCGCAGCGACGCCTGCGGCGCGATGCCAGTCTCACGGCGCTGGCGTTCCCCCACGCGCAGTTCAGGGCTGGCCAGCGCGAACTTTCCGAGCGTGTGTACAAGTGCATTCACCAGGCCGGTCAGCTGCTGCTGGAGGCGCCCACTGGCATCGGCAAGACCGCCGCCGTGCTGTACCCCGCCCTCAAGGCTCTGGGTACAGGCCGCCATGACAGCGTGGTCTTTGCGACGACCCGTATCAGTGGGCGCCGCGCCGCGGAGCAGGCCATGCAGCGCTTCGTGAGCGCGGGCTATGGTGGCAACGCGCTCAGCCTCACGGCCAGGGAGCAGGCCTGCCTGGCGCCGGGAAAAGCCTGCCACGGAGAGGATTGCCCCTACGCCCGCGGCTACTACGACCGTCTGCCCGCCGCCCTCGAGGAAGCGCTGCAGGCGCCACTGCTGGGGCGCGAGGCGCTGGCTGCGATTGCCGGGCGTCACTCGGTATGCCCCTACCAGCTCAGCCTGGACCTGGTGCCCTGGGTGGATGTCATTGTTGCCGATGTCCACCACGTGTTCAGCCCCACCGCAAACCTCGCCGAGCACCTGACCGCCGCCGGTGGACGCTGGACAGTATTGCTGGACGAGGCGCACGGCCTGCCCGACCGGGCGCGCGGCATGTACGGAGCCGAGCTGCCCAAGGCGCTGGTAATGGCGGCGCGTCGCGAGGCCTCCGGGGACCTGCGACGCGCGCTGGAACGGCTCAATCGCCAGTTGCTGGCGCTGTTGAAACTGGAGGGGTGGGTGTCCGCCAGCCATTGGCTGACGGACGTGCCAGAGTCGCTCGGCAGGGCGCTGGCAGAGTGTGTGGAGGCGGTGAATGCAGCGCAGGCGTTGGACGCGTTTGTGTTGCAGGCCCGCCCTGCCCTGCGCGACCTGTATTTTGTCGCGCTGCAGTGGCAGCGCTTGCTGGAATGCTGGGGTGGCGAGTTCCGGCTGGAGCTTGAGCGGGGCGCTGGCCCCCAGGGCTTGGTACTGCGTGTGCATTGCCTGGAGCCCTCGCGATTGCTGGCGCAGCGTCACCAGGCGATGCATGCGCTGGTCGTGTTCTCCGCCACGCTCAGCCCGCAGCAGTGGGCACTGGATACCCTGGGTCTGACGCCCGCGGCGGTGGCCTGGTGCGCGCCCTCCCCGTTCACCCGGGACCAGCTGCAGGTGCAGATTGCCTCGCATGTGGATACCCGCCTGCAGCAGCGTGCCGCAAGTTTGCCGGTGCTGGCCACCCTGCTGCGGCAATGGCTGGAGAGTGTGCCGGGCAACTGTTTGCTGTATTTCCCTTCGTACCGCTACCTGGAGGACTGCCTGCAGCAGATGCTGGAGCAGGGTTGGCCGGCGGGCCGCCAGCGCTGGGTGCAGGGCCGGAGTGGGGCGGGTGGCCCGGACCTGTTGTCGTTGCTGCAGCAGGCGCGGGATGTGGCGGCGTTCTGTGTGCTCGGCGGTGCCTTCGGCGAGGGTATCGACCTGCCCGGCGACGAACTGCACAGTGTGGTGATCGTGGGTGTTGGCCTGCCACAGGTGAGTGCCGGCAACGAGCAGCTGCGGCAGCTGTTCGGCAGCCGCTACGGGAACGGCTTTGCCTACGCCTACCAGTACCCGGCGGCGCAGAAGGTCAGCCAGGCGCTGGGCCGTGTGGTGCGCACCGGAAGCGACCGCGGCAAGGCACTGCTGGTTGATGCGCGCTATGCCGACCCTGTCTGGCGGGCATTGCTGCCGCCCTGGTGGGACTACACGAGCTACCCGGTGACAGCCAGCGGACGATAGCCGGGCTTGGCAAAGGCGAGTTGCACCGTGCCGATAATCCGCTCGCGGAAGCCGCCCTCGCAGTAGCAGAGGTAAAACTCCCACATGCGGATGAACTGGTCGTCAAAGCCCTGTCGGCGCACGGCGTCCAGCTGCGCAATAAAGCGCTCGCGCCAGGCGGCCAGGGTGCGTGCGTAGTCCAGGGTGATGTCGCGCAGGTGCACCATCTGCATGTCAGTATCGCGGGCCAGGTGGTTGGCGATCACAGCAATGGACGGCAGGCAGCCGCCCGGGAAGATGAAACGCTTGATGAAGTCGACGGTATCCCGCGCCTGCTGGTAGCGCTGGTCGCTGATGGTGATCGCCTGTATGACCATTTTACCGTGGGGTTTCAGCAGTTCGCTGCAGCGCGCAAAGTAGGTGCCGTAAAACTGGTGACCCACCGCCTCGATCATCTCGATGGACACCAGTTTGTCGTAGTGTCCGGTGAGGTTGCGGTAGTCCTCGCAGAGCACCGTTACCCGATCACCCAGGCCCAGCTGGGCCACGCGCTCGCAGGTGTAATTGAATTGCTCTCTGGAGATGGTCGTTGTGGTGACCCGGCAGCCATAGCGTTGCGCGGCGTGAATCGCCATGCCGCCCCAGCCGGTGCCGATTTCCAGCAGGTGGTCGTCCGGGCTGAGTTCCAGCTGCTGGCAGATCTCGTCGAGTTTTGCCAGGGATGCTTCTTCCAGCGAGCTGTCAGCGCTGGGGAAGAGCGCGGAGGAGTACATCATGGTGGGGTCGAGAAACAGGCGGAAGAAATCGTTGCCCAGATCATAGTGTGCCGCGATGTTCCGGCGTGAACCGGAGTGCGTATTGCGGTTCATGCCGTGGGCGAGCTTCAGGCCCAGCCGCACCAGCCAGGACTGGCCGCGTTCCATGGCTTCCATGGTGAGCATGTTGGCGCTGAACAGGCGCGTGACCGTGGTCAGGTCGGGGGTCGACCAGTCGCCCTCGATGTAGGCCTCGCCTGAACCAATCGTGCCGCCGGAAAGCAGTTTGCCGTACACCGCGGGGTTGTGCACGGTCACCTCGGCATGGGGTTCGCCATCGCGCCGTGAGCTGCCGACACGGAACGTCTCGCCGCCGTCATGCAGGGTGAGGCTGCCCACCGTGAAGTTGCCAAGTACCCGCAAGAGCAGCTTGCGCGCCAGGTGATGGTTGGACCAGCGTTTTCCGGCCTTGGTTTGCAGCCGCACCTGGCTGACACTCATGTCGTTCATATCACGCTCCAGAAGGTCTCGATCCGGGGTGGTTGTGCACCGGCACCCCTTTGATAAACAGGCGCAGTGCCTGCCAGTAAATACCCAGGGCCACCTTGAGTGTCATCAGTGGATGGCGCCAGAGAATGCGGTTCAGGTTGCGTCCGGTCATGGGCCGCGCGCGCAGGGTGAGATTGGCCTCGAAAATGCGCCCCTCGTCAGTGTCCGTCGCCAGGTAGATCGACAGGCGCTCGCCCGGCGTGTTGCTGCGCCACACGTAGCGCATGTCCATCGGGTTGAAGGGCGACACATGCATGGCCTTGTCGAAGGTATGTTGCAGCCAGCCGCCGCTCTCGGGGCCTCGCAGCACGTAGCTGTGGCGCTCATCCCAGGGCGTGTTGGTGACCTCTGCCACCAGAAACTCGAGGCGACTTTCGTCGTCACTGAAGCAGTAGTAGCAGGCGATCGGGTTGATCTGGTAACCGAAGTAGCGCAGGTTGGCGAGCAGGTAGATGGGCCCGGTGTGCTCCTCACCGGTTTCTTCGCGGATGCGGCGTCGCACCTCCTCTGCGAGCGGTATTGCGGGGTCACCGAGAAAGTCGCTGCGCAGGAAACGTGCCGGCGCCCAGCGCGTACTGGACCACAGCCAGCGTTTGGCAAACAGCTGGGGCAGTTCGTCCAGGCATATCCAGGGCATGAAGACGCCATAGCTGAAGGCGTGCTCACGGGGCAGGAAGCGGCGGTGGCGCAGCGTGCCTTGGTACAGCCTGGACTTCACGCCGCGGCCTTGGCCGCCTGGTTGATGCCGTCCGCCACGCGCAGTGCGCTGACGACGCCATCTTCGTGGAAGCCATTGTGCCAGTAGGCGCCGCAATACCAGGTATTGCGTGTGCCATTGATCTCCTGCCAGCGCTGTTGAGCCTTGATACCCGCCAGCGAAAACACCGGGTGGGCATAGTTGAACGTGCCGAGGATGCGGTTCGGGTTGATGGAGGCAGTGTCGTTCAGCGTCACGCAAAAGGTCTCCGGCGCGTTGAGTCCCTGCAGGATATTCATGTTGTAGGTTACCACGGCTCGCCCCGAATCCACGCCCAGGCGGTAATTCCAGCTCGACCAGGTTTTGCGGTTCTGCGGCAGCAGGCGGACGTCGGTGTGCAGCACCACCTCGTTGTTCTGGTAGGGCAGTGCACCGAGGATGGCCTTTTCCTCCTCCGACGGGTCGGCGAGCATGCGCAGGGCCTGGTCGGAGTGTGCCGCCACCACCACCTGATCGAAGCGGAAGCTGCGGCCATCGCGCAGGGCGAGGTCAACGCCGTTGGGATTCCGGTTGATGTGGGTGACCTCGCTGGAGGTGTGTATGCGGTCTTCGAAGCGCTGGCAGAGCGGCCGCAGGTATTCCCGCGAACCGCCTTCCACGACCCGCCACTGGGGCCTGTTATTGACCGAAAGCAGGCCGTGATTGCGGAAGAATCGCAAAAAGAATTCCAGCGGGAAATCGCTCACGCTGGCGCAGTCTGCAGACCAGATTGCGGAGGCCATGGGCACCAGGTAATGACTGCTGAAGGCGTCGCCGTAGCGTTTGCGCTGCAGGTAGTGGCCCAGCGTTTCCCCGGGCTCCAGCAGTCCGGACTCCAGGTCGGCGACGGATTCACGGTTGAAGCGCAGGATGTCGCGCACCATGCCCAGGAAGCGGGGCGATGCCAGATTGCGTCGCTGCGCGAAGAGGGTATTGATGCTGCTGCCCGAGTATTCGAGGCCGCTCTCGAGATCGCTGACGCTGAAGCCCATGTCCGTCGGTTTGCTGCTGACGCCCAGTTCCTGCAACAGGGCAATAAAATTGGGATAGGTCCAGTCGTTGTAGACGATGAAGCCCGTGTCCACGGCGTAGCGCCGGGTACCCAGCTTGACATCGACGGTGGCCGTGTGGCCCCCGATCTGCGTCCCTGCCTCGAACACAGTCACGCGGTGCGCGCGGCTGAGATAGTGGGCACAGGACAGGCCGGAAATACCTGAACCGATGACTGCGATATCCAAAACTGTGACTCCTCCCGGCCTTCAGGCGGCACCGCGCTGCGTCGCGGTCGAAACCCGTGCCTCAAACGATAGTTCAATGGCCAGATTACGCCCTCCCGCTGCCGCTGGATCATTCTGCTTATTTATACAAACGATTTGATCCGGCTGCCTCGCCGGGGCGTATACTGGCCTGAACACGATGAAGAACGCGGGTGCAACGGTGGAAGAAAAGATCGACAGTGCGTCGAACGGCTGGCAGGGCCCCACAGGGCGCCGTACCGACGAGTGGAGCGAATGCCTCACACAAATTGCAGCGACCGGCGATCGCGCGGCGTTCACACGCTTTTTTCGCCATTTTGCGCCGCTGATCAAGGCCTTCGCCCTGTCCGGCTCCAGTCTGTCTGCGGCACATGCGGACGAACTCGTCCAGGAAGTGATGTTGAAGGCCTGGCAGAAGGCCTCCGCGTTCAACCCGGAGAAAGCAGCCGCCAGCACCTGGGTCTACACGATAGCGCGCAACTGCCGCACGGACATGTTCCGCCGTCTGCAGAAGTTCGATACGCCGCTCGCGGCAGACGATTTTATGCCGGATCAGGAGCCCAGCGAGCCCTTTGCCATGTTGCAGAGCCGCCGCAGCCGGGACACGATCCACGAACTGATGGGTACCCTGCCGCCAGACCAGGCGCAGATACTCGCCAAGGTGTACATGGAAGGCAAGTCGCACGCGGAAGCGGCGGCTGAGTTGGATCTCCCGCTGGGTACCGTCAAGTCACGGGTCCGGCTGGCAATCCAGAAATTGCAAATTCAGATAGACAGGTAAGCAGCAGAATATCATGGCCAAGTTTCATCCCAGCGTTGATTTATTGACCGAGTACGTGGCGGGTATCCTGCCGCTCGCGCAGTCCGCCTGCATCTCGGCACACCTCAATTACTGCCCGCAGTGCCAGCAGCAAAGTGCCCGCTTGCAGGACCTGGGTGCCGTGTTGTTCGAGAGCCTGACACCGGTGCCGGTGGGCGACGCGCTGCTCAACACCGTACTGGCGCGGTTGGACGAGGAGCCGCCCCTCAGCTATCGGCGTGCCCAAGACCCTGCAGTAGGCCGGCTCCCGGCGCTGTTGCAGCGGCTGATGAAGGGCGATTTCTCCGAGCTGTCCTGGAACAAGATCACGTCCTCCCTGAGCATCAGCTACCTGAAAACGGGTGATACCGCCTACGAGTTTGCGCTCTATCACATCAAGGCGGGCGGCAGGATTCCCGAGCACACCCACCGCGGCTCTGAAATGACGCTGGTGCTGCAGGGCGGCTTCTCTGACGCCGCAGGCAGCTACCACGAGGGGGATTTCCTGTTCCGCGAAGCCAGTGACACCCATGCGCCCACTGCCTTGCAGTCAGAGGACTGCATCTGTCTCGCCGTGCTGGACGCGCCCCTGCGCTTCACTGGCTGGAAGTATCGCTGGATGAACCCATTCCTGCAATTGCGCGCAGGCTGATTCGATCGCCCCCTCCCGGGGGCTTTTTTTTGTCTCCCTTCACCTGTTGCGGGATGGTGGCAACCGCAGGCCATGGGACGATAGCGTATTGAGTCGGCCAATGCCGGGCCTGCAATTATTTGCCATGTGAATATTAGGCATAATTCCTTGATGGGGGTCTGTGTGCTACAGTCCCGTGCCGAAAAACCGGGAGAGCCGGGATCAGGGGTTACCGAACGTTACAGAATACGGTGCCAGACCCTGCTACCACGGCCACAACAACGACAGCAATCTCAATCGACACGCTTGAAAACGGGGTAGGACGAACTATGCGCATCGCAATTCCGAGGGAGACGCATCCGGGCGAAAACCGGGTGCCGGTCACACCGGAGACAGCCAAGAAGCTGTGTCGCCTGGGTGCTGACCTGGTCATTGAAAATGGGATGGGCCTCGGGTCCGGGTTCACGGATGAGGAATATGCCGCGGCCGGTGCCACGCTGACGACCGATCGCGAAGGCCTGTTCCGTGACGCCGACATGCTGTTGCGCCTGCGCAAGCCCGAGAAAGCCGATATCGCGCTGATGAAAAAGGGCTGCATCCACATCAGTTACCTGGACCCGTTCAATGAGCACGACCTGGTGCGCACCCTGCAGCAGCACGGTGTGACCGCCATCAGCATGGAAATGATTCCGCGCACCACGCGCAGCCAGAAAATGGACGCCCTGAGCTCCCAGGCCAACCTGGCGGGTTATGTCATGGTGCTGCAGGCTGCTACGCACCTGCCGCGCATCTTCCCGATGATGATGACACCGGCGGGTACCCTGAAGCCGGCCAAAGTGTTCATTATTGGTGCCGGTGTCGCCGGCCTGCAGGCGATTGCGACCGCCAAGCGTCTGGGTGCACGGGTGACGGCCTTCGATACCCGCCCGGTGGTGGCAGAGCAGGTGCGCTCGCTGGGCGCCACCTTCCTCGATATCGATCTGGGGCAAACCGGTGAGACGGCCGGTGGCTATGCCACGGAGCTGACGCCTGAGCAGATCCAGAAACAGCGCGAAGCGCAGAAAGATACCATTGCCGACTCTGACGTGGTGATCACCACCGCCCAGGTGTTTGGCCGCAAGCCCCCGGTGATCGTTACCCGGGACATGGTGGAAGGCATGAAGCCGGGTTCCGTGATCGTGGATATGGCGGCTGAAACCGGTGGCAATGTGGAGGGCTCGGTGCCGAATGAAGTGGTCACCGTCAACGGTGTGACGATCATCGGCAAGGGCAACCTGCCCAATGAAGTCTGCCGCGACGCCAGCCACATGTATGCGAGCAACCTGTTCAACCTGGTCGATGACGCCTGGGACAAGGAAAGCAACGCATTCAAGATCGACTTCGAGCACGACATCCTGCCCGGCTGCATCATTACGCACGGTGGTGAAGTGACCAACGAAACCATCAAGAAAATCCTGGAGGGGGGCAACTGATATGGAAGCCGTATTCCTGACCTTTATTTTGATGTTGTCCATTTTCCTGGGCTTCGAACTGATCAACAAAGTACCGGCAACGCTGCACACGCCGCTGATGTCCGGTGCCAACGCGATTTCCGGCATCACCGTGGTCGGTGCCATCAGCCTCGCCGGCACAGGCCAGCACGATATGGCCCAGTGGCTGGGTGCTGCGGCTGTCGCCCTGGCGACGATCAACGTGGTGGGTGGTTACATGGTGACCGACCGCATGCTGGCGATGTTCAAGAAGAGGGGTAAATAATCATGGGTGCAACCGGATTGGCCATTCAATTGGCGTTTGTTGTCGCGGCGGCCCTGTTTATTTTCGGCCTCAAGCTGCTGGGTTCCGCCGCCACGGCGCGCAAGGGTAACCTGCTGTCCGCGGTGGGCATGCTGCTGGCGATTGTCGCGGCCCTCATTGACCAGGGCATTGTCGAGTTCCAGTGGATTCTGGTGGGCATGGTGGTTGGCGGCGTGATCGGTGCTGCCACGGCACGCCTGGTGCAGATGACCTCCATGCCGGAAATGGTGGCGCTGTTCAACGGCTTCGGCGGTATGGCCAGCCTGCTGGTAGGTGCTGCGGCGCTGGGTGCCGGCGACAGCAACACCTTCATCCTGGTGACCATCGTGCTGTCCATCCTCATCGGTGGCCTGACCTTCACCGGCTCACTGGTGGCCTATGGCAAGCTGAGCGAGAAAATCGGCAGTGGCGCCGTCACCTTCAGCGGTCAGCAGATCGTCAACAGCCTGCTGGTGCTGGCGATTCTTGCCAGCGCCGTGATGTTCTGCCTGCAGCCCGAGAACAGCCAGTGGCTGTACGCCATCATCGCGCTGTCCCTCTTGTTCGGCATCATGGCGGTGATTCCCATCGGCGGTGCCGACATGCCGGTGGTGATCTCGCTGCTGAACTCCTATTCAGGCCTCGCAGCCTGTGCGGCGGGTTTTGCCATCAACAACAACATCCTCATTGTCGCCGGCTCCCTGGTAGGCGCGTCGGGCATTATCCTCACGCAGATCATGTGCAAGGCGATGAACCGTTCCCTGAGCAACGTATTGTTCAGTGGCTTTGGCAGCGTGAGCAGCGCCGAGACCGTGGTAGAGGGCGAAATCAAGCCCATCTCCGTGGAAGACGCGTTCTATGTACTGGAAGCGGCGACCAGCGTGGCAATCGTACCTGGCTACGGCATGGCCGTTGCCCAGGCGCAGCACGTGGTCAAGGAACTGTGTGAACTGCTGGAAGAAAACGGCTGCGAGGTCAACTTCGGTATTCACCCGGTGGCGGGCCGTATGCCGGGGCACATGAACGTGCTGCTGGCGGAAGCAGACGTACCCTACGACCAGCTGCTGGAAATGGACGAGATCAACCCGCGCATGGAAACCGTCGATGTAGCGATTGTGATCGGCGCCAACGACGTGGTGAACCCCGCTGCGCGGGAGGTGGAGTCCAGCCCCATTTACGGCATGCCGGTGATCAATGTCGACAAGGCGCGCACCGTGTTTGTGCTCAAGCGGTCCATGGCGTCGGGCTTTGCCGGCATCGAAAACCCGCTGTTCTACAAGGAAAACACCCGCATGCTGTTCGGCGATGCGAAAGAAAGCATCGGCGGCCTGATCCGCGAGTTCAGCTAAGTTGTTACCGCCCTGCGGGTGCTTTGCACCTGCGGGGCGGATGAACTGTCGGTTTCACCGAAACGTTCAGCTACGACAACCCCGTCTCGATCACCACCGTCTCCGCGATCTATGGCCTTGAGTACGGCTCCGACCGAGCCCGTTATAGCAAGGTGCATACAGCTTGAATTCCTTCGATTATTCTCTTCTTGTGTTCACGTTGTACCACCTCCAGATCAGGGTATTATTTCTGAACCGGGTGGGTTAATGGCACTGAACCACTTCGTCGACCAGAGCCCTGCGGACCACAATGTAAGTTCCATCGGGGAGAAAGCGACTGGCATTGGTACAGTATTGGCATCGGTAGTGGCGGCTACATCGCAACGTAAAACACCACGCGAGTACTATATAATCAGCGATGAGCGCGCCATGAAAGGCCTTTTCCGAAATCCAGCTATAACGATTCTCCTCTCACTGGCCCTGTGGATTGGCATTCAAGAGTTTCTCGATCATGCTCCTCTCCAGTTTGTTTTGACCGTCATTCTGATGGTAGTTTTCTCGTCGATTCTACTTACATCACGCTGTCCCAGGTGTGGGGACACGTACGGAATCACTATGATGAATTACGTCGTGACACAAAACTGCTGTAAGAAGTGTGCAAGATCGAGGCATTCGAAGAACTGAACAGTCAAAGCGGCGCACCAGAGCAGTGTGCCTACGACCACGACCGCCTGAGCCTATGATGACGTGGCCTCCGGCAACCTCGGCCTGGGCAAAGTCCACGAAGGGACCATAACCGGGTACAGCAAGGTGTAAAGCGGCTCGCCTTTCGATGATGGCCAGCTGACCGGTACCACCTGCATGATAGGCGTCGAGAGCTATTTCATGCTGCAGAGCTGACGCGCACAGGCACCAGCGACCGAGCAGCATCCCGACAATACCACCAAACTGGGCGGCTTCTTCGTGCAATATACGTATTGGTGGCTGAGAGGATTAACGTGCAGCGTATTATAAGGCAAGTCGCTTTAGTAAGCGGCGTAATATATTCCGTCCTGCTTCTCATATTGACCCTCGTATACCGACCGGGTGTTGGTGAGATCGCTATGAGTTTCTTGCTGGGTCCGAGCGCAGTGTTAGTCATTTACCTTTATGCAACCAAACAAGATATGAGTTACGCATCATGGTCTATGGAGCACGGAAAAGCTCCTTTCGCGCGGTTTCTGCTTCTTGCCATCGCAGTTTGGATGCTGGTTGCCATCCCTTGGATATTGGTAGGATAAAAACCGTCAATTTCCAAGTCGTGGCGCCACGTCGCCGACCACTTGGCAGCTTGGCCCGATCTCCAGACTGTAGAAGTGCAGCCACACGGGTCCCGAGCACCTGGTTGATGTGGGGATCATTCATATGGACAGATGAATCTTTCGCGCGAACCTTGGAAGGATTTTCGAATGACAATGCAATTGCCCGCGCAGGGTGAGCGTGTTCTTTCCGATCGCTGTCTATTTGTGCAGGTATGCTGCTATGAAGCGGGTTAATGAGTTGAAGCTGGCAATACTTGTCTGGATTATTGGCATGCTCGGGCTTGCCTTGGTTTTCACTGGTGTCGAGCTGCTGGGTAGAATACTTGTCAGCTGCAGTTTTTTTTCGGGCTTGATTTTGATCCTGCGAGGAAATCTGAAGATTTGGTTCCCTAAAAAATGAATGATGGGGAATGACATCAAGAAACGTACATGTCAGGGAATTGGTGTGAGAAAAGGCTGTGGAGTCCTGCGCTGCGAACCTGATTTGCTAGCGCGTGGCGCCCGGGCACGCCACCACATGCCTGTGCCGCCGTGAAATCCGCTTCCATGTCCAGGCTTTCCTGCAGAGCGATAAACAAAAAAAATTGCGGCGCTCACTGCTCCCGAAACTGCAGACTCGCCAGCCGCGCATACAGCGGTGAATCCCGCAGCAGAGTATCGTGCGTGCCCGTGGCCACCAGCTGCCCCTTGTCCAGCACCGCAATGCGGTCCGCGTGGCGTATGGTCGACAGGCGGTGAGCGATGATCACCGTGGTACGGTTACGCATCAGTTCCTCAAGCGCGAGTTGCACCTGGTGCTCGCTTTCGCTGTCCAGAGCGCTGGTGGCCTCATCCAGCAACAGCACGCGGGGGTTCGCCAGTATGGCACGGGCCAGGGCGATGCGCTGGCGCTGGCCGCCGGACAGGCGTACGCCCTGCTCCCCCAGCTCGCTGTCGTAGCCCTTCGGCAGGCGCTGGATGAACTCATCGGCGTGGGCCGCCCTGGCAGCCGCCATCACCTCTTCCGTGCTGGCGGCGGGCATGCCGTAGGCAATGTTGTAGCGCACGGTGCCGGTGAACAGCGCCGGCTGTTGCGGCACCAGGGCCATTTGCTGGCGCAGGGTTTCCAGGCGCATCTCGCGCAGGTCCACACCGTCAAACAGCACCGCGCCGTCCTGCGGGTCGTAGAAGCGCAACAGCAGCTGGAACAGGGTTGATTTGCCGCCGCCGGAAGGGCCGACCAGGGCCAGGCTCTTGCCTTCTTCGATGACCAGTGACAGGCCCTTCAGCGCGGGGTCAGCCGGGCGCGCCGGGTAGGCAAAGGTGACGTTGCGCAGGCTCAGGCTGGCCCGGCGGGGTACCGCACGGCTGGTGCCGTCAATAATTTCGCTGCGGGTATGCAGCAGTTCCAGCAGGCGCTCGGAGGCACCCGCCGCACGCTGCAGTTCGCCCCACACTTCCGAAATGGTGGCGAACCCGGAGCCCACCATCAGCGCATAGAACACGAACGCGCCCAACTCACCGCCGCTCATTTCGCCGCTGATGACCGACTGCCCGCCACTCCAGAGCATGGCCGCCATGCCGCCGAAGAGCAGCAGGATGGCGACCCCCACCAACAGGGCGCGCTGGCGAATGCGCCGCCGGGCGATAACAAAGGCACGCTCTACTTCCCGGCCGAAGGCCGCGCTTTCGCGACTTTCGCTGGTATAGCTCTGTACGGTGCGGATGTGCTGGATAATCTCGCCGGCGTAGCTGCCGACATTGGCGATGCTGTCCTGGCTCTGGGTGGACAGCCGCCGCACGCGCCGCCCGAAGAACAGGATGGGCAGCAGCACCAGCGGCACTGCCACCGTGATGATCAGGCTCAGCTGGATGTCGGTGATGAACATCAGCACCAGGCCGCCGAGCAGGGTCAGCCCGCTGCGCAGCGCCATGCTCAGGGAGGAGCCGATGATGGTCTGTAGCAGCGTGGTGTCGGTGGTGAGGCGCGACATGATTTCGCCGCTGCGGTTGGTCTCGAAATACCCGGGATCCAGATGGATGATGTTGTCGAACACCGCGTTGCGGATGTCGGCGCTGACCCGCTCGCCCAGCCAGGAGACAAAATAGAAGCGGGCAAACGTGCCCACGGCCATGGCGGCGGCGATGACCAGAATGACGCCGATGGCATTGGCCAGGTCGGCGCGGGTGCCGCCGCTGAAGCCCTCGTCGATAAGCACCTGGATACCCCGGCCGAGAAACAGTGTGGCCCCCGCGGTAAATACCAGTGCGGTGCCGGCGGCCAGCAGGCGAGCCCGGTAGGGCAGCAGGAAGCGCAATATGGCCAGCAGCGGTGACAGGCTGCGACCGGGCTTTGCCGCCATTACTCCGCGTCTGCCGGGGCTGCGCCGCGCCGTTTGATCAGGCGCCCGAACACAATGCCCAGTTCGAACAGGCACCACATGGGTACCGCCAGCAGCGCCTGTGAGATCACGTCGGGCGGGGTGAGCAGCATGCCGAAGACGAAGCAGCCGACGATGACGTAGGGCCTTTTGCGCGCGAGATCCTCGGGTGTGGTGATCCCGGCGGCGATCATGATTACCACCGCGATGGGGATCTCAAAGGAGATACCGAAGGCGAAGAACAGCTTGAGCACAAAGTTCAGGTAGCTGTTGATGTCGGTCATGATGGCGATATCTTCGGGGCCCACGCTGGTAAAGAAGCCGAACACCAGCGGAAACACCACGTAGTAGGCGAAGGCTGCGCCGGCGTAGAACAGCACCACGCTGGAGGCCAGCAGGGGTATCGCAAGGCGCTTTTCATGCCGGTACATCCCGGGTGCGATGAAGCTCCAGGCCTGGTAGAGCACATAGGGAATGGCGATGAACACTGCGGCGACCAGGGTGAGCTTGAACGGCGTCAGGAACGGCGAGGCGACATCCGTGGCGATCATCGACGTGCCCGCTGGCAGCAGCGCGCGCAGCGGCTCGGAGACAAAGCTGTAGATCTCGTTGGCGAAGGGAAACAGGCCGATGAACACAATCAACACGGCGAGCAGCGCGCGCAGGAGCCGGTCGCGCAGCTCGGTGAGGTGTGCCACCAGGGGCAGGGGCTGGTCTTCGCTGTCGTCGCTCATTGCCCCGAGGGCTCCTTGTCGGGGCTGACCTGTCCGGGGCTTGCCCGCCCGGGGCTCGCCCGCCCGGGGCTCACCTGCCCGGGGCCAGCTGCCCCCGAACCCTCTGTGGGCGTGGGCGCTGCTGCGCTGTCGTTCCCGCTGGCCGCCTTCAGGGCATCGCCGGCCTGCTGTGCATCGCGCTTCAGGTCGCTACCGGTTTTGCGCAGCTCCTGCATGATGGCGTCGTTGTGCAGTTCCTGCTCTACTTCGCTGCGGATCTGATTGAAGCCGCGGCGGATCTGCGCCAACCAGGCGCTCACGGTACGGATTGTCGAGGGCAGCCGCTCTGGCCCGATGACCAACAGCCCGACCACTCCGATAAGCAGTAGCTCGGCAAACCCGATATCAAACATGGCGGCGTGTCACGACTTGCTGTTGTCGCTCCGTGCTTCGCCGCTGGTGTCGTCCTTGGCTTCCGCCTCCGCCTTGCTGCTGTCATCATCCTGGATGCTTTTGCGGAAGCCCTTCACGGCGCTGCCGAGGTCGCTGCCCAGGGTGCGCAGGCGCTTGGTGCCGAACAACATGATGACAATGGCGAGAATGATCAACAATTGCCAGATACTGATGCCACCGATACCCATGTGTGTCTCCGTTGTGTAGTGGTGATCCCGCGGTCAGCCGCGAGAGGCCTTTTCGTCCAGCCCGGACACGCCGAAGCGCTCTGCCAGGCAATCCAGCACCGCGCTGGAGTCCAGCTCCAGGTGGGAGAGCATGACCAGGGTATGAAACCAGAGGTCAGCCACTTCGCCCACCAGCTCCGCGCGGTTCTCCCCCGCATCCTTGGCAGCAATAATGACCTCGGTCGCTTCTTCCCCGACCTTCTCCAGAATCTTGTTCAGACCCCGGTGATGCAGGCTGGCCACGTAGGAACTCTCCGGGCTTGCTGTGCGGCGCGCGGCGAGTATCGCGTCCAATTGTTGCAGAACATCGTTCACGGTGTCTTTCCGTACATGGATTCCGGTGATTTCAGCACAGGGTCGGTGGTGTTCCAGTCGTCACCGGTCCAGCGCTGGTAAAAGCAGTGGCGACGCCCGGTGTGGCAGGCGACGCCACCCACCTGTTCCACGCGCAGCAGCACGGTGTCGCCATCGCAGTCCAGGCGTAGCTCGTGCAGCAGTTGTACGTTGCCTGAGCTCTCGCCCTTGCGCCACAGCGCCTGGCGCGAGCGCGACCAGTACACGGCGTGGCCGGATTCCACCGTGCGCTGCAGCGCCTCGGCGTTCATCCAGGCCAGCATCAGCACATCCCCGCTGGCGGCGTCCTGGGCGATCGCGGGCACCAGGCCCTGGTCGTTCCAGTGCACGGCCTGTAGCAGGGCTGCGGTGTTGTCAGGGGTTACGGTATCCATAGCGGGGCATTATGGCACAAGGGCATGACCCCGCCTATTCGTCCGCGCTGCGTCCTGGCCAGAGCAGCAGCAGGGCTCCCGAGAGCAGTAGCCAGCTGGCGGCCGGTACCGTACTGAGGAAGGCCCATCCCCCGGGCAGCGCCAGTACCAGCCCGCTGCCGGCGAGTGCCGCGGCCGCGACGTGGCGCCGCGACCTCCGGCGCTGTTGTGCGCGCTGCAGGGCCATCTGGCGTTGCTGTTGCTGGCGCTGCTGGCGTGAAAGATCGGGGCCGCCGGGCCTGCGTTGCAGGTTGTCGAGCACGGCATCCGGCACCTGCGGCAGCTGCTCCAGCCAGGAGGGAAAATGTCGCTGCAGGCGCCGCAGCATGGACTGCGGCGAATAGCGCTCCTGCACCCAGCGCTCGAGGAAGGGCTGCGCGGTGTCCCATAAATTGAGCTGCGGGTAGAGCTGGCGACCCAGGCCCTCGATGTTGAGGAGGGTCTTCTGCAGCAGAACCAGCGCAGGCTGCACTTCCATGTCGAAGCGCCGCGCCGTGCTGAACAGGTAAATCAGCAGCTGGCCGAAGGAAATGTCGCTGATGGGCCGTTCAAAAACGGGTTCGCAGACCGCGCGCATGGCGGACTCGAAATCCTGCACGCGGGTGTCCGGGGGAATCCAGCCGCACTCCACGTGCAGTTCGGCGACCGCGCGGTAGTCGCGCTGGAACACCGCCAGCAGGTTGCGCGCCAGGTAATACTGGTCAGCGTCGCTGAGGCTGCCTACGATCGCGCAATCCACGGCGATGTAGCGCGGGTTGGCGGGGTCGGTGGCGTTGACGAAGATATTGCCCGGGTGCATGTCGGCGTGGAAAAAGTTGTCGCGGAATACCTGCGTAAAGAAGATTTCCACACCGCGTTCGGCGAGCAGCTTGAGGTCGGTGCCGCGTGCCTCGAGGGCGGCCATATCCGTCACCGGAATGCCGCTGATACGCTCCGCCACCATCACGTTGCTGCGCGTATAGTCCCAATATACCTGGGGTACGTAGACCAGGTCGCTGCCCTCGAAGTTGCGCCGCAGCTGGGAGGCGTTGGCCGCCTCGCGGCGTAAATCCAGCTCGTCGAGAATAGTCAGCTCGTAGTCCGCCACCACCTCCACCGGGCGCAGCCTGCGACCATCGGGCAGGTAGCGCTGCACCAGCCGCGCGAGGGTATAGAGCAGTGCGAGGTCCTGGCGTATTACCGGCTCGATGTCCGGGCGCAGCACCTTGACCACGACCTCTTCCCCGCTGTGCAGCGTTGCACCGTGCACCTGCGCTACCGAGGCCGACGCTATGGGTATGGACTCGAATCGCGCAAACAGGGTGCTCACCGGCTCCCCGAGGGCAGACTCGATAATCCCCGCTGCCAGGGTTTCGTCGAAGGGGGGCACCTTGTCCT
Organism: uncultured Haliea sp.; assembly: GCF_963973825.1. Lineage (NCBI taxonomy): Bacteria > Pseudomonadati > Pseudomonadota > Gammaproteobacteria > Cellvibrionales > Halieaceae > Haliea > uncultured Haliea sp. The sequence goes on from NZ_CAXBAE010000013.1 coordinate 78,806, forward strand.
GCAGTCGCGCGAGCTCGTCGGCGATGTCGGCGGGCAGCAGGTCGCGTCGCGTCGACAGGAGTTGACCGAACTTGATGAAGACCGGGCCCAGTGCCTCCAGCGCGCGGCGCAGCCGCTCTCCCCGACTCATGCCGGGCTGGCTGTTGCGCCAGGGCGACAGGCGCAGCAGCAGCCGCAGGGCCGCGGGCAGTGTTTCGGGCGCGACAAACTCCTGCAGCCGGTAGCGCCCCGCCACGCGCAGGATCAGCAGCAGCCGCCGACTGCGGGAAAACAGTCCGGCGCTCACTGCCCGGCGCTCCGGATGCGCTTGCGCAGCCGTTCCAGCCGCGACTGCAACCGCTCCACGCGTTGCTGCAGGGCTTGCACGTCGCCGTAGAAGTCCTCGACTTCCAGGCGCGGTGGTGTCAGGCGCGCCTCCTCATGGATGAACTCCTCGAGCTGCCGCAGCAGGCTGCTCGACGCGGCCGTCCCGGCACTGAAACCGGCGCGCAGGAACTGCGCAAGCTGATGGCCAGCGACGTCCCCGAGCACGTTCACCAGCGGCGCTTCCCAGTCCAGGTCGAGGCGCCCGATGATGCCCTGCAGTTCGATCAGTGGCGCGCTGTCGCCCTGCAGCACCAGGTTGCCGTTGATCAGTGTGGCTGCCGGGTCGCTGGCGCCCGCCAGCTGGGCAAAATCGGCGGCGCTGCCGCGCACGCGCGTGGTCACCGGGCCATCGTAATAGCCGAGTAACCGGGTGCGTTCCGCGCCCGGTTGCAGGTACACGTGAACAACGGGCGAGGTGCACTCGATGGCGAAGGTGCGTCCGGCCAGCCCGGCCAGTTGCCGCTGGCCAGCCGGGTCCAGCGCCAGGGCGCGATTGAGTGCCGCCTCCAGCGCAGCCAGTGCCGCTGTGGTCAGCGTCGGGTCGAGGCCGGCGGGGGCCATGTCAGGCCTTGAAGCCCCGATGCAGGGCGACAACGCCGCCGGTGAGGTTGTGGTATTCGCAGTTGACGAAGCCCGCATCCTCCAGCATGCCCAGCAGTGTGTCCTGATCGGGGTGCATACGGATGGATTCTGCCAGGTACTGGTAGCTGTCGCTGTCCCCCGCGACCAGCCTGCCCATGAACGGCAGCACGCGGAAGGAGTAGCCGTCGTAGGCTTTTTCCAGCAGTGGGTTGACCGGCTTGGAGAATTCCAGCACCAGCAGCCGCCCCCCGGGCTTGAGCACGCGCAGCATGGAGCGCAGGGCGAGGGCCTTGTCGGTGACGTTGCGCAGGCCGAAGGCGATACTGACGCAGTCGAAGCTGTCGTCGGGGAAAGGCAGGTACTGCGCATCGGCCTGTACGAACTCGAGGTTGCCCTGGTAGCCGTGGTCCAGCAGTTTGTCGCGGCCCACGTTGAGCATGGATTCGTTGATGTCTGCCAGCACCACGCGACCCGTGGGTCCGACGATGTCAGCGAACTTTGCGGCCAGGTCACCCGTGCCGCCGGCAATATCCAGCACCGACTGGCCGGTGCGCACGGCACTGAGTTCGATGGTGAAGCGCTTCCATATCCGGTGTATGCCGCCGGACATGAGGTCATTCATCAGGTCATAGCGCCCCGCCACCGAATGAAAGACATTGGCCACGAGGCCGGCCTTGGCGTCCTCATCGACTTCCCGGTAACCGAAATGGGTGGTGCGTTTATCGCTCATGCGGCCTCCGCCGTCCTGTAACAGGGCCGTTATTGTAGCGCGATGTGGCTCCCGCGGTCAGGGCTGGAACTGGATGACCTGCACCTGGGGATCACGTGTGGCACCGGCCGCCGACATGCGGTCGAGGTAGTCCTGCCAGAGCGCTTCCCGCTGCGTGCACAGCTGATAGAGGTAATCCCAGGCATAGAGCCCGGTGTCGTGCCCGTCATCGAATACCAGTTGCAGTGCATAGTGCCCCACAGGCCGGATGTCGGTGATGGCGACGTGCATCTTGCCGGTTTGCAGCACCTCCTGCCCCGGGCCGTGCCCCTTCACCTCGGCCGAGGGGGAGTAGACGCGCAGGTACTCACAGGGCAAACGGTAGCTTTCTCCACCGGCATATGCCAGCTCGAGCTCCCGCGAGGCGCGGTGCAGGTGTATGTCGATGGGGCGCGGTGCTCGTTCGGTCATGGCGTGACTCTCAACTCACAGAATGAAGCGCGACAGGTCTTCGTCTTCGCTCAGGGCCTGCAGCTGGCTGTTGACGTAGTCGGCGTCGATGGTCAGCGGCTGTTGCTGCAGCCCGGCATCCGCGGCGCCGAAGGAGGCCTGCTCCAGCAGGCGCTCCATGACGGTATGCAGGCGTCTTGCCCCGATGTTTTCGGTTTTCTCGTTGACCTGCCAGGCGGTCTCCGCAATGCGCCGCAAGCCATCTGCGGTGAACTCCACCTCCAGGCCTTCCGTGGCCAGCAGGGCCTGGTACTGTTCGGTGAGTGAAGCGTCAGGCTCGGTGAGGATGCGCTCGAAGTCGCTGGCGGTCAGTGACTCCAGTTCCACCCGGATTGGCAGGCGGCCCTGCAATTCAGGGATCAGGTCGGAGGGCTTGGCGAGGTGGAACGCGCCCGAGGCGATGAACAGGATATGGTCGGTCTTGATTGTGCCGTGCTTGGTGGTGACGGTAGAGCCCTCGATCAGCGGTAGCAGATCGCGCTGCACGCCTTCCCGCGAGACATCGGCCCCGGCCGTCTCGCCGCGCTTTGCCACCTTGTCCAGTTCGTCGATGAAGACGATACCATTCTGCTCGGCTTCGCGAATGGCCCGCTGCTTCAGCTCCTCTTCGTTGACCAGCTTGGCCGCCTCTTCGTCGCACAGGGCCTTCAACGCCGCCTTGACCGGCATGCGGCGGGTCTTGCTCTGCTGGCGCGAGAGGTTGGAGAACATGCTTTGCAGCTGGTTGGTCATCTCCTCCATGCCCGGGGGCGCCATGATCTCCATGCCAAGCCCGCTGGTCGCCAGGTTGACCTCCACTTCCTTGTCATCGAGCTCGCCTTCGCGCAGTTTTTTCCGCAGCAGCTGCCGGGTGCCGGCGCCGGCGGTGTTGTCGGCGCTGTCTCCGCGCGCCGGAGGCAGCAGGATGTCCAGCAGCCGCTCCTCTGCTGCCTCTTCGGCGCGAAACCGCACTCGTTGCATCTCCTGCTCGCGATACAGTTTCACGGCAACGTCGGCGAGGTCGCGGATGATCGACTCCACATCGCGGCCGACATAGCCCACCTCGGTAAACTTGGTGGCCTCGACCTTGACGAACGGCGCATTCGCCAGCTTCGCCAGGCGACGCGCGATTTCGGTCTTGCCCACGCCGGTGGGGCCGATCATGAGAATATTCTTCGGGGTGATTTCGGCGCGCAGCGCATCCGGCAGCTGCATGCGTCGCCAGCGATTGCGCAGGGCGATCGCCACAGCGCGCTTGGCGTCCTGCTGGCCGATGATGTGCTTGTCCAGTTCGTGGACAATCTCGCGGGGCGTCATGTTGGACATGCGGGGAGCCTAATAGTCGAGTTGTTCGATGGTTTGGTTGTGATTGGTGTAGATGCAGATATCGCCGGCGATATTCAGGCCCTTCTCCACGATGCTGCGGGCGTCGAGTTCGGTATTGTCCAGCAGTGCGCGGGCGGCGGATTGCGCGAAGGGGCCACCGGAGCCGATGGCAATCAGGTTGTCCTCGGGCTCGATGACATCGCCGTTGCCGGTGATCACCAGGGAGGTCTCTTTGTCGGCGACCGCCAGCAACGCTTCCAGCCGGCGCAGGGCGCGTTCGGTGCGCCAGGCCTTGGCCAGTTCCACGGCGGCGCGCACCAGATGCCCCTGGTGCTTGTCCAGCTGGGCTTCAAACAGCTCGAACAGGGTGAAGGCATCCGCCGTGCCGCCGGCGAAGCCCGCCAGCACCTTGTTCTTGTGCAGGCGGCGCACTTTGCGCGCGTTCCCCTTCATGACGGTATTACCCATCGATACCTGCCCGTCTCCGCCAATGACAACGCTGTTGCCACGACGCACTGAGAGGATGGTCGTGCCTCGATACTGTTCCACGATAAGTCTCCTGTTGCTCCAGATATGGGGAGCCGTGGCGGGAATTCAAGCGCGCCGCCACGGGGCGGCACCGGTGCTAGGGACGCCCCCGCTTCAACAGCAGGGTGTCGATGTTCTGCGCGGCCGTTAAGCCACGCGCGCGGCTCATCTGTGCGTGGGTGGTGTAGGGCCCGAGATACACCCGGAACCAGCGACCGTTGTCTCCCGTGGATTCCTCCACGCTGGGTTCCAGGCCGAGCAGTAGCAGCTCCGCGCGTCGCCGGTCAGCATCCTCGCGCTGGCGGAAGGAGCCCGCCTGCAGCACATAGCTCTCCGCGGGCGGCGGGGCCACGTTGGGCTGTTGCGCCACCTCTGTCGGTTCAACCTCCACGTCGATGGTCTGTTCCGGCAACATGGTATAGAAGTCGAAGCGGGGTTTTGGGGGTGCCTCGGCCGCGGCGGTTTCCGCTGCTTCTCCCGCGGGCTGTGTGCCCGGCGGCAGTGTGCCCAGGTAGAGCAGCAGGCTGAGAAATACGCCTGTGCCCACCCCGGCAGCAAACCAGCGCCAGGGGCTTGCGCCGCCACTACTGCGGCTGGCCGCCTGGGGCTTGCGGCGCGCCCCGCTGCGCCCGCCCCGGCCGCCGCTGTCGCGTGCCATTTACATGGCCTCCGGTGCGTTCACGCCCAGCAGCCACAGGCCGTTGGCCACCACCTGGCGCACGGCTTCGCTCAGCGCGATGCGGGCATCGCGCAGTTCGCCGTCATCCACCAGCAGTTTGTGCGCGTTGTAGTAGCTGTGGAACTCGGCAGCCAGCTCCCGCAGGTAGTTGGCTACCGTGTGGGGTTCGCTGGCCAGCGCCGCGCCCGCCACCACCTCGGGGTACTGGTCGAGCCGCTTGATCAGCGCTTTCTCCTGCTCCTCCTCCAGTCGTGGCAGCGCCGCAATGCCGCGCTCCTGTTCCCAGTCCCAGCCCTGCTCGGCCAGTTTGGCGCGCACCGAGCAGGCGCGGGCGTGGGCATACTGAATGTAATACACCGGGTTGTCGTTGCTCTGCGACAGCGCCAGGTCGATATCGAAGGTAAGCTGTGAGCTGGGCGCCCGAGCCACCAGGAAATAGCGTGTGGCGTCACAGCCGACTTCATCGATCAGGTCGCGCAGGGTGACGTAGCTGCCTGCTCGCTTGGACAGCTTCACCTCGTTGCCGTCGCGCATCACCGTCACCATCTGGTGCAGGACATAGTCGGGCCAGCCTTGCGGAATATCGGCCTGCAGGGCCTGCAGGCCAGCTCGCACGCGAGTCACGGTGCTGTGGTGATCCGCGCCCTGTTCGTTGATCACGCGTTCAAAGCCGCGCTGCCATTTGTTGAAGTGGTAGGCCACGTCCGGGAGGAAATAGGTGTACCCGCCTTCCCGTTTGCGCATCACCCGGTCCTTGTCGTCGCCGAAGGCCGTGGTGCGTAACCAGAGCGCACCGTCCTGTTCATAGGTATGGCCATTGGCGACCAGCCTGGCCACCGTCGCCTCTACCTCGCCGGACTCGTAGAGGGAGGACTCCAGAAAGTAGCGGTCGAAGTGCACCGCGAAGGCTTTCAGGTCCAGGTCCTGTTCGCGGCGCAGGTAGGCAACGGCGAAGTCGCGGATGGCATCGAGGTCGTCCGGGTCCGCCTTGCCGGCGACATGGCGGTCCGTGGCGTCGATTTTTTCACCCGCCAGATAGGCTGCGGCAACATCGGCGATGTAGTCGCCGCGATAGCCGTCTTCAGGCCATTGCGGGTCGTCGGGTCCCAGGCCGCGGCAGCGCGCCTGTACCGAGAGGGCCAGGTTGCTGATCTGGGCCCCGGCATCGTTGTAGTAGAACTCGCTGGCCACCGACCAGCCGGTGGCGCTGAGCAGCCGGCAGATGCTGTCGCCCACGGCAGCACCGCGGCCATGGCCGACGTGCAGGGGGCCGGTGGGGTTGGCGGACACGAACTCAACCTGCACCCGGCGGCCGGCGCCGGCGTTGCTGCGACCGAACTGCTCGCCCTCGGTGAGCACGCGCTGCACCACTGCGCGGCTGCTGTCGCCCGACAGGAAGAAATTGATGAAGCCCGGCCCGGCGACCTCCGCGCGGCTGACCAGCGGTGAGGCCGGAAGAGCGTCACAGATCATGCCCGCCAGGTCGCGGGGTTTGTAGCCTGCCGCCTTGGCCAGGGTCAGGGCCACGTTGCTGGCCAGATCGCCGTGGCTGGCGTCCCGTGTACGCTCGATGACGATGGTCGGTTGCGTGGCCTCGGGGAGTCGACCGTCGGCGGCCAGCGCGTCCAGGGCCTGCTGGATCAGCTGTGACAATTGTTCCTTCATTTCCAGGGGGGATACCTGCGTTTTCTGGGGTGAATTGACGACTCGCCTGTGCGCAAGCCAGCATCGCATTATCGCCGCAAATGGCCGCTCATGGCCAGCGCGCGCCGGCGATCAACCCAGATCCAGCGGGTCGACATCGATGGACCAGTTGAGCCCCTGGCGGCTGGGCAGTTGCTCGGCGCAGTGCACCAGGAGGCGCGCCAGCCGCTGGGCCTGGCGCACGTCCGGCGCCATGGCCAGTAGCTGGTTGCGGAATTTGCCCGCCCGCCGTTGCAGGGGGGAAGGCAGCGGCCCGATGAGGCGGCAGCCCTGCGGCAGAGCCGGGTCGGCCTGTTGCCTGAGTGCCGCCAGGAAGCGTTCCCCGGTATCCGTGGCCGGGCTGTCGGTGCGCAGGAGAATCAGCCGCCCATGCGGCGGCATGCCCTGTTCCGCGCGGGCCAGCAGCAGGCGCCGCGCCTGGTCCGCGTAGCGCTCGGTAAGCATTGCCTGCATCAGGGGGTGATCGGGGTAGTGGGTCTGCACCAGCACCTGCCCGGCGTCACCCGCGCGGCCCGCGCGCCCCGCGACCTGGGTCAGCAGCTGCGCCATGCGCTCCTCACCGCGGAAGTTGGCGCTGAACAGCAGCGCATCCGCGTCAATCACGGCGACCAGATTGACCCCGGGAAAGTGGTGCCCCTTGGTCAACATTTGCGTGCCCAGGAGAATGCACGGCGCGCCGTGCTGCACCTCGGAAACCAGTGCCTGCATGGCACCTTTACCCTGCATGGAGTCGCTGTCGACGCGATAGATTGGCCAGTCGGCAAAGCTACTGCGCAACACCTCTTCGGTTTGCTCGGTGCCCAGGCCATTGGTCAGCAGGCGCTCGCTGTGGCAGCTGGGGCAGGCCTGCGGCAGGCGCAGGTTGGCGGAACAGTGATGGCAGCGCAGCCTGCGCTGGCGGCGGTGCACTGTCATGCGGGCGTCGCAGGCACTGCACTGGGCAATCCAGCCGCAGTCGTGACATTGCAGCGCCGGCGCGTAGCCGCGGCGGTTCAGAAACAGCAGTACCTGCTGTCCGCTCCCCAGGGCGTTGAGGATGGCTTCGCGCAGCGCACGCGACAGTCCGCCCTGCAGGGCTTCGCGGCGCACATCAATGGCTCGCAGGGCGGGCAGTTCACCCTGACCCGCGCGCTGCGTCAGCCGGTAGTGGCCGTAACGGCCCTGCAGAGCGTTGTGAAGGGTTTCCAGTGCGGGGGTGGCGCTGCCCAGCACCACAGTGGCGCCCTCCAGCTGTCCTCGTTTCACGGCGAGATCCCGCGCGGAATAGCGAAATCCGTCCTGTTGCTTGAAGGACGCATCGTGCTCTTCGTCGACAATGATCAGCCCCGGGCGCGGCAGGCTGCTGAAAATCGCCGAGCGTGTGCCTATGACAATGGAGGCAGCGCCCGTGCGCGCCGCCTCCCAGGCAGCGTAGCGCTCGGTGTCATTCAGGCCCGAATGCAGCACCGCAATGCCGCTGCCGAAGCGTTCCGTGAAACGCGCGAGGGTCTGCGGGGTCAGGCCGATTTCGGGTATCAGTACCAGTGCCTGTTGGCCCCGGGCCAGGCAGTGGGCAATCAGCTGCAGGTAGACCTCGGTCTTGCCGCTGCCGGTGATGCCCTCCAGGAGGCTGCAGTGGAAGGCGCCGTAGTGTGCCAGGATGCCCTCCAGCGCCGCGGCCTGCTCGCCGTTCAGCGGCAGCCCGGGCTGCGCCGCGCAGGGAGTCCGGTCGGGCGCCAGCAGGCAGCGTTCGACGAGGCCTTTCTGCTCCAGCTGGCGCAGGATGCCGGCGCTGATGCCCCGCTCGCGCAGCGCGCTGGTGGCAAGCTCGGCGTTGTCCTGCAGCAGCGCCAGGGCCTCCGCCTGGCGCGGCGACCGCCGCAGGGCGCCTGCCGGCAGCCCTTTGCCACGCTGGCTGAGGCGCCAGCCGGGCTGCCCCGGTGGCTGGTGTGGCTGGGCATTCCTGAGCCCGGGCGGGACGGCGACATCGAACACCTCCCCCGGGGGATGTTGGTAATAGTCCGCCGCCCACAGGCACAGCTGCAGCACTCCGGGCGATAACAGCGGGGCCGAATCGACGACCGCCTGCGCCGCACGCAGCGATGCCGGGGGCAGCGCAGATTCTCCGGCCACCTCGATCAGCCAGCCCTGCAGCTGGCGCCGCCCGAAGTCGACCTTCACCCGCACACCGGGCTGCAGGTCCGACAGAGCCTGTGGCTCCAGCCCTGCCGGAGGCAGGTAGTCGAACAGTGAGCGCAGCGGGCAGGAAACGGCCAGGCGAAGAACGGGCATCGTGCCTCTCAGCGTGTTATCGGTGTGGAACGGTGGCGGATAATAGCGCAAACCGCGGGGCTGCCTACAGCGGGGCAGCCTACAGCGGAGCTGCCGTCAGCGGGGCTTGCGCTGGCCGCTGTGTCTGGTACTATGCGCGCCTATTTTTTCGCGTTACCTCCACAATTCCGGTGCGGTGCCCGACAGGATCGGGTGGCGGCACCAATTCACAGGAGCAACACCATGAAAGCAGAAATTCATCCCAAGTACGAGGCGGTTACCGCAACGTGCAGCTGTGGCAACGTGGTTGCCACGCGCTCCACGCGCTGCGAAGACTTCCACATCGACGTGTGCTCGCAGTGCCACCCGTTCTTTACGGGCAAGCAGAAGGTGCTCGACAGCGGCGGCCGCGTTGACCGCTTCAAGAAGCGTTTTGGCGCGCGCGGCGCATCGCGCTAAGCGGCTCCAGCCGGCTGCCTGGTGCAGCCGGCAAACAGAGGCCGGGCACCTTGGGGTTCCCGGCTTTTTTGTGTCTGGTACAAGCCCTTGAAGTGCCTGCGCTTGTGGCTGCGAGTGCTTTTCTATATTCTCGTGCGTCCCTCCCGCAAGCGCAGTCACCAGCGGATTTCTGACTATGAGCAAAGATTTCAGACAGGCGGCCCTCGACTATCACGCGAAGCCGGTTCCCGGAAAAATCAGCATGGAGCTGACCAAGCCCGCGGAAACCCAGGCCGAACTGGCGCTGGCCTACAGCCCCGGTGTTGCCGAACCCTGTCGTGAAATCGCCGCCGATGCCGATGCCGCATATCTGTATACCGGCAAGGGCAATCTGGTTGCGGTAATCAGCAACGGCACCGCCGTGCTGGGCCTGGGCAATCTGGGTTCGCTGGCGAGCAAGCCCGTCATGGAAGGCAAGGCACTGCTGTTCAAGCGCTTCGCCGGCATCAACTCGGTAGACATTGAAGTCAACACCGAGGACAGTGCCAGCTTTATCGACACCGTGGCCAACATCGCCGACACGTTTGGCGGCATCAACCTCGAGGATATCAAGGCACCCGAGTGCTTTGAAATTGAAGCAGAGCTGGCACGGCGCTGTTCTATCCCCATTTTTCACGACGATCAGCACGGCACCGCCATCGTTACCGCGGCGGGCATGATCAATGCGTTGGAGATTCAGGGCAAGCGCCTGGAGGATGCCGTGATTACCTGCCTCGGCGCCGGCGCCGCGGCAATTGCCTGCATGCGTTTGCTGGTGAGCATGGGTGCTCGCCAGGAAAACATCTTCATGCTTGACCGTCGCGGTGTGATTTACGCCGGGCGCGAGGGTGTGAACAGCTACAAGCAGGAGTTCGTCAACAATACCGACAAGCGCAGCCTCAGCGATGCCGTGCGCGGCGCCGATGTGTTTGTGGGGCTCTCGGGTGCGGACCTGCTCAGTGCTGACATGCTGTTGTCCATGGCGGACCGCCCCATCGTCTTTGCCTGCTCCAACCCCGACCCGGAGATTCGCCCGGAACTGGCGCACAGCGTGCGCGATGACCTGATCATGGCCACCGGCCGTTCGGATTATCCGAACCAGGTGAACAACGTGCTGGGCTTTCCGTTCATCTTCCGCGGCGCGCTTGACGTGCGTGCCAGCGCGATCAATGAAGAAATGAAGATCGCGGCGGTGAAGGCGCTCAGCGACCTGGCTCGCGAGCCGGTACCTGAGTCGGTGCTCAGGGCCTGTGGCGAAACCGAGCTGAGCTTCGGTCCTCGCTACATCATTCCCAAGCCGGTTGACCCCCGGCTGCTGCAGCACATTGCGCCGGCGGTGGCGCGTGCTGCCGTGGACAGCGGTGTCGCCCGTGTACCCTACCCCGACAATTACGCACCCGGCCGCGGTTAGCGACTAGAAGATATCCCGCACCAGGTCTTCCGTGGTGCCGCGCAGGCCACTGTCGCCTGCGCCACCGCTGGCCGCCGGCACCTGATCCTCCCGGAAATACTCGAAAATGGCGTTCTGCTGACCCGGGCGTGCCAGCAGGCCGGTGTCGGGGTCGATGCGCACATGCACGACCCCCGGGGGCAGTGGCGGCTGCACGTCGGGGCTGTTGCGCAGGGCGCCGCGCATGTAGTCAATCCAGATGGGCAGTGCCGCCGTGCCGCCGAACTCACGGCGCCCAAGGGGGGTGTAATTGTCGAAGCCGACCCAGGCCGTGGTCACCACGTCGCGGTTGTAACCGGAAAACCAGGCGTCCATGGGGCCGTTGGTGGTGCCTGTCTTGCCCGCGAGGTCGTTGCGCCCCAGGGTCAGGGCCCGGCGGCCTGTGCCCCGTTTGATCACATCCTGCAGGATGCTGGTGAGGATGAAGTTGCTGCGTTCGTCCATGACCCGCTCGGCGCGCGGCTGCTCTGGCGTCGCGGCCGCACCGGCACCGGCGAGAATTTCCTCCATGCGCAGCTCACGCTCCGGGGCGGCTTCGACCGGTGTTTCGACGGGCGGGCACTCGCGGCACACAGTCGCGGGTGCGGCCTCGAAAATAACGTTCCCGTCGATGTCCTCAATGCGCTCAATCAGGTACGGCTTCACCGCGTAGCCGCCGTTGGCCAGCACCGCATAGGCGGTGGCGAGTTCCAGCGGCGACATCACATGGGTGCCCAGCGCCAGGGACAGGTCCGGCGCAAACTGGCTGGTATCGAACCCGAACCGCGCGACATGGCGGATGAGCTCCGGTACGCCAATCTGCTGCAGCAGGCGGATGGAAACCAGGTTGCGCGACTGGGTGAGCGCCCAGCGCAGTCGGGTGGGCCCGTAGAACCGGCCGCCGTCATTCTCCGGTCGCCAGATATCTTCCAGTGAGGCATCCTCCAGCACCACGGGGGCATCGTTGATGATGCTGGCAGCGGTAAAGCCCGCCTCCAGCGCCGCGCTGTAGACGAACGGTTTGAAGCTCGAGCCTGGCTGGCGCCGGGCCTGGGTGGCGCGGTTGAACTTGCTGTTTTCAAAGCCCAGCCCGCCCACGATGCTGATGATGGCGCCGTTGTCCGGGTCCAGGGACACCAGCGCCGCCTGCGCCGCCGGGACCTGGCTGAGGTGCCACCGCCCATCGTCCTGACGCTGTACCCGAATGAGGTCCCCGACCGCCACGACGTCGGCAATACTGGCTGGCGCGCGGCCCACGGAGTTCTCGGTGAGGTAGGGGCTGGCCTGGCGCAGACCATCGTCCCAGAGCAACTCCCCGGTGCTGCCGTCATTGAACAGCAGGTCAACCCGGTCCTCCCCCAGCCGGGTCACAATCGCGGGGCTGAGCCCGGCGACCACCGGGGTCTCGGCGAGGGCTTCCAGCCAGCGGGTGGTGGCATCGGCGGCCACAGCGTCGGCGTCCGGCGGCAACTGGCGCTCTGGCCCGCGATAGCCGTGCCGCCTGTCGTAGGTCATCAGGCCGTGCACCACGGTTTCCTGCGCCAGCTGCTGCAGCTCGCTGCTGATGGTGGTGTACACGTGGTAGCCATCGGTATAGGCCGCCATGCCGTAGCGATCAAGCATCTCCTGGCGGGCCATCTCCGCCGCGTAGTGTGCGGCGAAGCTCAGTTGCGCACCATGGTGCTGGGCGCTGGCCGGCTCTGCCAGCGCTGCCGCCCAGCTGTCCCGGTCGATATAGCCCAGCGACAGCATACGCCCCAGAATCCAGTCGCGGCGCTCCTTGCTGGCCTGCGGCCCGCTGATCGGGTTGTTGCGCGACGGTGCTTTTGGAATGCCGGCGAGCATGGCGTGCTGTGCCAGGGTCAGCTCCTTGATGCCGCTGCCGTAGTAGACCTGTGCAGCGGCTTCAAAACCGTAGGCACGATGGCCCAGAAATACGCGGTTGAAATACAGCTCGAAGATTTCTTCCTTGTCCAGCGCGCGCTCAATCTTGATTGCCAGCAGGATCTCGTTGAATTTGCGCGTGAAGGTGCGTTCCAGGCTGAGGAAATAGTTGCGCGCCACCTGCATGGTCAATGTGCTGCCGCCGGAGCCCTTTTCACCTGTCAGCGCGAGCTCCGACACGGCGCGCATCAGGCCGGCAAGGTCTACGCCGCGGTGGGCGAAGAAGCGGTCGTCTTCAGCGGCCAGCAGGGCCTGCACGAATTGCGGCGGAATGTCCTCGAAACGCAGTGGATTGCGCTTCTGTTCGCCGAACTGGCCGATCAGGTCGCCATCGCGGGTATACACCTGCATGGGCGTCTGTAATCTGACGTCGCGGAGGGTCTCCACGTCGGGTAATCCGGGGTCAAGGTATAAATAGACGCCCGCGAGCAGCCAGCCCAGACCCAGCAGGGCGAGCACGGAAGAACGCAATAAAAAGCGGAGGAAACCCATTTATTCCTTTACAAAGCAGTGACTTGTATTACTGTAGTCGGCAGGGGGGCAGGCAACATTTGGTAATTATAAGCGTATTTTCGCTTTTGATTGCAGTATTGATTATGCTATATCTACAAATTAATGTAGTAGTGTATAAAAACAAGCTAAGTCAGTGATACACATAGGAAAACGAATTGCTTGGCATTCTAGGGAAGAAAAAGTCGGTGGCGGTGTTGGGGCTGGATATCAGTTCCACAACGGTAAAGCTGCTTGAGCTTAGCCAGTCCGGAGGGCGATATCGGGTAGAAAGTTACTCGGTCAGTTCCCTGCCGGTAGACGCGGTCATCGAAAAAAACGTGAACGATATCGAAGGCGTCACCAACGCCATTCGAGCTGTCGTGGCGCAGTCGCGTACCAAGCTCAAGGCGGTCGCAGCCGCCGTGGCAGGGTCGTCGGTGATCACCAAGATCATCGACATGCCAGCCGGCCTCAATGAGGACGACATGGAGACGCAGCTGACGCTGGAGGCGGACCAGTACATTCCGTATCCCCTGGACGAAGTGGCAATCGATTTCGAGATCCAGGGCGCGTCGCCGGAGCGTGCCAATCACGTTGAGGTTCTGCTGGCGGCCTGCCGGCGTGAAACCATCGAGTCCCGGGTGGATGCCATTGAAGGTGCTGACCTCACCGCACGCATTATGGATGTCGAAGCCTATGCCATGGAGCGCGCCTACGGCCTGATCCGGCGCCAGCTGAATCTGGAGCTGGAAAGCATGGTCGCCATTGTGGACATCGGCGCCACCATGACCACACTCAGCGTGTTGAACAACGGGCAGACCATCTACACGCGCGAGCAGCTGTTTGGTGGCAAACAGCTGACCGATGAAATCATGCGCCGCTACGGTTTGCCGCTGGAAGAGGCCGGTCTGGCCAAGAAACAGGGCGGCCTCCCGGACGATTACGAACCCGAGGTCCTGATTCCCTTCAAGGAAGCGGTCGTACAGCAGGTGGCGCGCTCGCTGCAGTTCTTTTTCTCCTCCAGCCAGTACAACGACGTTGACTACATCATTCTCGCAGGCGGCGTGTCCTCCATGGAGGGTCTGGTCGACCTGGTGCAGGACAAGCTGGGTACCCCCACCGCCGTTGCCAACCCGTTCGCCGAAATGACCATCTCATCCCGGGTCAACGCGGTTGCCCTGAGCAGCGATGCCCCGGCGATGATGATCGCCTGCGGACTCGCCCTGCGGAGCTTTGACTGATGGCACAAATCAACCTGCTTCCCTGGCGTGAGGAACGCCGGGCCGAACGGAAGAAAGAGTTCCTCGCCCTGCTGGGTATGGTTGCGCTGATCGGCATCGGGCTGGTGATTCTCGGCGACCGCATTGTCAACGGCCAGATCGACCACCAGAAGGCGCGCAACGAGTACCTGACGGAAAACATCCGTGTGCTGGATCGCCAGGTGGAAGAAATCCGCGAGCTGGAGCGTCGCCGCAACCAGTTGATTGACCGGATGCGCGTTATCCAGGAATTGCAGGGCAACCGGCCGATCATCGTCCGCGTGATGGACCAGCTGGTGCGTACCCTGCCCGATGGCGTGTTCTACACCAGCCTGCAAAGCAGCAACAACGAGATCGTTCTGATCGGGGTGGCGGAGTCCAACAACCGTGTCTCCAGCCTCATGCGACGCCTGGATTCCTCCGACTGGCTGCAGCAGCCAAACCTGGATTCCGTGCGCGCCGCCACCCAGTATGGTGATCAGGCGGCGACGTTCAATCTCAAGGTGAAGGTGCAATTGCCCGAATCCGATAGCGGCGCGGGAGGTTAAGGCATGGCACTCGAAGATACCCTGCGCACGCTCCGGGAGTTCGATGTCAACGACATCGATTTCGACAATATCGGCTCCTGGCCCACCGCGGTCAAGGCAGTGCTCTGTGTACTGCTGTTGGTGCTGGTTGTCGCGGGCGGATACTACTACCACATCAAGGATCTGCAGCTCACGCTGGGCAACGTCCAGGCCGAGGAAGAGCGCCTGCGCAGCGATTATGAGAAAAAGGCCTTCCAGGCGGCCAACCTCGAAGCCTACAAGGCGCAGATGGTGGAAATGGAAGAGTCGTTCGGTGCACTGGTCAGCCAGCTACCCAGCGACACGGAAGTCCCCGGCCTGCTGGAGGACATCACCAACAAGGGCCTGATGAATGGCCTGGAAATCAACAGCATCGCCTTGCAGCCGGAGCAGGCGCGCGAGTTTTACGTTGAGCTGCCGATTGCCATCACGGCGACGGGTTCCTACCATGACCTGGGGGCGTTCATCAGCGGGATGGCCGGCCTGCCGCGTATCGTCACGCTGCACGATTTTTCAATTACGGCGCCGTCGGGCAACAGCAACGCGCTCAACATGAGCATTACTGCCAAGACCTATCGCTACAAGGATGGAGAGGGCTAGCATGAGCATGGAGTGGCGCCTGACCGCAGTTGCGGTGTCTGCAGCCCTGCTGCTGACAGCCTGCGGATCGGACAATTTCAGCGATCTGGACGCTTTTATGGCGGAGAAGCGTGCGCGGCCGGGCGGCATCATTGCGCCGATCCCGACCTTCCAGGCCTATGAGGCCTTTGCCTACAGTGCCACCGCCCTGCGCAGTCCCTTTGATCGCCCGGTACAGGTGCGTGATATCACGCAGATGCAGGCTATCAGCGCAATCAAGCCGGACGAAAAGCGGGCTCGCGAGTTCCTTGAGCAGTACACCTTCGATTCGCTGACGATGGTGGGCTCGCTGGAGCGCGGTGGAACCCAGTGGTCCCTGATTCGGGACCCGGACGGAGGGGTGCACCGTGTGCGCCTGGGGAATTACCTGGGTCGCAACCACGGCCGGATCGTCGAGATGACGGATTCCTATGTGGCGGTGGTGGAGATCGTCAGTGACGGTACCGCAGACGGTTGGGTGGAACGTCCGCGGAGAATCGATCTAAGCGGCATCTGACGCAGGGGCCATTGGTGACAGCCATGTTGAAAAAAACAGCAAATTTGGGGATTAGTGCCGTGAAAGAGGGATCTTGCAGACGGAGTGGTACACTGCAACGTCTGGCAGCAATGCTGGTATTCAGCCTCTTGGGCCAGGCCGTGCAGGCGGCGCCGACCGTGACGGATATCGAGTTCGCCTCGCGCCCGGGCAGCAAGATCGAGGTGCGACTGGATTTCGATGAAACGCCACCGCCGATGGAGGCCTACACCATCGAGAAGCCGGCGCGGATTGCCATTGACTTCCCGGGCACGCGCAGCGCGCTGCCGCAAAAGAGCTACTCCCTGCCCTATGGCAACGCTACCGGAGTGGTGGTGCTGGAGTCGGGTGACCGCACGCGCCTGGTACTGAACCTGGTGAAGCTGGTGCCCTACGAAACCCGGGTTGAAGGTAACAGCCTGTTCCTGGTGGTGGGCCAGGGCAGCAGCGGCGACTACGTCAAGCCGTCCAGCGACCCCAATGCGCTCACAGCGCGCGTCGAGCAGGTTGCCCGCGAGCGTTCGTCCATCAATGACCTGCAGTTCCAGCGCGCAGGCAGCGGTGAGGCACGCCTGACGCTGGAGCTCAGCAATCCCTCGGTCGACGTGAACGTGTTCAGCGAGCGCGGCGATATCCGCGTGCAGTTCCTCGATACCAGTGTGCCCGAGCACCTGATGCGCCGTTTCGACGTTACCGATTTCGCCACGCCGGTGACCAGCGTGGACGTCAACAGCGCCGAGCGCGGTGCGACCCTGACCCTGAAGACCGTGGGAGAATTCGACTACCTGGCGTACCAGACGGACAACCAGTACGTGATTGCGGTCAAGCCGCTGACCAAGAAAGAACTGGAAGAGCGCCGCGACGAGTTCACCTATGTCGGTGAGCGTATCTCGCTGAACTTCCAGGACATCGAAGTGCGCGCCGTGCTGCAGCTGATCGCCGACTTTACCGAGCTCAACCTGGTGGCGAGCGATACCGTGTCCGGGCGCATCACCCTGCGCCTGCAAAACGTGCCGTGGGATCAGGCACTGGAGCTGGTGCTGCGCACGAAAGGCCTCGACAAGCGCCAGGTCGGTAACGTGCTGATGGTGGCGCCCGCGGCGGAAATCGCCGAGCGTGAGCGCCAGCAGATCGAAGCGAACAAGCAGATTGCCGAGCTGGCACCCCTGCAGAGCGAGTTTATCCGCATCCGTTACGCCAGCGCCGCAAGCGTGGTGAGCCTGTTCGAAGCGGGCTCGGAGGACGGCGGTACGCTGATCTCACCGCGCGGTTCTGTGATCGTAGAGCCCCGCACCAACTCCCTGATCGTGACCGAAACCGCGTCCAAGCTGGCCGAGATCCGCGACCTGATCGACCTCGTGGATATTCCGATCCGCCAGGTGATGATCGAGGCGCGCATTGTGATCGCCCAGTCCGACCTGGAGCAGGAACTGGGCATTGAATGGGGCGGCGGCTTTGTCGACTCCGACGTGAACGGCAATGCCCTGTCTGTCTCTGGCGACACGGCAAACGTGGCGGCGATCAACCAGTCGGTGATCGATGGCACCGCCAGCGGCGTGAACTTCCCGGGTGCGCTGATGGTCGACCTCGGTGTCGCGTCCAAGGCCGGTGGCTTTGCGGTCGGCTTCACCAGTGAAGACCTGTTCCTGACCGCCGAACTGTCGGCGCTGGAAGCCGCGGGCAATGGTGAGGTGGTGTCGCAGCCCAAGGTGATCACCGGCGACAAGCAGAAGGCGATCATCAAGTCGGGTTCCGAGATTCCCTACCAGGAAGGCTCGCTGAGCGGCCAGAACACCACGTCCTTCAAGGAAGCCGTGCTGCAGCTGGACGTCACGCCCAACATTACGCCGGACGACCGCATCCTGCTGGACCTGGTGATTACCCAGGACTCACTGGGTGATCTGGTGCCGAGTGGTCAGGGGGGCTTCATCCCGTCCATCGATACCACCGAGTTGACCACGCAGGTGCTGGTGGGCAACGGTGAAACGGTGGTGCTGGGCGGTGTGTTCCGCACCGAGGACATCGAGTCTGTGACCAAGGTGCCGTTCTTTGGCGACATTCCGTATGTCGGTCGCCTGTTCCGCAATGAGTCCAACTCCAAGACCAAAACGGAAACGTTGATCTTCATCACGCCGCGTATCCTCGCTGACAGTCTGCTGGACTAGGGCGCGCCCTGACGTCTCATGCCGGATCTGCACCGCGTCTTTCTCGTCGGCCCCATGGGGGCCGGCAAGAGCACCATTGGCAAGTACCTTGCGCGCCAGCTCGGCCTGGCCTTCGCCGATACTGACACCGAGATTGAGCATCGCACGGGCGCGGATATCCCCTGGATATTCGATGTCGAGGGCGAGTCGGGTTTCCGCGACCGGGAACAGCAGGTGGTGGAGGAAATGACGCAGATGGACGATATCGTCCTCGCCACCGGTGGCGGCGTGATCATGCGCGCCGAAAACCGCGCGGCGCTGGGAAGCCGCGGCTTCGTCATCTACCTGCACGCAACCGTGGATGAGCAGGTGCGTCGCACCCGCAACGACCGCAAGCGACCATTGCTGCAGACAGGGAACCCGGCGACGGTCCTGCGCGATCTGTTCAAGGTGCGTGACCCGCTGTACCGGGAAATTGCCGATTATGTCATCGACACGGACGGCTGCAGCCCGCGCACGGTCGCCCAGCGCCTGATGGAGGCGCTCACCGCCGAGCGCTGAAGACAGAGGGGGATCGCGGGGCTAGAATAGCAGTCTTTTACCGTGGAGTGCCCTGTGTCCGTCATCATGCATACCGTTCATGTCGATCTGGCCGAGCGCAGCTATCCGGTCTACATCGGCCGCGATCTCTTCTCCGACCCGCAGCTGCTGCGCCAGCACCTGCGCGGCCGCGAGGTGGCCATCGTCAGTAACGTGACGGTAGCGCCGCTCTACGTGCCGCGGTTGCGCGCCGCGCTGGGCGACGGCGGCCGGGTCACCGAGATCATCCTGCCAGACGGTGAACAACACAAGACACTGGCCAGCTTTGAGCACATTCTGGAGCGCCTGCTGGCCGATCGCCACAGTCGCGCCACAACCCTGATTGCGGTTGGAGGCGGTGTTGTCGGCGATATCACCGGCTTTGCCGCCGCCTGCTACCAGCGCGGCGTTGAGTTCATTCAGGTGCCGACAACCCTGCTGGCGCAGGTGGACTCCTCCGTGGGCGGCAAGACCGCGGTCAACCACGCTCTCGGCAAGAACATGATTGGCGCATTCCACCAGCCGCGGGCCGTGTTTATCGACACCAACAGCCTGCACACGCTGCCGGCGCGTGAGCTGTCCGCCGGCCTCGCCGAGGTCATCAAGTACGGCCTGATCTGTGACGCCGGGTTTTATGCCTGGCTGCTGGAGGCCATGCCGCGACTGCTGGGCCGCGACGACAGCGCCCTCGCCGAGGCCATTGAGCGCAGTTGTGCACTGAAGGCCCGCGTGGTGGCGGCTGATGAGCGGGAGGGTGGCGTGCGCGCCATTCTCAACCTCGGGCATACCTTCGGCCACGCGATCGAGACCGCCCAGGGCTACGGCAGCTGGTTGCACGGTGAGGCGGTTGCCGTGGGCATGTTGCTCGCACTGCGGCTGTCGGTCGCCCGAGGCTGGGTAGCTGGGGACGAAGTGCGGCGGCTGGAAGCACTGCTGCGCGAGGCGCGTCTGCCGCTGGATATTCCTGCCGGGATGACGCCCTCGATGTTCATTGATCTGATGGGACGCGACAAGAAGGTAGTAGATGGCCGTATGCGGCTGGTGCTGCTGCGCGATATCGGCGATGCCTGCATTGTCGACGACGTTACCGGAGAAGAACTCGAGGGCTTGCTGGGCGCGGCCCAGGCGCGTGCCGCCAGCCCCTGTTGAGGTGGTTTGTTCCACACTGCGCAACTGTGTAAAATGACCTCCCCCTTTCGCCCGAGTGCTGCCGAGGTACGGGGCGTGTCGGTGTAACCGTTTGTTTTTATTACCTATTCTGGACACAGTATGAGTGCAGGCTTGTTTAGCCCTGAAGAATTCCGCGACAACTGTGGCTTCGGCCTGATCGTCCACAGTGCGGGCGACGCCAGCCACCGGTTGCTGCAGACCGCCATTGAGTCGCTGACATGCATGACGCACCGGGGCGGTATCGCAGCGGATGGCAAGACCGGTGACGGCTGCGGCCTGCTCCTGCAGATGCCCGTTCCCTTCATGCGCACGCTGGCGCGCGAGGCTTTTGGCGCGGAACTGGAGGATCCTTTCGGCGTCGGCCAGATTTTCCTGAACCAGGATGAGGGTCGCGCGGCAGCCGCGCGCGCGGGAATGGAGAAGGCGCTCACCGACCAGGGGCTGAAGGTTGTGGGCTGGCGGGAAGTCCCCACCGACAGCAGTGTCTGTGGCGAAATTGCCCTGGCGACGCTGCCGCGTATCGAGCAGGTGTTCTTCAGTGCTCCGGGCCTCAGTGCCGATGAGCTTTCCACCAAGCTGTTCGTGGCGCGACGCAAGGCGGAGATCGCCAACGAGAGCGACCCGGATTTCTACATCTGCAGCCTGTCGGGCCGCGTGATTGCCTACAAGGGCCTGGTAATGCCGGTGGACCTGCCGCGCTTCTACCACGACCTGGACGACGAGCGCCTGGAGACCGCAATCTGCGTGTTCCACCAACGCTTCTCCACCAACACCATGCCGCGCTGGCCGCTGGCGCAGCCGTTCCGGCTGCTGGCGCACAACGGCGAGATCAACACCATTGATGGCAACCGCAACTGGGCCGAGGCGCGCACGGCGCTGTTCCAGTCAGACCGACTACCCAACATCAGCGACATCGCGCCGCTGGTCAATCGCACCGGTTCGGATTCATCCAGCCTCGACAACATGCTGGATGTACTGCTGACCGGAGGTGTGGACATGC
Organism: uncultured Haliea sp.; assembly: GCF_963973825.1. Lineage (NCBI taxonomy): Bacteria > Pseudomonadati > Pseudomonadota > Gammaproteobacteria > Cellvibrionales > Halieaceae > Haliea > uncultured Haliea sp. The sequence continues at coordinate 99,652 of NZ_CAXBAE010000013.1, forward strand.
CCCGCGCGCTGCGCATGCTGATTCCCCCGGCGTGGCAGAACATGGAGGATATGGACCCCGACCTGCGGGCCTTCTATGAATATCACTCCATGCACATGGAGCCCTGGGACGGCCCCGCCGGCATCGTGCTGACGGATGGGCGCTATGCGGTGTGCCTGCTGGACCGGAATGGCCTCCGCCCCGCGCGCTGGGTGAAAACCAAGGACGGCTTCATCACGCTGGCATCGGAAGTGGGTACCCACGGCTACCGGAGTGAAGACGTGATCGCCAAGGGTCGTGTCGGCCCCGGGCAGATCCTCATGGTCGACACCCAGACCGGCGAGATGCTGCACACGGCGGATATCGACAACCGCCTGAAGAGCCGCCACCCCTACAAGCGCTGGTTGAAGGAGAACTCCTACCACGTTGAGGGCACCTTCGGTGGTGAGCAGGCGCCGGGCATCGAGCCCGATATGCTCAAGCCCTACCAGAAGATGTTCCAGGTGACCTTCGAGGAGCGCGACCAGGTACTGCGTCCGCTGGCGGAGTCGGGCAACGAGGCGGTGGGTTCAATGGGTGACGATACGCCCATGGCAGTCCTGTCGCGGCAGGAGCGCCCCCTGTATGACTTCTTCCGGCAGAAATTCGCGCAGGTGACGAACCCCGCGATCGACCCTCTGCGGGAGGCGATCGTGATGTCCCTGGAGACCGACCTCGGCGCCGAGAAAAACGTATTCCACGAGGGGCCGGAGCATGCTGACCGGATCATCCTCAGTTCGCCGGTGCTGTCGCAGGGCAAGTTCAATACGCTGCTGTCGCTGAATCGCCCGGGCTTTGATGTCTGCGATATCGACGGCACCTACGACCCGGCCGAGATCAACCTGCAGCAGGCGGTGGCGAAGCTGGTGGATACTGCGGAGCAGGCGGTGCGCAATGGCGCGACCATTCTGATCATTTCCGACCGTTCCATCGCTCCGACGCGCCTGCCGATTCACAGCCTGATCGCCACGGGCGCGGTGCACCATCACCTCATCCGCCAGGGCCTGCGCTGCGATGCCAATCTGGTCATCGAGACCGCGAGTGCGCGGGATTCCCACCAGGTGGCCTGCCTGCTGGGGTTCGGGGCGACAGCGATCTACCCCTATCTGGCCTACAGTGTGCTGGAGGACCTGATACGCGATGGCGAATTGCTCGGTGAACCGAGCACCTGCTACAAGAACTATCGCAAGGGCATCAACAAGGGTCTGCTCAAGATCATGTCCAAGATGGGCATCTCCGCGGTCAGCTCCTACCGCGGCGCGCAGCTGTTCGAGGCAGTGGGCCTGGCGCGCGAGGTCGTGGATACCGCATTCTGCGGCGTGGCTTCGCGTATCGAGGGCGCCGGCTTTGCGGAGCTGGAACAGGACCAGCGGCACCTGGCCAAGCTGGCCTGGAACCCGCGCAAACCGCTGCAGCAGGGCGGCCTGCTGAAATACGTACACGGGCAGGAATACCACGCCTTCAACCCCGACGTGGTGACCACGCTGCAGCTGGCTGTCGCCACCGGGGACTATGCGACCTATCAACGCTACGCCGCGTTGGTCAACACCCGCCCGGTGGCAACGATTCGCGACCTGCTGCAACCCGTGCTGGCGGAGAAGCCGCTGGATCTGGACGAGGTTGAACCGATCAGCGCCATTCTGCCGCGTTTCGATTCCGCGGGGATGTCGCTGGGCGCACTCAGCCCCGAAGCGCACGAGGCCCTGGCAGCGGCCATGAACCGGCTGGGTGCGCGCTCCAACTCCGGTGAGGGTGGCGAGGATCCCGCACGCTACGGTACTGAGCGCAGTTCCAAGATCAAGCAGATCGCTTCCGGCCGCTTCGGTGTCACGCCGCATTATCTGGTCAATGCCGAAGTGCTGCAGATCAAGGTGGCGCAGGGTGCCAAGCCCGGTGAAGGCGGCCAGCTGCCGGGCGGCAAGGTGAACGAACTGATTGCGCGCCTGCGCTACTCGGTGCCCGGCGTAACGCTGATTTCACCGCCGCCGCACCACGACATCTATTCCATCGAGGACCTGGCGCAGCTGATCTTCGACCTGAAACAGGTGAATCCGAAGGCGCTGGTGTCCGTGAAGCTGGTGTCGGAGCCGGGCGTGGGTACCATCGCCGCGGGCGTTGCCAAGGCCTATGCCGACCTGATTACCATCAGCGGCTATGACGGCGGCACCGCCGCCAGCCCGCTGACCTCCATCCGCTATGCCGGCTCCCCCTGGGAGCTGGGCCTGGCCGAGGTGCAGCAAACCCTGCGCGGCAACGGCTTGCGCGGTGCGATTCGCCTGCAGACCGACGGCGGCCTGAAAACCGGCCTGGATGTCGTCAAGGCGGCCATTCTGGGTGCGGAGAGCTTTGGGTTTGGCACCGGACCCATGGTGGCGCTGGGCTGCAAGTACCTGCGCATCTGTCACCTCAACAACTGCGCCACCGGTGTTGCCACGCAGAACGAAAAACTGCGGCAGGATCACTTCAATGGCACGATCGAGATGGTGACGCATTTCTTCACCTTCATCGCCATGGAGACACGCGAGTGGCTGGCGCGCCTGGGTGTGCCGTCGCTGGAGGCCCTGATCGGCCGCACCGACCTGCTGGAACGGCTGCCCGGCACAACGCCAAAGCAGTCGCGACTCAACCTGGCGCCCATTCTGCACAAGGACGCGAGTTCGGCAGGGCAGCCTGAGTATTGCCAGGTAGTGGCCAACCACCCCTTCGATCGCGCGGAAAAGGCCGAAGCCATGGTGGCTGCGGCGCTTCCGGCCATCGAATCGCGCAGCGGTGGCGAGTACGAATTTGCCCTGACCAACTGCGACCGCTCCATCGGCGCACGGCTGTCGGGCGAAATCGCCCAGCGCTACGGCAATAACGGCATGGAAGACGCACCCATCGTGCTGCGCCTGACCGGCACGGCCGGGCAGAGCTTTGGCGTGTGGAATGCGGGCGGCCTGCACATGTACCTCGAAGGCGACTGCAACGACTATGTCGGCAAGGGCATGGCGGGCGGTAAGCTGGTGGTATTCCCCGCGCGTGATGCCAACTTCCGCTCCCAGGACACGGTGATTATCGGCAACACCTGCCTATACGGCGCCACCGGTGGGCGCCTCTACGCGGCGGGTATCGCCGGCGAGCGTTTTGCGGTGCGTAACAGTGGCGCGCAGGCGGTCGTTGAAGGTGCGGGCGACCACTGCTGCGAGTACATGACCGGCGGCACGGTCACCGTGCTCGGGCCCACGGGCGTGAACTTCGGCGCGGGCATGACCGGCGGCTTCGCCTACGTGCTGGACCAGGACCGGTCCTTTATCGACAAGTACAACAGCGAGCTGGTGGACATCCACCGGGTCAACTCCGAGTACATGGAGCCCTACCGCAACCACCTGCGTACCACGATACGCGAGTTTGCGCAGGAGACCGGTTCGGCCTGGGGCCTGGAATTGCTGGACAACTTTGAGGACTACGTGGGCAAGTTCTGGCTGGTCAAGCCGAAAGCGGCGGACTTCAACCAGCTGCTGTCACGTCTGCGTAACACCGACTAGGCGCCGGGAGGCGAAAGCGTTATGAGCAAGCGTTTGTCGAATGATTTCCAGTTTATCGACGTGGGTCGGACCGATCCCAACAAGAAAAGCGTCGAGACGCGCAAGACAGAGTACGTCGAGATCTATGAATCCTTCACCGCAGACCGGGCGGCGGAGCAGTCGCACCGCTGTCTGGAGTGCGGCAACCCCTATTGCGAGTGGAAGTGTCCGGTACACAACTTCATTCCCAACTGGCTGAAGCTGGTCAGTGAAGGCAACCTGTTCGAAGCGGCAGAGCTCAGCCACCAGACCAACACGCTGCCTGAGGTGTGCGGCCGCGTGTGCCCGCAGGATCGCCTGTGCGAGGGTGCCTGTACCCTGAACGATGGCTACGGCGCCGTCACCATCGGCTCTTCCGAGAAATACATCACCGACACGGCGCTGGCCATGGGCTGGCGACCGGATATGTCGAAGGTGGTGCCCACCGGCAAGAAAGTGGCCATCATCGGCGCCGGCCCCGCGGGCCTGGGCTGTGCCGACGTGCTGACCCGCGCCGGCGTCAAACCGGTGGTCTTCGACCGCTACCCGGAAATCGGCGGCCTGCTCACCTTCGGTATTCCGGAATTCAAGCTCGAAAAGGATGTCATGGTGCGTCGCCGCGAGGTGTTTGAGGGCATGGGCATTGAGTTCCGCCTGAACACCGAGGTCGGCCGCGACATCGGCGTGGCCGAGTTGATGGAAGAGTACGACGCCGTATTCCTCGGCATGGGTACCTACAAGGCCATGCAGGGGCGCTTCCCCGGCGAGAACCTGCCCGGGGTGCACAAGGCGCTTCCCTACCTGATCGGCAACGTCAACCACAATCGCGGCTATGAGCAGGATCCCTCAGACTACGTGAATCTCAAGGGCAAGCGCGTGGTGGTCCTGGGTGGCGGTGATACCGCGATGGATTGTGTGCGCACGGCAGTGCGCCAGCAGGCGGAGCATGTGATCTGCGCCTACCGCCGCGATGAACTGAACATGCCCGGCTCGCGCAAGGAAGTGGCCAACGCCCGGGAAGAAGGGGTGGAATTCCTGTTCAACCGCCAGCCTATCGAGATCGTTGAGTACTTCGGTCGCGCCTGCGGCGTGAAGATGGTGACCACTGAACTGGGCGAGCCTGACGCCGGCGGCCGCCGCCAACCGCAGCCCATTCCGGGCAGCGAGAAGGTGCTGGAAGCGGACGCCGTCATCATCGCGTTTGGTTTTCAGCCCGACCCGCCAGCCTGGCTGCGAGAGCTGGGCGTGCAGGTCAACGAGTGGGACGGCGTGATTGCGCCCGAGGAGCAGGCGTACCGTTTCCAGACCACCAACCCCAAGGTGTTTGCCGGTGGCGACATGGTGCGCGGGTCTGACCTGGTGGTCACCGCCATCTGGGAAGGGCGCCAGGCCGCCGAGGGCATTCTGGACTTTCTCGAGGTCTGAGCCGGCCGTATCCGCCAAACTGCACACGGAGATTCTGTGACCGAACTGAAAAACGACCGTTTCCTGCGCGCCCTGCAGCGCCAGCCTGTTGACCGAACTCCGGTGTGGATGATGCGTCAGGCCGGGCGCTATCTCCCCGAATACCGAGCCACCCGCGAACAGGCGGGCTCTTTTCTCGACCTGTGCAAGCATGCCGAGCTGGCCTGCGAGGTGACGCTGCAGCCCCTGCGCCGTTACCCCATGGATGCAGCGATCCTGTTCAGTGACATCCTCACCGTGCCCGATGCCCTGGGGCTGGGCCTCTACTTCGAAGAAGGTGAGGGGCCGAAATTCCGCAAAACCGTGCGCAATGAAGCTGACCTGGCCGGGCTTAACTCCATTACGGCGGCGGACGACCTGGGATACGTCATGAATGCCGTGCGTACCATTCGCCGTGAGCTGAATGGCAGCGTGCCGTTGATCGGTTTTTCCGGCAGCCCCTGGACGCTAGCCACCTATATGGTCGAGGGTGGCGCTTCCAAGGACTTCTCCCAGGTGAAGCGCATGGCCTACGACCAGCCCGAGCTGATGCACCAGCTGCTCGCCCTGCTCGCCGATGCGGTAGCCGATTACCTGGCCGAACAGGTCAAGGCGGGGGCCCAGGCGCTGCAGATCTTCGACACCTGGGGCGGCGCACTGAGCGCCGCGGCCTACAAGGAGTTCTCGCTGAAGTACATGCAGCGGGTCATCAGCCGACTGCCCACCGAGGCGGACGGGCGCAAGGTGCCGGTCATTCTCTTCACCAAGGGCGGCGGTCAGTGGTTGCCCGCCATTGCCGATGCGGGTGCCCAGGCCGTGGGTATCGACTGGACCACGGATATCGGTGCGGCGCGCGCACAGGTGGGCGATCGGGTGGCGTTGCAGGGCAATATGGACCCTTCGATGCTGTATGCCTCGCCGGCGCGGATTCGCGAGGAAGTGGGCAGCATCCTGGCTGGGTACGGCCACGGCCCCGGCCACGTATTCAACCTGGGGCACGGCATCACGCCGGGAGTGAATCCCGATCACGTCACCGCGTTTGTGGAGGCGGTGCAGGAGCTTTCACCCCAGTACCACCACAACGACTGACGGCCTGCTGTCAGCGTCGGCGTTGCGCCTGCGCGGCATCCTCGCAGGCCAGCTCCTGCTCGGGGTCGCAGCAGAAGCTGTGGTCCATCTCCAACGCCGGGGATTGCGATGTGGGCTTGCCCACCACCTTGGCCGGCACGCCAGCCACGGTTGTGTGCGGGGGCACCTCGTCCAGCACCACGCTGCCGGCACCCACCTTGGCGCCATCGCCCACCCGGATATTCCCGAGAATCTTGGCACCGGCGCTGATCAGCACGCCGTTGCCGATCTTCGGATGACGGTCACCGTGTTCCTTGCCGGTGCCGCCCAGTGTGACCGATTGCAGGATCGAGACGTTGTCGCCGACCACGGCGGTTTCGCCGATCACCAGACCGGTGGCGTGGTCCAGCATGATACCGCTGCCGAGGCGCGCCGCCGGGTGAATGTCCACGGCAAACTCCACGGCAACCCGGTTCTGGAAGAACAGTGCCAGTGAGTGGCGGCCGCGTTGCCAGAGCCAGTGCGCGACGCGGTGGGTCTGCAGCGCGTGAAAGCCCTTGAAGTAGAGGAACGGAATGTAGATTTCCTGACAGGCTGAGTCGCGCTCCTCGACCGCCAGCAGGTCGGCGCGAATGGCCTTGCGCAGGGCGGCATCGTCCTTCAGCGCCTCGAGGATGACCTCGCGCAGCAGCAGGGAGGATACGGTCGGGCTGTCCAACTGGGTGGCGAGGTGAAAGCTCAGCGCGCACTCCAGGTTGTTGTGATTGAGAATAGTGGCGTGCAGATAACTGGCGAGGATCGGTTCCTCCGCCGCATGTTGCTGCGTCTCCTGCACTATCCGGTCCCAGACCGGATCGGCTTTCCTGGTGGCCATGTCAGTTCCTCGTTTCCGGGCGCACACTTTAGCGTATACGAGCCCGGTATCGCCACAGCGCGTGACCGCTGGCCCTGTACTTGGCTTCGAAGCGGGTCAAGGGCGGGCCATCGGGCAGCCGCTGCACAACCCCGTGCACGCCGGCGATGTGCATGGCCACGCCGAACTCCTCGACGTACAGCGGCCAGTTGGAGCGCAGATCCACCCTGCCGCCCAGGGCCAGGAGGTCGGCAAAACCCGGGTGGCCATGAATCCGGCGCTGCAGATGGCGCGCCTTGGGCCAGGGGTTGGGATACAGCAGGTAGTGGTAGTCCACGCCGCGGCCGGCGCCCGCCAATGCACGCCAGAGGGGCTCGCACTCGGCCTGCAGCAGCAGATACGGCGGATGCTCGTCGTGCTGGTGCAGCGCCAGCCGGTGCGCTGAGCGGTCGATGCCAACCACCAGATGCCCGGGGTGGGCGGCGGCGAGCCGCGCCGTGCTCATGCCGGTGCCGCAGAAGGAATCCAGCACCAGCGGTCGCGAGTCCTCCGCCAGCCGCTGCGCGAGCCTGCGCCAGGCGTCCGCATTGTGCGCCGCCAGCGGCGCCTGGGAGGCGTGCTCAAGGTGCCGGCGCACAGTGTGCACCAGGCGCGGGTGCAGCCCCTGCTGGTTGCTGGTCACCGGGCGGGAGGAAGCTTGCACGCGGGGTCGGCTCCTGTAACAGTGCAGCCAGCGCTTGAGTTGCGCCAGCGGGATTGCCATCATAAATCGCGCCGCCACCACGACCAACCAGGGAATTGCGCCATGCACCAGGATCTGCGCCCGTACTGGCTGAAGCAAATCTACCTGCGCTACCGGCGCTGGTATGCCGACTACTTCCTGCGCCCCCGCTGCACGTCTCTGGGGCCGCATCACACCATCATGAAGCCGTGGTATGTGCACATTTCCGGGGCCAACATCCACATCGGGCGCTGCTTCACTGCCATTGGCGAACCGATGCATCGGGTGCAGATTGGGGTGTGGGGGCGCGAGGCGGGGCAGGGACGCATCCAGATCGGTGACTGTGTGCTCATGAGTCCCGGCGCCCGCCTCAGTGCCAGCGATGAAATCGTGCTCGGTGACGGCGTGATGATGGCCAACGGCTCTTACGTCACAGACTCTGACTGGCATACCCTCTATGACCGCACGGCCCGCGCCCCCGAGCCCACACCGGTTCACATCGGGGACAACGTGTGGCTGGGTGACCACGCGACCGTGCTGAAAGGCGTGACCATCGGCGAAAACAGCGTGGTGGCGGCACAGGCGGTGGTCACCCGGGACGTGCCGGCCAACGTGGTGGTGGCGGGCAATCCCGCGCGCGTGGTGAAAGAGCTGGACCCGGAGCGCGGTTTCACCACCCGCATGGATCTGTTTGCGGACCCGGAGGGCGCCGAGGCGTTTTTCGATGCGGTGGACCGCGAGGTGCTGCGTGGCAACTCACTGCTGCGCTGGCTGTGGTCGGTGCTGTATCCCGCGGGAGCACCCCGGGGCTAGACCCCGGGGCCTACAACAGGCGCAGCGGTTCCTCCTGCAGCGCCGAGAGCTGCTCACGCAGCTCCAGGATGTGGTTGGCCCAGTAGCGCTCGGTGTTGAACCAGGTGAAGCTGCGCGGAAAGGCCGGGTCAGTCCAGCGGCGCGCCAGCCAGGCGGCGTAGTTCACCAGGCGCAGCGTGCGCAGTGCCTCTATCCAGCGCAGCTGGCGCGGTGCAAAGTCACAGAATTCGCTGTAGCCCTCAATGAGTTCGGCCAGCTGCAGCTCGCGCTCGTGGCGCTCACCGCTCAGGCACATCCACAGATCCTGCACGGCGGGTGCCATGCAGCAGTCATCCAGGTCGACAAAATGCGCGCAGTCATCGCGCCAGAGAATGTTGCCGACGTGGCAATCGCCGTGCACACGGATCAGATCCCGCTCCTTTACCTCCCCGTAGAGCTGAGTCACGGCCGCCAGCAGATCCCGGGTGAGGCTGTCGTAGGCGGGCTGCAGATCGCGGGGAATGAAGTGTTCCAGCAGATAGTCACGGTTGTGCGTGAGCATGCCGTCAATGCTGAGGGTGGGCCGGTGCCGGAAGCGCGCACTGGCGCCCACCGCGTGGATGCGCCCCAGCGTGCGCCCCAGTACCAGCAGGCTGTCCATATTGTCGAGCTCTGGCGGGTAGCCGCCGCGGCGCGGGAACAGGGCGAAACGAAAGCCGTCATGACGGTGCAGGCTGTTGCCGGATGCGTCGACCAGTGGGGCCACCACCGAGATCTCGGCGTCCTGCAGTTCCAGACTGAAGGCATGCTCCTCCAGAATCTGCGCGTCGTCCCAGCGCCCCGGGCGATAGAATTTGGCGACCAGCGGCTGCCCATCCTCAATGCCGACCTGGTAAACGCGGTTTTCGTAGCTGTTCAGGGCCAGCAGTCGCGCATCGCAGAGGTAGCCTGCGGACTCGACCGCGTCGATGACACAGTCCGGCGACAGGCGATCATAGGGATGTTGGGCTTGGCTCATAGACGCACTCCAGGCAGCGACCGCGACGGGCGGTGCCAGGGGAGCAGTGTATCAGGTCGCCGGTGGTGGAGTCCGGGCGATGCACCAGAGCTGCACATCGTCGGCGCCCGCGTCCTTGAGCAGGCGGGCGATGGTCTCGGCGGTGGCGCCGGTGGTCATGACGTCGTCGACCAGTGCGATGCGGCGTCCCTGCACCGGAGCGCGCAGGCTAAACGCATCGCGCAGGTTGTGCAGGCGCTGCTGTGCCGTGAGGGTCGACTGTGCAGGGACCGCGCGCGGGCGGCGCAGCGTGCGCTCCGCCACTGGCAGCCGCTGCAGGGCGGAGTCGCAGTGCTGCAGCGCCCTGGCCAGCAACGTTGCCTGGTTGAAACCCCGCTGCAGCAGGCGCCGCCAGTGCATGGGCACGGGCAGCAGGAGGTCGCGGTCTTGCGGTGGGTCTACTGCGGCAAGCCAGAGTTCTGCGAGCAGGCCGCTCAGATGTCGCTGGCGCTGGAATTTCCATTGCCCGATGAGGTAGCCCAGGCAGGGCTCGTACACATAGGGCGCGAGCACCCTGTCCAGCGCCGGCGGGCGCTGCGTGCAGGCACTGCACAGGCCGCCGCCGGGGGTAGCCAGCGGCAGGGCGCAACACGGGCAGCAGGGGTGATTGGGTACCAGCTGTGCCGCGCAACAGCCGCACAGCGGCAGGTGGCTGGCGCTGGGCAGCCGACACAGCAGGCACTGCTGTGGGAAGAGGGTATCCGCGAGCAGGCGCGCCCACCTGTTAACCAAGGTGTGCGCCACAGGTTGACAGCGGCGGGGTGCGGCTTATCATGTTGGCTTGCCTACTGTCTCTCTGGATACCTGTCATGAATGCTCCCGCCTCCGCGCCTGCCTCGCTCCGCCACGACTGGAGCCGCGGCGAAATCGAAGCCCTGCTGGCGCTGCCCTTCAACGACCTGCTGTTCAGGGCGCACAGTGTGCACCGCGCCTATTTTGACCCAAACGAGGTGCAGGTCAGCACACTGCTTTCCATCAAAACCGGCGCCTGTCCGGAAGACTGCGCGTACTGTCCGCAAAGCAATCGCTATGACACGGGGCTGGAAGCGGAAAAGCTGATGGAAGTGGAAAAGGTACTGGCGCAGGCACAGGCGGCCAAGGCCAGCGGCGCTACCCGCTTCTGCATGGGGGCGGCCTGGCGTTCACCCAAGGCCCGCGACATGCCCTACGTGGTGGCCATGGTCAAGGGCGTGCGCGAGCTGGGCCTGGAAAGCTGCATGACCCTCGGCATGCTGACCGAGGCGCAGGCAAAGGAGCTGGCCGAGGCCGGGCTCGACTACTATAACCACAACCTCGACACCTCGCCCGAATACTACGGTGAGATCATCACCACGCGTACCTACAAGGACCGGCTGGACACACTCTCCCATGTGCGCGAGGCCGGGATGAAAGTGTGCAGCGGCGGCATTGTCGGCATGGGCGAGTCCCAGCGCGACCGCGCCGGGCTGCTGCAGCAGTTGGCCAATCTGCCCGAGCACCCCGAAAGTGTGCCCATCAACATGCTGGTGCGGGTCGAGGGTACGCCGCTGGCCGATGAGGCCGACCTGGATCCTTTCGACTTTATCCGCACCATCGCTGTGGCGCGCATCCTGATGCCCGCCTCCCATGTGCGCCTGTCTGCCGGGCGTGAATCCATGAGTGAAGAGATGCATGCGCTGGCGTACTTCGCCGGCGCCAACTCCATCTTCTACGGCGAGAAACTGCTCACCACGCCCAACCCGCAGGCCAATGCCGACATGGCCCTGTTCCAGCGTCTGGGTATCCGTCCGGAGCAGCGTGAGGTGGCGAGCGCTCCGCAGGTGCCCACCCCGCAGTTCTACGACGCAGCGGCGGCGCACTAGCCGCCAGCGCCATGAAGGAGGCCTTCCCGCAGCGTCTCCGGGCGGTGCTGGAAGAGCGCCGTGCCGCCGGTCTGTATCGCCAGTGCCTGACCCTGGAGTCCGCCCAGGGCCCGGTGGTGCGGCTGGCGGGCCGCGACTACCTGAATTTCTGCAGCAACGACTACCTCGGCCTTGCCGCACACCCCAAGGTCATCGCGAGCCTGCGCGATGCCGCGACGCGCTGGGGCGTGGGCAGCGGCGCATCCCATCTTGTGTGCGGCCACAGTGCCGCGCACCGCGAACTGGAGGAGGCGCTCGCTGCCTTCACCGGCAGACCCCGGGCACTGTTGTTTTCCAGTGGTTACGCCGCCAACACCGGTATTCTGCAGGCCCTGCTGCGGCCCGGCGACACCGTCTTGCAGGATCGTCTCAACCACGCTTCGCTGCTTGACGGTGGCCTGCACAGTGGCGCGCGGCTGCGCCGCTTTGCCCACAACGACTGTGCCGACCTGGCGCGTAAACTCGACGCTGCTGCCGGGCCCACGCTGGTCGCTGTCGACGGCGTGTTCAGCATGGACGGCGACACGGCGCCGCTGGCCGAGCTGTCCGCCACCTGCGCCAGTCGCGACGCCTGGTTGATGGTGGATGATGCCCACGGCTTCGGTGTGCACGGGGAGGCAGGTGCCGGCAGCGTGCAGGCAGCCGGGCTGGGCGAGGCGGAAGTGCCGGTGCTGATGGCGACCCTCGGCAAGGCCCTGGGTACCTCCGGCGCCTTTGTGGCGGGCAGCGAACTGCTGATCGAAGCGCTGATCCAGTCCACGCGCAACTATATCTATACCACCGCCATGCCCCCGGCGCTGGCGGCGGCCAGCCTCACCGCGCTGCGACTGCTGCATGAGGAGTCCTGGCGGCGCGAGCAGCTCGCTGAGCACATCGCCCGGTTTCGGCGCGGTGCCCGGCAGTGCGATCTGCCCCTGCTGGACTCCGACAGTGCCATTCAGCCCTTGCTGGTGGGCGATGCCGGGCGCGCCGTGCGCCTCAGCGAGCGGTTGCGTGAGCGCGGCCTGTTGATCAGCGCCATTCGTCCGCCAACCGTGCCGGCGGGAACCTCCCGGCTGCGCATCACCCTGAGCGCAGCGCATACGCCGCAGCAGGTGGCCACATTGCTGGCGGCGCTGGCGGAGTGCTGGCCCGATGCCTGAGCTGTTGGCCAGAGCCGAATACCTGCCCGCCGCGCAACAGGCCAGAGCAGACCTGGTGCTGCTGCACGGCTGGGCCGGCAGCAGCGAGTGCTGGCGGCCGCTGCTGGCCGCGCTGCGACGCTGGGCCAACGTTACCCTGATTGACTGGCGGCCCGGCGCCGATCTGGCGGATGTTGTGGCGGAGGTGTTGACGGTGTCGCCGGCCAGCGCTGTGTATGTCGGCTGGTCCCTCGGCGGGCAGCTGGCCACTGCCGTGGCGTCGCGAGCGCCGCAGCGCGTCGCCGGGCTGGTCACTGTGGCCAGTAACCCCCGCTTTCTCGCCGAGGGGAGCTGGCCCGGTGTGGCAGCGGCGCAGCTGGCCGGTTTCCAGGCAGGTCTGGCGGCGGATGCTGACGGTACACTGCGCCGCTTTTCCGCCCTGCAGTCCCGCGGCTGCGCTGCTGAGCGCGCCCTGGCGCGGCAGCTGGTGGCGCATAGTCGGGGCTGGGACGCCGTCGCCCTCGCCGCCGGCCTGCAATGGCTGGCGGAACTGGACACGCGCAGCCTGCTTCCGGCGTTGGCCTGCCCGCAACAGCACCTGCTGGCGGAGGCCGACGCACTGGTGCCGGGCGCTGCTCATGAAGCCCTGTGCGGGTGGCTGGCGGGCGTCGCCGAGGCCTCCGTGACGGTCATACCGGGTACCGGTCACGCGCTGCCCTGCGCCGCACCGGGGGCTCTGGCTGAGGCGCTGTACCGCTTTGCCGTGGACACAGCGGCGGTGTGTGAAGCGGCAGAGGCCGCTCCCGCGGCACCGGTGAGCAAGCAGGCGATTGCCCTCTCCTTCAGCCGCGCGGCGCCTCGCTATGACAGCGTGGCGGCGTTACAGCGCGACGTTGGTAAGCGTTTGCTCACCTCACTAGTCAATGAAAGCAAGAGCTCGATAACCCTGCTGGACCTCGGCTGTGGCACGGGGTATTTTCATCCGGCGTTGCTGGAGCGCTATCCCGGGGCCGCCTATGTCGGGCTGGATCTTGCGCAGGGCATGCTCTCCTGGGCGCGTGAACGGCACACAGAGCACGCCGCCTGGGTGGCCGGTGACGCCGAGGCGCTGCCCCTTGCCAGCGGTTCGGTGGACGTCATCTTCAGTAGCCTCGCCTTTCAGTGGTGCTACCGCCCCGATCTGCTGTTTGCCGAACTGGGCCGGGTGCTGGCGCCGGGTGGTCGCTGCTTCTTCAGCTCTCTGGGCCCGGCAACCCTGCAGGAGCTGCGCGATTCCTGGGCGGCAGCGGATGGCAGCCAGCACGTGAATGATTTCCTGCCGCCCGAAACCCTGCAGGCAGCGGCGGACATCACAGCGGGGGTACGACTCACCCTGCGCAGTGAGCGTATTGTGCTGCGCTACAACAAGGCGACCGAACTCCTGCACGAACTGAAAACGCTGGGCGCACACAACATGAACAGCAAGCGCCCCGCCGGACTGACCGGACGCCAGCGCCTTGCTGCCATGGTGCAGGCCTACGAGGCATGGCGCGAACCCGCCGGGTTGCCAGCCACCTACGACGTCATTTACGGGCATCTGGAGAAATTATGAGCCGCAGGTATTTTGTCACCGGTACCGATACCGAAGTGGGTAAGACCGCCGTCAGCTGCGCGTTGCTACACGCCGCGGGTGCGCTGGGGCTGCGCACGGCAGCGATCAAACCGGTGGCGGCCGGCTGTGATGCACAGGGTCGCAACGAGGACGCACTGGCTCTGCAGGCGGCGATGAACATGCCCTTGCCCTACGAGCAGATCAACCCGGTGGCCCTGCAACCGGCGATCGCCCCGCACATTGCCGCAGCGCAGGCGGGCAAGCGCCTGCAGGTGGAGCGGCTGGCCGGCCTGTGCCGCGGCGTGTTCGCCTGCGGCGCTGACCTTGTGCTGGTCGAAGGGGCGGGCGGCTGGCGCGTACCGCTGGGTCCTCGGGAGACCCTGGCGGACCTCGCGATCGCGCTCGGCAGCGACGTTATTCTGGTGGTGGGTATGCGGCTGGGCTGTATCAATCACGCCCTGCTTACCGCCGAGGCCATCCGTGCCGATGGCCTGCAGCTGGCCGGCTGGGTGGCCAACCAGGTGGGTGAACGCATGGCCTGCCATGAAGAAAATGTGGACACTTTGCGTCAGCTTTTGCCTGCCCCGCTGCTGGGTGAACTGCCTCACGTGGCGCCTTTTACCCCAGAAAAGGTTGCACAACACCTTGATATAAAAGCACTTTTGTAGATATTTCAGGGCGCAGCCAGGACACTCTTCCGCTCTGCCACTCCACTCGGCGCCTGTGCGGTACCCAGCAACTTTCGCAAAAGTTATTTGACTTCGGTTGTAATTCGCGCAGAATGTGAGCGATGAAAACATAGGTTCAACTGCATTGCGAGGTAACAGCATGCCGCAGTACAAAGCACCGCTCCGTGATATCCGGTTTGTGATGAATGAGTTACTGGAGTCCGAGGCCCTTTATCAGCGCCTGCCGGGCTATGAAGAGGCGACCCAGGAACTGATGGACGCCATCGTTGAAGAGGGCGCCAAGTTTGCCGAGAACGTCCTGTCGCCGCTCAACGAGCCGGGCGATGACGAGGGTTGCACCTGGAAGGATGGTGTTGTCACCACGCCCAAGGGTTTTCCAGAGGCCTACCAGCAGTTCGTGGCCAACGGCTGGCCAGCACTCGCTGCCGATACCGCCTACGGTGGGCAGGGCATGCCCGACCTGCTGGGTATCATCGCCAACGAACTGGCAGGTACCGCCAACTGGTCCTGGCTGATGTACCCCGGGCTTAGCCATGGCGCAATCAAGACCATCGAAGCGCACGGCAATGAAGCGCAGAAGCAGAAATACCTGACGCGCCTGGTGGAAGGTGGCTGGACCGGTACCATGTGCCTGACCGAGGCCCACTGCGGCAGCGATCTGGGCCTGCTGCGCACCAAGGCGGAACCGCGCGCCGACGGCAGTTATGCCATCTCCGGCACCAAGATATTTATCAGCGCCGGCGAACACGACATGGCCGAGAATATCGTCCATATCGTGCTGGCGCGCCTGCCGGATGCACCCGAAGGCACCAAGGGCATCTCGCTGTTCATTGTGCCCAAGTTCAATGTGAACGATGACGGCAGCCTGGGTGAGCGCAACGGCGTGCACTGTGCTTCCATCGAGAAGAAAATGGGGATCAAGGCTTCGGCGACCTGTGTGCTCAATTTCGACGGCGCCACCGGCTACCTGATCGGGCCACCCAACCGCGGCCTGAACGCCATGTTTACCTTCATGAATACCGCGCGTATCGGTACTGCCATCCAGGGGCTTGCCCACGGTGAGCTGTCCTACCAGGGCGCCCTGGCCTATGCCCGCGATCGCCTGGCGATGCGCAGCCTCACGGGCCCCAAGAACCCGAACGGGCCGGCGGACCCGATTATCGTGCACCCCGATGTGCGCCGCATGCTGCTGACACAGAAAGCATTTGTAGAGGGCAGCCGCGCGCTGCTGTACTTCCTGTCACAGCAGGGGGATATCGTGCATCGCGGCACCGAGGAGGAAGCGAAAGCCGCGGATGACCTGCTGGCGCTGCTCACTCCCATTGCCAAGGCCTTCGTGACCGAAACCGGCTTCGAAGCGGCCAACCTGGGCGTACAGGTCTACGGTGGTCACGGGTTCATCAAGGAATGGGGCATGGAGCAGATCGTGCGCGACGCACGCATCGCCATGCTCTACGAGGGCACGACCGGCATCCAGGCACTGGACCTGATTGGTCGCAAGGTGCTGGGCTCCGGCGGCAAGTTGCTGATGGGCTTCACCGAAATGATGGGTGCCTTCTGCGACGCCAATACTGACGAGGCCGATGCGCCGTTCATCAACACGCTCAAGTGCTACAAGGACGACTGGCTGGAACTCTCGCTGAAAATTGGCGAGAAGGCGATGCAGAACCCCGACGAAGCGGGCGCAGCTGCCGTCGATTACCTGATGTACAGCGGCTACGTCACACTCGCCTATTTCTGGGCGCGCATGGCGGTGCTGGCACGTCACAAGATCGCGGCGGCCGAGGGCGATACCGCCTTCTACGAAGCCAAGGTGCTGACCGCGCGGTTCTATTTCGACCGCCTGCTGCCGCGCACCCTGGCCCACAAGCAGGCGCTGCTTTCCGGTGCGGAAAACCTGATGGATATGCCGGAAGCCCTGTTCGACGTCGCAGGCTGATCGACCTCGGCGGCCCGCTGCCCGCCGCTTGCTCGAAGCTGGGCGAGACTACGGCAGGCAGGTGACTTTTCGGTGGCCAGCGGGGAAAATAAGGCTGCAGTTCCCGGGAGGATGTGATGTCGGATCAAAACGAACAAGCAGATGGCCAGCCCCGCCTGTACCCAGAAGACCAGGCCAAGGTGGATGCGTTTATCACCAGCGGCGTCAACTCAGTCGAGCGTAAACCGTTCAAACCTCTGCGGTTGCTGGTGTTGCTCATGGTGGTGGTGATCGGCTTCAGCCTCATGAGCCAGCTTATCGCCAAGTGGGCGGGGATCTACTGACGTTCCAACGGGGCCCCAACCCATTCCAGAGGCTCTTGGTTCCCGCTCGAGCCTCTGGTATATTTGCGCTCCTCAAAAAATCGGTGTGTAGCGCAGCCTGGTAGCGCACTTCCTTCGGGAGGAAGGGGTCGGAGGTTCGAATCCTCTCACACCGACCATATACCCCTCTCATCATGTCCCATGATGACCCTAAAGCCCTGAATTTCAGGGCTTTTTTGTTTATACTCTGCACATATTTGCCCCAAGGTGTCCCATCGTATACCGACAATCTGGCGGTACAGGCGACGGTATCTCTGGCGGGTGAAATCCTGATACCGTCATTTTCGGCATGCCGCCAGGGAGGTAGATATGACCAATCTGACCGCCACACAGGTAAAACAGGCCAAACCCAAGGCGAAGGCTTACAAGCTCCCTGACGGGGGAGGCATGTACCTACTGGTGACTCCACCCGGAGCCCGATACTGGAGGTACGACTACCGCTTTGCAGGCAAGCGCAAGACGCTGGCTCTAGGGGTCTACCCGGAGGTGACGCTGAAGGTAGCCCGGCAGGCCCATCAAGAGGCTAGAGGCAAACTGAACAAGGGTATCGACCCTGGTGAGGTCCGTAAGGTAGAAAAGCTGACTCGCCACCTTGCGAGTGCTGAAAGCTTCGAAGCGGTAGCTCGCGAGTGGTTTGGCCAGATCATGCCCGATAAGTCCAAGAGTTACCGTGAGCGTACTGGCCGTATTCTTGAGAAGGACCTTTACCCCGTTATCGGCAATCGGCCTATCGCCTCGATAACCGCTCCTGAACTACTGGCCGCCCTGCGTCGAATTGAGTCGCGAGGAGCCAATGACATAGCCCACAGGGCCAAGCAGACCGCTGGACAGGTATTCCGGTACGCGGTTGCAAGTGGTAGGGCAGAACGTGACCCCGGTGCAGATTTGAAGGGTGTGCTGAAGCCCCGGCGCAAGAAGCATCATGCTGCGATAATCGAGCCGACTGAAGTCGGTAAACTATTGGTTGCCATTGATAGTTTTGAGGGAACGCCAGTAGTTAAAACCGCTCTGAAATTGTCGCCGATGTTATTTCAACGCCCCGGTGAAATCCGGGCCATGGAGTGGGAGGAGATCAACTGGGAAGATAAGCAGTGGGAAATCCCCGCGCACAAGATGAAGATGGGTCAACCTCACATTGTACCGCTCTCCAAACAGGCTTTGGCGCTATTAGAGGAGCTGCAGCGATTGACTGGGAGAGGCAGGTTTGTATTCCCCTCCGCTAGAGGCGCCAGCAGATGCCTTTCTGAAAATGCAGTTCGTGTCGCATTGAGGACGCTCGGTTACACCAATGAAGAAATGACCCCACATGGTTTCCGGGCCATGGCCAGGACTATCTTGGACGAGGTGCTCAACTATCGGGTAGATTGGATTGAGCACCAGTTGGCGCACCAGGTTAGAGATGCAAATGGTCGGGCGTACAATCGAACGTCCCACCTGCCTGGTAGAGCAGAAATGATGCAAGGCTGGGCTGACTACTTAGATGCTCTCAAGACGGACGGGCAAGTTGGCAAGGCAGGTGACTGAATGGATGATGAGACGAGAAAGTTACTAGAAGAAAGAATTAAGTGTTTCTTTGAATTCTTCAGCGAAACATCGGAATTGCTGTATGTAGATCAATATGAAGCAACATTCTGGTTTATTCAGTACGTTATGCCGTCAGAGGAAGTAATGGATAGATTGCAGAATGTTCGCGTGGATTATCCCCTTGGTTTGTCACGCGAGGAGACTGTACCTCCAAAAGATGTGAGGGCTTCTATTTCGAAATTGCAGGAGAGTAATGTCTATACAGAAATTTCGAATAGCTCAGTTCGAAAAGGAGTTAGGCAATACCTAGGACTCCACGGCTACGATGAACAAAATTCAGATTACGAGTTATTCGAGTTAAGGATCTATGGCTTAGTAGCACTGGTACTTAGCGACTATTTGTCTTATAGCCTGTTGAGCCATCGGTCATTAACTCTACCTGATTCGGATATGAAGTCGGCGATTGAGGCAGCTAAGTATCTCCAAGATTTCCTCGCTCGCGGAGGCCAGATGGCTACGCATGAGGATGCAGATCGACTAAGTATCCTGCTTGCTAAGCTTGTGCGAGAAAATTCAGAACGAAAACGAAGTGATGGTACGTTGGGCTACATTAGATACAACTTACCGGGTAACAGGAATCAACCTGACCATGCCTTGAGGTTGGTCGTAATGCGAATGGTGATTTTTTTTAAAATTGTAAACCGAAAAACACCAGCCTCGCTTATTCATGCTGTGGCCGCATTAGCTACCGGGAAAATTAAGAAAACAACAGTTGATAGCTACATCTCCGCTGCGACCGATTACATGGCCGACAAGGGGCATCTTAAAGCGGTACTGTACCCGGAGCTGAATGCTGGTGGTAGTGATTGGCAGCGTAAAGAAGAACTAGGAATTGAACGTTATCGCGCCTGGGAGGGCGCAATCTTGGAAAACCATCGTGATCGACTAAAGCGCAACAAGGTACGCTAGCAATTTTCGATTCAAATTTTTCTGCCCAAACACCGAGTTGGCAGTGTTTGGGCGGGGAAAAATCTCAGACTCTCCTTTCGCTTCATTTGGCTGGGTAGATTCCAGACCGTCTCCTTTCTAAGGCCCCGACCATGGGGATACAGTTTCCATCAACAGGGATCAACGAGGCCGATCACCTCACCCCGTTAACCTATCTGCAGGTAGGTATTAGTTAGCGGTGTGCTAATGGCACTGTAAAAACTTTACTTTTTAGAAGGAGACAAAAATGTCCCGAGTAACTAGTGCTGCATCAAGTGGCAAAAAATATCCTGACCTCTTATCAATGAAGGAGGTGCAGGCGATGTTGGGTGGTAAAAGTCGCTCAACGATTTATCGTTGGATATCATCTGGGTGGCTTCCCCGTCCGATAAAGATTGGAGCAAACAGCATTGCATGGCCAGAAGAGGTGTTCCTGGAATGGCGTAACTCTCTGTGCAAGGGGGGTGTGTAACATGAGAAACAATGATCACCGTAGTTTACAAAATGTCGAGACGATTCGCTTATTTCAATATGTAGTGATGGATTTGGAGACGATAGACGGGTTCATGGAGAGAACCGGTTTTACTCGCTCAAAAAGTGACTGGATATTCGACAACTGCTATGGAGCTGTACAGCGTTACGTAAGTGAGCTTCAGCAGCGTATATCAGACCTCGAACGTGCTAACGAGGCATTAGAAATTAATGCCGCGTCGGAAATAAGTGACAACAACTAAATAGAAGGTAAGAGAAGTTTCGGTCCGGTTTATCCGGGCCGCAACTTCGAAAATGGTACTGAAAATGGAAATACAAAGTTCCTTGCATCTACTAGAGCAGATGCACTACGAGCTGGCACACGACGAAATGCGTGAGCCATACATCCGCGTCACCGTGGATGGAAAGAAAATGCTATTCAAATTGCGTGGCGAGGAATTCAAACGCTTTTTCAACTATCACTATATCCGAAATAACAGTAACAGTCCGGATGCCAAGCTCATCAAAGATACGCTAGCGTACCTTGATGGCCGAGCGATTTTTGAAGGTGAGATGATTGACCCTGATGTGAGAATAGTAGGGGATACAGATCTGCTGGAAATTGACCTATGCGACCCCTCGTATAGGGTAGTCCAGGTCAGTACGGAAGGCTTCCAGGTTTGCCAGTCTGAGGGTTACTTTCTTCGACGGCACGGGCAACTTCCGTTGCCGCAACCCGAGCTGATGACCCCCGGTGAGATCTTCGCTGCGATGAATGACTTTAAGGCCATCCTGAATGTATCGGATGAGCAGTTCATACTGGTCATGGGAGTTATTCTCATGGGTTTTCATCCAGAGGGTCCATACCCGGTAATGTTTGTTCAGGGTGAACATGGCTCCGCCAAGGGCTCGCTGTGTGAGGCGATAAAGTCTGTGGTCGATCCAAACACGACGCCACACACTGCACTACCAGCAAATGCTCCAGACTTGTTGATCCAGGCACGTTCTAACAGAGTGTTGTCTTTCGATAACTTATCGGAGTATACCTTTAACAAGAAACATAGCGACCTGTTTGCACAGATGGCGACTGGAGTGGGGCTACGGCGGAGGCAGCTGTACACCGACGATGGCGAGAGTGTGATCAATGTAAGTCGTATGATCCTGATGAACGGTATCGACGACGTGGTAACGCAGTCTGACCTCGGAAGCCGGACGATTGGGCTCAGGCTGGAACCGGTAAATGAGAGCAATCGTATATCGAAGCGAGAGTTCAAACGGCGGTTGTCAGAGGTAGGTCCTCGCATGTTCAGTGCTGTTGTGAACATTCTGAGCGATATTTTGCGGAACTATGATTCCACAGATATCCGGTCTGGAGCCCGGATGTTCGATATGATTCAGTGGGTCACTGCCGGTGAGTCTGCAATGGGGTGGGAGTCCGGTACATTCCAGCGCGTGTACGAACGTAACCAGCTAGAAGTCATGGAAGCCGGTATGGGATCCGATCCACTGGCTGCCGCGATCATCCGGTACATGGAAGGTAAGCCTCGCTGGGAAGGATCAATCTCACGGCTATTAGCCTGCCTAATCGCCGGAACGGATCGTGGGATGAGGAGTGGTCCACATTGGCCGAGAAACGCGATATCACTTGGTCGTGCTCTGAACCGGATTGAGACGAATCTTCGTGCTCTCGGAATCTCTGTTATCCGTGGGGGGCGGTCTGCAACAGAGCGCACTGTGACAATAATAAATGCGAATATGCCCCAACCGGACATGCAAAGTGAGAGCGTTGTGTATGCGGCTAATGAGAGAGGGCCAGAGCAAGGAGGTGAAGCAGCGTAAGTGAATGTCCACTTGTCATTCTGTCACGGCGCTAGGCCGTGACAGAATTACGGCTTTGTTCTGTATATTTTCATCCTGTGTTTTCAATCATAACTTCGTACACCTGGTTTCCTGGATGACAGAATGACAGGTGTGACATGCAGAAATGCGGTAAAAAACTTCCTTGTCTCTATTTAATAATCATCCGTACTCACTAGTGTCCGGTTAATTTTTGAATAAATTCAATTGGTTAGAAATCATGTCA
>NZ_CAXBAE010000014.1:0-119568 GCF_963973825.1 uncultured Haliea sp.
ACCGATTGACCGTTCGCCTCTACCAAATTCCCGCTAACCCGCGATGAACCTTTTTTTTTCAGACCACGTAAGCACCCCGGAAGCCCTATGCTAACAGCCAGTAAACTTGAAAAAATCATGGAACTCGAGGCGAATCTCCGCGCCGAATATCAGCAACAGCTCGATGCCAAGACCGCCGAAATCGACCGCCTGAGCGCCCGGGAGTCAGAACTCCAGGCCGCCGTTGACAAGCAGTTGGAGACCATCACAGATCTGACCGGCAAGGCGACAGACAGCCAGAAGGCCGAGCAGCGGGCCCGCGAGCTGCACAATCGCAGTGAGCGACTGCTGGCGGAAATCGCCGACCTGAAGCAGCGGATAAAGACCCTGCAGAAAGACCTGGCGGCGGTGCGGGAGGAGAACAAGGGTCTCACGCAATTCGACCCGGTGCGTATGAAGAAGAACCTCGACGCCAGCAAGAAGAAACTGGCTGAAAAGACCCGCGCCTCCGACCTGCTGCAGAAAACGCTCAGCGAGACCAAGAAGGAAAACGCGGAGCTGCGGCGGAAAGTCGCTGAGCTGGAGGCGAAAGTCGGGGGGCCCGGGGCTGAAGTGGCGGATTCGCCTGAAAGCGAAGCCAAGGAAGCATCAGCGGCGGCTTGATCTGTTAGCGGGACCAGGCCTGTTCCGGCCGGTAACTGTCGGATCAGGTGGCGACGGTTACCGCTGTTGACCCCCATCTCTGCCCACTCACGCATACGAGCGCAATATGAACAGAATAGAGAAGCTCAAAAACGACGTATACAGCTTTGAAGAGCTCGATACTCTGGAGAAGAATGCGATCAAACTGCGCGATCAGGAAACACTGGGGCTGATCATGCGTAGCCGCGCATCAAAGACTGCCAAGGGCGAGACGCCAAAAAGTACTGTTGATGCAGAGGGTAAGCCGCTGACCAAAAGGGCTCGCCGTGATGCAAAAAACCAGCGCTAGTTGTTGGCTGGTACGGGTCACCAGCCTACAGAACCCACGGCGGCGACCTTGAATTCGTGACGGACCTGCTTTCGCCCATCGCCCCTTCCACGCCATTTTATTCTTTATCGCCCCTTCCACGCCCTTTTATTTTTCACAGCCATCCCGGTTATCCTAGCGCTCTGTGACACCCTGTGCCCGGAGCGACAATAATGCACTCGAAACGCGACTCCCTGCTCAAGCGCCTGCACAGCGCCATGATTTCACCTGCTGCCTGCGCAAGAAAATGGCAGGGACAGTACTGGCAGGATAACGGTGATGAGCGCAGGGTATCCTGCGCCGGTTGCCGAAGCTTTGACGCCGCCAGACAGCGCTGCAGCATTCGCTTCGGCACGCCGCTGCGTAAATGCGTTGTCTCTTCCGTGGAGGCACATTTTCACGACTGCGTCGGGGAGGAGGTACTGGAGGTTGGCTTCGGACGCTTCAAACTGGCCCGCAACCTGGTGGTCCGCAACGGCAGCCGCTGGACGGGTATCGATCCGCAACAGCCTGCTTCACGTCCCGCCCGCATAGGCACTGGGGGCCACGGACTGGTGAACGCCCTGCCTTTCCCTACTGCGACCTTCGACCGTGTATTTGGCGTTCAATCCATTGAGCATTGGGGGCAGCGCGCTGGTGGCCTGCGGGAACCTGCGTGCTATGAAGATTGCCTGGCGGAAATCGCTCGCGTCACAAAACCCGGAGGCCGGGTGTATTTCGACGCACCGATACATTTCCATGGCAACGAAATATTTATCATGGGCGATATTGATCGGATACGTAAATTGTTTACGACTCCCTGGTGGGAGAATGTAAATATTGAACGCTGGCGGGAGAATCACGCGCCACTGGAACGTTATACGCCGTCACACAAGGAATTTACCGACTGGCCAATTGAAATCGTGAATTATGCGGATAACGCGGTAAATGCAATCAGGGATAACGGCGTTATCTGGCTGTTGGTCATCACAGCGACGCGCAGCGACGCACGGCTTGATTGACGGCTGACCGAACGGCGCTGAATGGTATCCGAAATCACCGTTTCCAACAGCGGCACAACATGGATCAAAGTTTTCGCAATTACCAAATAGATACCGTTTCTATTAAATCATTTAAATCGCTTTTTGCCTTGTTTACTTCAGTTCGAATATAATTCGCGTGTTATCAGGCAGGAGTATGAAAATGAAAGTCAAACCATCAGCACTGGCGGTATTTGCAAATTCCAAAGTAAAAGCCAAGGCGGAAGCCCGCCGTCTTAGCCAGGCAGAGCTCGAAAAACTGATCGCATCTTTAAATGAGGCGCTGCGCGCGGAAAAAGAAAAAACCAAAAGAAAACTGGAAAAAGACCGCGTTGCCACCATTCGCAAAGTAAATAGCCTGTTGGCAGAAAGTGGCCTCAAACCCGAGGATCTGAAGAAGGCGTCAGCGGGAACCCGCGGCCGCAAATCGACGAGCAAAGGCCGCAAAGCCGGGACAGTCGCGCCCAAGTATCGCCTTGTTATCGATGGCAAGAAGCACGAATGGACTGGGCGCGGCCGCACCCCCAAGGTTTTCCAGGCCTATTTCGATGCCGGCAATTCCCGCGAAAGCTGCGCCATCAAGAGCTAGCAGGCGGCGCCCGCAGGGTGTTGGAGATACTGCACTGCGACGAGGATCTCGTCGCAGTGAACAAGCCCGCCGGACTTCTGGTCCATCGCAGTCCCATTGATCGCCACGAGACCCGCTTCGCCTTACAGTTGCTGCGCGACCAGCTGGGGCACAGGGTTTACCCGGTCCATCGCCTGGACAAACCCACATCCGGTGTTCTGCTGTTTGGACGAAGCCCAGAGTCAGCGGCTGCACTCGCTGGCCAGTTTGCCCGCCGCAGCGCGGGTAAAACCTACATCGCCATCGTGCGCGGGTGGTGCCCTGAACAGGGAACCATCGATCATCCCCTGACGGAGAACCACGATTCTGCCGCGGGGTCAGGCAAGCCGATGCCAGCGCGCACACAGGACGCGGTGACCCTGTTCCAACGCCTCGCCACAGCGGATCTGCCCGTTGCCGTAGACCGTTACCCGTCCACGCGCTACAGCCTGGTGCTGCTGCGCCCGGTCACCGGGCGCCGGCACCAGCTGCGCCGCCACCTCAAGCACATCAGCCATCCGATAATCGGTGACGCAAACCACGGAAAGGGCGTTCACAACCGTTTCTTCCAACAGCACTTCAACTGCCACAGATTGCTGCTGGCCTGTGTCAAATTGAACCTGCAACACCCGACCCACGGCAGCGCACTGGAGCTACGAACCGGTCCCGGCGGGGAATTCGAGGCCGTCGCCAGAGCACTGGGCTGGCAAGGCGCGCTGAAGGCAGCACTCGCCGCCTGACGCCCCTGCGTGTAGCGAGCGCTGGAACCGTGTACGCTACCCGCGTCTTTTCGATCGCACATCACTGAAGGGCTCTCATGAAACGCATTGCTGCACTCACACTACAGGGACTGGTCGCCGTCTTGCCGGTCGCACTCACACTGTATCTGGTGTACTGGCTGCTGATGACCATCGAGGCCATGGCCGGTGCCGCGCTCAGAGCCATTCTTCCGGCAGACTGGTATTTTGCCGGACTCGGCGTGATCTCGGGACTGGTCCTGCTGACGGCGATTGGTGTACTGGTGAATGCCTACGCAGTGCGCCATCTGCTGCGACTGGGTGACGCCCTGCTCAGCCGAATTCCGCTGGTGAAGTCAGTGCACGGCGCCATTCAGGATGTCCTGCGGGCTTTCAGCATCGCCAACAAGCAGCAGGCGGACTCTGTGGTCCTTGTGAAGATCGGCGAGAATATGCGGCTATTGGGCTTCGTCACCTCGCGCGAGCCCGCCAGGCGTTTACGGGGAGCAGTCGACGAATCGGTGGTCGGTGTCTATCTACCCATGAGTTATCAGTTAGGGGGTTATACCGTCTACCTGCCCGCGAACCAGCTTGAATCCGTCGACCTGAGTGTCGAGGAAGCCATGCGCATAGCCGTTACCGGTGGCGTCCAGAACCCCGAGGGAGCGCCTGAGGGCGCCCGTGCCCCTTAGGCGTAAAACGCCGCGATACGGTCGACGAAGGCCTGCAACTGGCTCGCCGGCAGGGCGTTGATTCCCGCCGCAGCTGAACGTCCGCCGCCGGTGGGAAACTCCCGACACAGCACATCAGCACCCGTCTTGTTATCCAGCGGTGCCCGCACGCTGACCAGGTAGTCGCCGTCAGCTCTCTCCGTCACCACCGCATGCGCGCGTGCCGGATCCTGATTGGCGAGATCGTTGCCGAATACCCCACTGACACGGCGCGCCCAGGCGGCGTCGGGCAGCAGGAACACTGCGGCACTATCGCCCCGGTAGATTGGTTGCAGCGAGGCCGCTGCGGACATATCTTCCCGGTAACCCGTCTCCAGGCGCTCGAAATGCGCCCGCTCCGCCGCCATGAACTGGAAGGGATCATCGTGCCGCGCCAACAGCCGATACAGCGCTGCCGGCGCGAAGTGGAGATCCTCCAGTGACGGGCCGTAGCCGTTGTAATTAATATAAATCCCCAGATTCTCCAGCGCCTGCAGCTGCGCCTCATCCAGGTCCAGGGTTTTCGCCAGGCGCTGCGCAGAGTCGCGCAGATTGTCGCCGAAAGCACCGGTAACGGCCCAGGCCGCATAGGCCCCCTGCAAGCGACCATTCACCAGCAGACTGGTGCACACATCCGCTGCCGGGTTGATCACCGCGTCGAGCCGGGCACTCTCAGGAATGTCCCCGGCAAAGTGGTGGTCGCAGTAGAACACCTCTGCGCCGGCGTTGAGCAGCCGCTGCAGATCAGCGCGATTCTTGTCCAGCGAAATATCCAGCACTGCCACGCGGTCACCGCTGCCAGCCTGAACCTGCTGCAGCAGGGCGATATCCCGTTTTACGCCCGTTACAAGCGTTGCGTCACGGGGCTCCGCCCGACGCAGTTGAACCAGCGAGCACAGACCATCCGCATCGCCATTGAAGACATCGTAATCCATTCTGATTCCTTACCGCTGCGCTCAGGACTTGTCCGGAAACAGTTCCTGGACATTGGACAAACCGACGGCCGCCGGCTTTTGCTTGGGCTTGGCGAGCACAGAGCGCCCTGCCATGCCCTGCTTGCGCCAGACGTGGTCATAGCGCACCTCGTGCAGGTTGAAGCCGCTCACCGCGGCGTTCAGCACCGAGGTGATACCGGCACAATCCATCACATCGCAATGCTGCATGAGTTCAGTCAGCATGCGGTGAATCTGGTTGTAGGAGAGACACTCCTCCTCGGCACGCATGATCATGGGGTGCCCGGTGCCCGTCACGTTGCTGCCCAGCAGCAGCTCTTCCCGCAGCTTTTCCCCGGGTCGCAGGCCAATGAACTCGATTTGTATGTGATCGTGGGCGTGGCTGTCGTGCTGCATTTCATAGCCGCTCAGCCGGATCATACGCCGCGCGAGATCGACAATGCGCACCGGCTCACCCATGTCCAGTACGAAAACGTCGCCCCCGGTTCCCATGGCACCGGCCTGCAGCACCAGCTGTGCCGCTTCCTGAATGCTCATGAAATAACGCGACACTTCGGGGTGGGTCACCGTCACCGGGCCGCCGCCTTCAATCTGCTCCCGAAAGAGCGGCACGACGGAGCCGGAGGAGCCCAGCACATTGCCGAAGCGGACCATGCAGAAGCGCGTGCCGGAGTCGCGCTGGGCCAGGCCCTGCAACACCATCTCGGCGAAGCGCTTGGAGGCGCCCATAATATTGGTAGGCCGTACGGCTTTGTCGGTGGACACCAGAACGAAGGTTTCCACTCCAGCCTTGCGTGCAGCCTCCGCGGCATACCAGGTGCCGAACACGTTATTGGCCACCCCTTCCGCCACGTTGTATTCAACCATGGGGACATGCTTGTACGCCGCCGCGTGGTATACCGTCTGCACGGCAAAGGTGCGATACACGGTCTCCAGCCGGCGTTGATCCTGCACCGACCCAAGCAGCGCGATGATCTCCACGCTCGCGCCCAATGCCTGACCCATCTCCCGCAGCTCGCGTTCGATGCGATACAGGGCGTACTCGGAGTTGTCCAGCAGAACCAGCTCTCGCGGCCCGGAGGTCAGGATCTGGCGGCACAGCTCCGACCCGATGGAGCCCCCTGCCCCCGTCACCATCACCACCTTGTCGGTGATGCAGCGGTCTATCAGTTCGGGATGCGGCGGCACCGGATCCCGACCCAGCAGGTCATCGAGATCGATGTCCTGAATCTGGTTGACGCTGGCCCGCCCCGCCACCAGTTCATTGATCTTGGGCACCGTGCGCACGTGCACCGGCAGCCCCACCAGGGAGTTGATGATTTCCCGGCGCCGCTCTGGCGACGCGGCCGGAATGGCGAGCAAGACCTGGGTGATGTTGTGTTCGCCGATGAGACGCTTGATTTCCTCGGGGCGCGCCACCTGCAGGCCGTTGATCACCGAGTGCTGCAGACGCGGATCGTCGTCCACAAAGACCACAGCCCGATACTGGTCACCATGGTGCAATGCCGTGAGCAGCTGCCGGCCAGATTCACCGGCGCCGTAGATGATGACGTTGCGCGATAGCGAGCGCAGTTTGGCCTGGTAGTAAGCGCGCACGGTGAGGCGGGTACCCCCAATCAACAGCAGCGCAATGCCCCAGTAGAAAAATGGCATGGTCCGCGGCACTTCAGCCTGGGCGACGAATACCGAGGCGGACAGAATCAGCGTTGAATAGGTGACGGCGGTGATCACCGCCCAGATTGCCTGCTGACCCATAAAGCGGATGACCGCGCGATACAGGCCAAGGCGCAGGAATATAATTGCACTGATGACGACAGTGATGGCGCCACAGGCGATTTCAGTGGGGCCGAGCGTGAAGTCCGTACTGCCGTGGCGCAGTGCCACCGCCGACCACATGGCCGCGCTCACGAACACCATGTCCAGGGCAAGGAGCAGAGCCTGCTTGATATTTCGCGGGAGTTCTATGAGTTTTTCCAGTGCATCCCGGACGCTTCCAAGCACCCCGGATATCGCTTGCAGCACACCATTGCCAAGCCGATTCAGCAAAATCCCTCCCACTCCGGATAGTCGTGACAGGCCCGCTTGCAGTGCATCGCAGTCGCGCGAACCCGGAACCTCCGATGTTACGTCAATCGCCGTAACTTCGCCATGCCGAGCAGGAGCGGAAGGTATGCCAAAATTACCAAGAAAAGCTGGAATTGTGGCCAACGCAGAATCGTCCACGCCAAAGGAAACAGCCACAGCGCATTGAGCGCGATCAGCACAAAGTCCACCGCCAGGTGGGAGTTCCAGTAGCGCGCCAGGCGCTGATAGGCGTGGTCCCGGTGCGCCTCGAACAGCCTGGCTCCTGCGCGCCAGCGCGCCAGCAGGGTCCAGGTCGCATCCGTAATGAAGGCGGCCAGCAACACCAGCCAGCAGGCCAGCGGCAGCGTACCGTGAGCGGCCGCGATGAGGGCGAGACCACCGAGCAGGAAACCGAGCGGCACGCTGCCCGCATCACCCATGAACAGACGGGCTGGCGGCCAATTCCAGTAGAGAAAGCCCAGCTGGCAAGCGGCCAGAAGCGCACACATCAGCGCCAGTGGGGGATCACCCGCGAGCAGCGCGAGCAGTGCCCCGCTCATCCCGGCCAGAAAGGCCTGCAGGGCAGCGAGCCCATCGATGCCATCCATGAAGTTGTACAGGTTGACCAGCCAGAGCAGACCGAGCGCGAGTAACGGGAGTTGCAGCCACAGTGGCAGCGGCAGCCCCGGGAAGCCCGCGCGCGGCAGGACAACCAGGTACAGTGCAGCCATCAACACCGCGCAGGCGAGGGCATAACAGCCCAGCCGCAGCAGCGCGGGCAGGTTGTACCGGTCGTCGAGCAGGCCCACCAACATCAGCAGGGCAGCGAGCCCCAGCAAGACTCCGTATACAGGCGGCCACAGGACACCCGCAAGCGCTGCGACCCACACCGATGCCGCCAAACCGAGAACAATGCCCACCCCACCGCCGCTGGGCGTGGGCTGCCGGTGCGCGCTGCGGTGACCCGGTGTATCGACCCAGCGACCGCTGCGCGCAAGCCGCAACCAGAGGCCACACAGCAGCGCCACCGCCACGGGCGCTGTAAGCAGTGCAAGGCTCACAGCGTGGCGACCATCATCGGCGCCACCGTGGCGAGTGTTTGACGCGGCCTCCAGCCGGTCGCCTCCTGCACGGCGTGATTGTCATAGCGCTCGGCAGCAAACAGTCGATCGTAACTGCTGCCCTGTGGCTGGCGCTGGAGAAAATCCAGCAGTGCCGCAAGCAATCGCCACAGCCAGGCGGGGCCGGTTCTACCCGCCCCCTCCTTGCCCAGCGCGGCGCGCAACAGGAGGAAGCTCTCTCGCGCACTGTAAGCGTGCCCGTCTGTGACATTGAAGGTACTCACGCCGCTCAGGCCGCAGCGGGGCAGCAGAAGCAGCAATTCGACCAGGTCGTCGAGACCTACCATGGAGCGCGCGCCACCTGCGGGGGGAGCCGGTAGCTGGAAGCGCGCGGCGCGCAGCAGCCACTTCAGGTTCGCCTTGGGACGTGGGCCATACACCAGCGCCGGCCGCAGTATGATCACCGACATCGCGCTGCCGGCATAGCGCTCACGCAGCGCACACTCCGCCTCCCACTTCGAACGCCCATAGGCATCGGCTGGCGGCGCCACTTCGCTCTCCCGACGCGGCATGGCGGTAGCCGCCGCACCCATGGCCTTGACGCTACTCAGAAAAACGAAGGTCTGGACCCCCGCCCGTTCGGCTGCCTCCGCCAGCGCCAGCGTCGCGCGGCAGTTCACAGCAGCGTGTTGGCCCTCCGCCGCCCGCCGATGGGCGATGCCTGCCAGGTGGTAGACCGTCTCGACACCGCGCAACAGTTCGTCGCTGACAGTGCCGGTGGCAAGATCCACTGCATGGCTGGGTTTGCCGCGCCCGGGAATCGCCCCCCGGCGGCTGACCAACACGGTCGACTCACCGTCCCGATGCAGTCGTTCAGTCAAGGCACGGCCAATATAGCCGGTGGCACCGGTCACCAGAACTGACATACAGACCTCACTACAGCCTTGTTACCGTCTGCCACGCGGGCGTGGTATTGATGCATGGGATACCCTGCGGGCCCGCGTGGGCGCGCCGAAAAAAAATGGGGGCACAAGCCCCCATGATACGGATGCCGGCCGCCTAATCCAGTGTTATGACAGTGCGGTTTCTTTCCAAAGTGGACTGGCCAATGCCTTTGACATCAGCCAGTTCCTCCACCGACTTGAAGGGCCCGTAGGCCTCCCGGTAACGAATGATATCCTGCGCGCGGGAGAGGCCCACACCCTTCAGCCCGGCGGCCAGTGTGGCGGCGTCCGCCGTGTTGATGTTGACCCGGGCAACACTCGCCTCAGCGGCGAGGGGCGGCACCTCCGGCGCAGCCGAGGCCGGCGCGGTCGCAGCGCCCAGGCACAGGCAAACGGCAAGGGTGCCCAGCAAGGCCGGCCACCGCGAAAGACGCTCGCGTAACAAGGTGAGGCGCTGGTGCGCCCCATACAGGTATTGGGTAGGTTGGTTGATCGACATGGCGTTATCTCCGTATGACGTTGTGGCATCCCTGCACATCCGTATCGAAGCGAAGTCTAGCAGTCCCTCACGGGAAGAAGAGGCCTGCGGTCACATCTGATGGTATTCGCGGCACTCAGCGACTGGTTGCGGTGCCCAGCTCTTCATGTACCCGATGCAGCGCGGCAAGCGGATCGGCCGCTGCGGTGATGGAGCGTCCAATAACCAGAAAATCGGCGCCGCGCTCACGCGCTGCGGCGGGCGTCACGACACGACGCTGGTCACCCGGCGCATCACCCGCGAGTCGAATACCCGGCGTTACCAGGAGAAACTCACCACCACGCTGTGCGCGCAGCGCAGGCGCCTCTTCAGCGGAGCAGACCACCCCTTGCATGCCACAGTCCGCCGCGAGACCAGCAAGCGCTGTGACGCGGGCCAGCGCACCTTCAGTGCAACCCAGCTCGCGCAGATCCTCGTCCGTCATGCTGGTCAGCACGGTGACGGCAATCAGCAGCGGCGCCTGCTGCAGGCGAGCCAGTTCCGCTGCCGCCGCCTCCATCATGCGCCGTCCCCCGCTGGCGTGCACATTGACCATCCAGACACCCAGGTCTGCCGCTGCCCGAACCGCAGAGGCTACAGTATTGGGTATATCGTGAAACTTGAGATCCAGAAACACGTCAAAACCCTGATCCTGCAAGCGCCGCACGAGGCCCGGGCCGCTGCGGGTAAACAGTTCCTTGCCCACCTTGAGCCGACACAGCGTCGGTGACAGCTGCTCCACGAGTGCCAGCGCCGAGGCCTCATCGGGATAATCCAGAGCGACGAGAACAGGAGATTGCATCAAAACACGCCTTCAATAACTGCGGCGACGCTCAGTCGACCCGATTGCCGCGAATGGATTTAACGGTGCCCCAGTGCTTGCAACCGGGACAGAACCAGTGAAGTTGACGACCGGAAAAGCCGCAATGGCCGCAGCGGTAACTGGGGCGCTCCGCGAGCAGGCGCGCCACCAGCTTCTGCAACGATGTCAGGTTTTCACGCACCGGACCCTCGGTGTTGGCGGCCTGCAACTCAATCAACCGTGACAAGCCGCCCAGAGACGGCGACGTTGCGAGGCGGTCAGTCAGAAACTCCATCGCCGCCTGGTCGCCGTGGCGGCTGCGCACGTCATCGGCCACAGCAACCACCAGGCCGGTTGCGGGACTGGATTCCAGGCATTCCTGCAGAT
This sequence comes from uncultured Haliea sp., assembly GCF_963973825.1. Classification (NCBI taxonomy): domain Bacteria; kingdom Pseudomonadati; phylum Pseudomonadota; class Gammaproteobacteria; order Cellvibrionales; family Halieaceae; genus Haliea; species uncultured Haliea sp. Next base: position 10,790 of record NZ_CAXBAE010000014.1, read on the forward strand.
ACTGCCGCAATGGGGCCGTGTCACCCAGCTGGCTGTACGCCTCGTGCAACGCCGGAATGGTCTCGGGTATGTAGTCCGGGTCCTGCTGCTGCACCTTGCGCAAAGCCTTGATCGCAGCCTTGTACTGCCCGGCCTGGCACTCCAGGTCGCCCAGCATCAGTGAGGCACGCACACAGCGGCGATCGTGATGCAGGGCCTGCTGCAGTTGCTTGCGCGCCTCCTGCAGGCTGCCCTGCTCCAGCAGTTCTGCCGCGAGCTCGCAGTGGTAGTGCGCCAGGGCCACCGCGACCGGTTGACGACTGGCACCGCTGGGCGGTGGCGCAGGCGCGCCGAGCAGCGTCTTGCGTGGCAACAGCGCCGTCGCCACCTCCACGGCCTGAGCCCACTCGCGCTGGCTCTGGAAAATTTCCAAGAGGTGCCGGCGACTGGCGCGGCGCTGCTCCGGCGAGTCTTTGACGAGGTCCAGCAACAAGCGTTCGGCACGATCAAAGAGTCCAGCGCTGATGTAGTCGCGCGCCAGTTCCAGGTGCGCCTGGTGGATTTGTGGTCGAGGCAGGCTGGGACGCGCCAACAGATTCTGGTGAATGCGTATCGCCCGATCTACCTCCCCGCGCTTGCGCAGCAGGTTGCCGAGCGCGATGTGGGTCTCCAGTGTTTCACTGTTGACTTCGAGGGCGTCGATAAAGGCGTCAACGGCGCCGTCCGGTCGGCCGTCAAGGAGATAATTCAGCCCCTTGTAATACTGGCCGGGCACCGCAGAGACACGGGCGCTGGCGCTGCGTCGCCCCAGCCACCAGCCGATGCCGATGGCGACAAACAGGAGCGCAAATACGAGCAGGTCAGTCACCGTCTTTAAGTCCGGCGACCCTCAGACGATCCAGTTCAACTTTGCAGTTTTCCAGCTTGCGCCGGGCCAGCAGAAGGTTACCGCGCAAACGCAGGATAATGATGCTGGACGCCAGCAACCCCAGCAAACCACCCAGCGCCAGCGTGGCAAGCAGCCACAGCGCGAGACTGCGTGGTGCCAGGTCGATAACCAGCAGATCCAGCGCCACCGGTTGGGGGTTCTGCACGGCAAACAGTACGCCGGCCGCCAGCATGGCGAGTACGACCAGCACGACGATCAGCCGGCGCAGCAGATTCGCAACGCGGCCGGCGCCGCCACGTGACGCAGCAACCACGTTCACAACCCCGCCTGCAGACCCAGGTTGACCCGTTCCCGCAGTTCCTTGCCGGGCTTGAAGTGCGGCACATACTTGCCGGTGAGCTCGACGGTGTCGCCGGTTTTCGGGTTGCGCCCGCGGCGCGGCTCGCGGTAGTGCAGGGAAAAGCTGCCAAACCCACGGATCTCGATCCGCTCACCACCGGAAAGCGCCTCGGACATGTGTTCAATGATGGTTTTGACCGCCAGCTCCACATCTTTCAGCGAAAGCTGTGCCTGTCGGGCGGCAATTGCCTCAATCAGTTCACTTTTCGTCATCGCGGGCCCCTATCCACCTGCGCTCTCGCCAGCCTTCGGTCGGCCGTGCTCAGGGAATCTATTGTGACGCCGCCGGGGCAGTTACGCAACTCGTTATTTTATATAGAAAAAAGGCCCACCAAACGGTGAGCCTTTGCGGTTCGGTGAAGCCCCGGGGCGAGTGGACGCCCTGGGGCTTGCCGGTGGGACGCAAGCGCCCCAGCGGGCGATCACTTCTCCATTTGCGCCTTGATAAGGTCGCCGATCGTACCGGGAGAAGACGATTCTTCCTGGTCCTTGAGCGACTTCACCGCATCTTTCTCGTCGTCGTAGTCCTTGGCTTTGACCGAGAGCACCACGCTGCGATTCTTGCGATCAACCGAGATGATCTTGGCTTCAACGCTGTCGCCGACCTTGTACACGCTGCGTGCGTCTTCCACCTTCTCGCGGCTGATATCCGAGGCCTTGAGGATACCCTCAACCTCATCCGCCAGCTGCACGGTAACGCTGCGCGCGTCAACCGCGATGACTTCACCGGTGACGATGGCGCCGCGGTCATTTTCACCGACGAAGCCGGAGAACGCGTCGTCCTCAAGCTGCTTGATACCCAGCGAGATACGCTCGCGCTCGGGATCGATGGAGAGAATGACGGTCTCGATCTCGTCGCCTTTCTTGTAGTTGCGCACGGCTTCCTCGCCCGCCTCGTTCCAGCTGATGTCGGAGAGGTGAACCAGGCCGTCGATGTTGCCTTCCAGGCCGATGAAGATGCCGAAATCGGTGATCGACTTGATACTGCCGGAAATCTTGTCGCCCTTGGCATACTGTGAGGCGAATGCATCCCAGGGGTTTTGCTGGCACTGCTTGATACCCAGCGAAATGCGGCGACGCTCCTCGTCGATATCCAGCACCATGACCTCGACCTCGTCGCCCAGCTGGACGATTTTGGACGGGTGCACGTTTTTGTTGGTCCAGTCCATCTCGGAGACGTGAACCAGACCCTCGACACCCTCTTCCAGCTCGGCAAAGCAGCCGTAGTCGGTGAGGTTGGTGACACGCGCCTTGACGCGGCTGCCTTCCGGGTAACGGTTGGTGATTTCGACCCAGGGATCCTCGCCCAGCTGCTTCAGGCCCAGGGAGACGCGATTGCGCTCGCGGTCGAACTTGAGGATCTTGACGTCGATTTCCTGACCCACTTCGACGATCTCGGAGGGGTGCTTGATACGCTTCCACGCCATGTCGGTGATGTGCAACAGGCCGTCCACACCGCCCAGATCCACAAACGCACCGTAGTCGGTGAGGTTCTTGACGATACCCTTGACGGACATGCCTTCCTGCAGGGATTCCAGCAGGGCCTCACGCTCAACGCTGTTCGCCGCTTCCATCACGGCGCGGCGGGATACCACCACGTTGTTGCGCTTCTGGTCCAGCTTGATGACCTTGAATTCGAGTTCCTTGTTCTCCAGGTGCGCGGTGTCACGAACCGGGCGCACGTCAACCAGCGAGCCGGGGAGGAACGCGCGGATGGTATTGATATCCACGGTAAAGCCACCCTTGACCTTGCCGTTGATAACACCCTTGACCACTTCGTCCGCCTCATGCGCGGCTTCGAGCTCTTTCCAGGACTCGGCGCGCTTGGCTTTTTCGCGGGACAGCTTGGTCTCACCGAAACCATCTTCCACGGTTTCCAGTGCAACCTGGACTTCATCGCCGATGCTCAGGGAGCAGTTGCCCGCAGAGTCGACGAACTGGGCACGAGGAATCACGCCTTCGGACTTCAGCCCGGCATGGACGGTGACCCACTCGTTGTCTATGTCGATGACGACACCGGTGACAATACTGCCCGGCTCCATCTCGACGGTCTTCAAGCTTTCTTCAAAGAGTTCAGCGAAGGATTCGCTCATTACACATTACCTGTTTGTGAGAGTACGGCGGCTAACCGCCTTGCCGCGCCTCCAGCTGGCACGGGTCATCCGTTAAAGCGATCCCCGGCCACTTCTGGAACCGGCCCTGGGAAAGCGGGTTAAACACCCTTGCGTGTGGCGACGCTGCAATGCGCCAGTATCGTCACACCAGGCCGCGCCTGCGCGCTGCCTCCATGACCGCAGTAAACACGTCGCTGATGGGCAAACGGCTGCTGTCAATGACAATGGCATCTTCAGCGGGAACCAGCGGGGAGACGGAGCGGCTGCTATCGCGCGCATCGCGCTCCTCGATGTCCTCGAGAAGGCGCGGGAGACTAACATTTTCTCCCTTGTCGAGCAACTGCAGGTAACGGCGCCGTGCGCGCTCTTCAGCGCTGGCCGTGAGGAATATTTTCAGCGCGGCATCGGGAAACACCACGGTGCCCATATCGCGACCGTCGGCGACCAGTCCGGGGGGCTGGCAGAACTCGCGCTGGCGCTGCAACAGGGCCGTCCGTACCGCCGGGATCACCGCCACCGTGGAAGCACCCCGACCGCCTTCCTCGGTACGGATGGCGCGACTGACATCGCTGCCTTTATAGGCGACACGCACCTCCCCATTGCGGTCGGTGGTGAACACGACGTCCAGGTGGCGGGCCACAGCGGCGACGGCGGCGTGATCCTCCCAGGATACCCCTTCCAACACACAGGCATGGCCAGTGACCCGATACAGCGCTCCACTGTCGAGAAAATGCCAACCCAGAGCGTCGGCAAGCAGGTGGCTCAGCGTACCCTTGCCGGCCCCACTGGGGCCGTCAACCGTAATCACCGGCACCGGCTGGCCCTGCATCAATCGACCCGCGCGGATATTTGCAGGCCGAGACCCCTCGCCAGGGCATCAAAACCGGGAAAGGAGGTGCTGACATGATCGCAATCGAGTATGCGAATCTCCTCGTTGGCCCGCAGGGCGGCGATGGCAAAGGACATGGCGATACGGTGGTCGTGGTAGGTGTTGATGACGCCACCCCCCATCGGCCCACCCTCGATGACGATACCGTCCTCCAGCACCTCGTTGACGACGCCGAGCGTGGTGAGGCCCGCCGCCATCGCAGCGATGCGGTCACTCTCCTTGACGCGCAATTCCTCCGCCCCGCGCAGAACCGTGCGGCCACTGGCGCAGGCGGCGGCAATGAACAAGGCCGGAAACTCGTCAATCGCCAGCGGCACCTGGTCGAGCGGGATATCGATGCCGGTGAGTGGCGCATAGCGCACGCGAATATCAGCCACCGGCTCGCCACCGACCTCGCGCGCGTTTTTCAGCGTGAGGTCAGCGCCCATTGCACGCAGGATGTTCAATACCCCGATGCGGGTGGGATTGACGCCGACATGGGTCAGCAGCAGGTCCGAACCCGGCGCGATGCTCGCCGCCACGAGGAAGAAGGCGGCGGAGGAGATATCCGCCGGCACATCGATCTCGGTCGCCCGCAGTTGACCGCCGCCGGCAAGGCTGATCACCCCCTGCTCCGTACCGACGGTATAGCCGAAGCCGCGCAGCATGCGCTCCGTGTGATCGCGTGTCGGAGCCGGCTCGGTCACAGAGGTTGTGCCCGAGGCATACAGCCCGGCGAGCAGCACGCAGGATTTGACCTGTGCACTGGCCATGGGGAGATCGTAGTGAATGCCACGCAGCGTCTGCCCGCCGACAATATGCAGCGGCGGCGTGCCGGCCCCGGCGCCCTCTATGTGGGCACCCATCAAACGCAGGGGATCCATTACGCGGCCCATGGGCCGTTTGCACAGGGAAACGTCGCCAGTCAATTCGCTATCAAACGGCTGACCCGCCAGCAAGCCGCTGAGGAGACGGATACTGGTACCCGAATTCCCCATGTCCAGCGCTCCCGATGGCGCCTGCAAGCCGTGCAGCCCGACACCGTGGATGACCACTCTCCCCTCCTCGGGGCCTTCAATTGACACACCCATGGCGCGGAACGCCGCCACAGTAGCCAGCGCATCCTCACCCTCGAGAAACCCGCTCACCCGTGTGGTGCCCTCTGCCAGCGCACCCAGCATGATGGACCGGTGTGAAATGGACTTGTCCCCGGGGACGCGGGCTTCGCCGCTGATGACACCACCGGGCATTAACTGAAATTCCATGCGGGATTCTCTCTGGCGTTCTCTGGCTCAGGTGACCGACTGGCCACGTGCCGCCAACAGGGCGGCGAATTCATCGCGCGCGGCCTTGGCGCGGGAAAACGTCTGCAGCAATGCATCGCCGTCACCGGCCTCAATTGCTGCGCGTAGTTCATCAAGATGCGTGGTAAACAGGTCCATAGACTGCAGCAGCGCCGGCCTGTTGGCAATGGCAATGTCCCGCCACATCACCGGGTCGCTGGAGGCAATGCGCGTGAAGTCACGAAAACCGCCCGCGGCAAAACGGAAGATATCATCGCTGGCATCGCTGCGCGCCAGTGCATCCACCAGCGCGTAGGCGAGGACATGGGGCAGGTGACTGGTCGCCGCGAGCACCCGGTCGTGATCCGCGACCGCCATATCAACCACCTCGGCACCGGTGCTCGCCCACATGGCGCGCACCAGTTCCACCGCTGAAGGGTCGTTGGCGGCCACAGGCGTCAGAATAACCCGATGCTTCTCGAACAGTCCGGCATTCGAGGCCTCGACACCGCTGCGCTCGGAGCCGGCGATCGGGTGACCCAACACCAGCCGCGGCGGCATCGACCCCCAGACACGCTCCGCCGCGCGCTGCAGACTGCCCTTGACGCTGGCGACATCGGTGATGACCGGAGGCCGGGCGCGATCGCGCAACCGGGGCAGGATACGCTCCAGCATCTCCTCCGCAATCAGGGTGGGCGTGGCAATCACCAGAATATCCGCGGCGTCCACCGCCTCCTCCAGTACCAGTGTGTACCGGTCTATAACACCCATCTGCACGCCCCGCCGCAGCGAGGCCTCGCGGTGCCCCCAGCCGATACAGGCCGCCGCGAAACCGTTGCCACGCAGGGCTGCGGCCAGCGATCCGCCAATCAGGCCCAGTCCGAGCACGACCACAGTGGGTCGCGCAGCCGCCGCTCCGGCTCCCGACTGCGCCATGGCTAGAGAACCGCCTGCGGGTAGGAGCCCAGGGGCTTGAGCAGGATGGACTGTTCTTCCAGGTCGGCGACGATGCTGCGGATCACCTCATCCTGCATATGCCCTTCGAACTCGATGAAGAACACATAGGCCCATTTTTCCGTGCGCGAAGGACGGGTGTCGATGCGGGTCAGGCTGACGCCGGCGCGACGGAAGGGGTCCAGCAGGGTAAACAGTGCACCCGGCTTGTTGCGGCTGGACACGATCAGTGAGGTCTTGTCGCGCCCACTGGGCGGCACTTCCTCACGCCCCACGACCAGGAAGCGGGTGGTGTTGTCGGGATAATCCTCGATGTGTTCCGCCAGGCGATCCAGGTGGTACAGTTCCGCCGCCATGTCACCCGCAACAGCCGCAACGCCCGGCGTCGTGGCTGCCAGGCGCGCCGCCTCACCGTTGCTACTCACGGCCTCGCGCTCAACCCGGGGCCAGTGTGTGTCCAGCCAGTTGCGGCACTGCGCCAGTGCCTGCTGATGCGCACAGATCCGCGTGACGTCGGACTCTGCAGTGCCGGGGGCGACCAGCAGGTGGTGCACGATACGCATTTCGACTTCGCCGGATATCTTCAACGGCGAATCCATGAAGTTGTCCAGCGTATGGCTGACCATGCCCTCCGTGGAGTTCTCCACCGGTACCACGCCGTAGTTGCACTCGCCAGATTCCACCTGTGCAAAAACGCCATCGATGGTGTTTTGTGGCACGCAGAGCGCGGCATGCCCAAAGTGCTTGAGCGCTGCCGCCTGGGTGAACGTGCCCTCAGGGCCCAGGTAGGCCACCTGCAGAGGGCGCTCCAGGGCGAGGCAGGCAGACATGATTTCGCGGAAGATGTGCGCCACTGCGGTGCCCTCGAGGGGGCCGCCATTGCGTTCGATGATGCGGCGCAGTACCTGTGCCTCGCGCTCCGGCCGGTAATACACCACCTCCGCCGCGGCTTCACCCCGATTGCGCAGTGCCAGCACTTCCTCCAGCTTGATGTCGGCGACGCGCTGGGCACACTGGGCGCGGCGCTGGATCAAGTTCTGGATTTCACGGTCAATGGCGTCAATGTCCGCCCTGACCTGATCGAGATCCCTGGTATCTGCCATCAGAGTGCCGCCGTGTCAGCCGTTACGTTGCTCGAAATCCTGCATGAAAGCGATAAGCGCATCAACTGCCGCCTCCGGCACCGCATTGTAGATACTGGCGCGCATCCCGCCGACAGAGCGGTGCCCGGCCAGGTTGAGCAGGCCGGCCTCGGCAGACTGTTGCAGGAAGAGCTTGTCGAGGCTGGCATCAGCCAGGGTAAAGGGAACATTCATCTGCGAACGGCTGGCGACCTCCACCGGGTTGGCATAGAACGCGCTGTTGTCGATGGCAGCATAGAGCTTATCCGCCTTGCGCCGGTTGAGCTCCGCCATGGCCGTTAGCCCGCCAAGCTCCTGCAACCAGTCAAACACCAGCCCCGCGAGGTAGAGCGCGAAGGTGGGGGGCGTGTTGTACATCGAATCGTTGTCCGCCGCCGTTTTCCAGTCGAGCATGACTGGACACAGGGGGCGCGAGCGACCCAGCAAGTCGCGATGCACGATGACCAGGGTCAGGCCTGCAGGCCCGATATTCTTCTGTGCGCCCGCATAGATAACGCCGAAACGTGACACATCAACCGGCCGCGACAGGATGGTCGAGGACATGTCGGCCACCAGCGGTGCATCCACGTCAGGCACCCAGTGGAACTCCACGCCGCCGATGGTCTCGTTGGGGGTGTAGTGAAAATACGCTGCGTCCGCAGACAGTTGCCAGCTGTCCCGGGCCGGTATCGAGCTGAAATTGCCCGCCTCGGCGCTGGCCGCCACATTCACCGAGCCGAAGCGCTTGCCCTCGGCAATGGCTTTCTTGGACCACTGCCCGGTATTCAGGTAGTCGGCGCGTCCGCCCTCTGGCATCAGGTTCAGGGGTACCGCGGAAAACTGCAGGCTCGCGCCCCCTTGCAGGAACAGCACGGCGTACTCGTCGGGGATCGCCAGCAGCTTGCGCAGTGTAGCCTCCGCACGCTCGGCGATGCCGACAAATTCGCTGCTGCGATGGCTCATTTCCATCACGGACAGGCCGCGCCCGTGCCAGTCCAGCATGTCCTCGCGGGCGGTTTCCAGAACCGGCTCAGGCAGGGCCGCCGGGCCGGCACAAAAATTGTACAAGCGGGTCATTTCAGTCATTTCCTCGAGATGGTGGGAAAACGGTCGAGTTACTCGCCGCCCTCCCCGGAATCGTCAGCCGCACCCAGTTCAGGCTCGGCCACCCGCTCCACACTGACCAGGTACTCGTCAGTGCGGGTGCGAATCACTCTGACGCCCTGCGTGTTGCGACCCAGCAGGGACACCTCATCGGCGCGGGTGCGCACCAAGGTGCCCTGATTGGAGATCAGCATCAGCTCGTCGCCGTCGAACACCTGGGTGGCGCCCACCAGAGCCCCGTTACGGGCGCTCGTTGACATGGCGATAACGCCCTTGTTACCACGCCCCTTGGTGGGGAACTCGCTGGCCTCAGTGCGCTTGCCGTAGCCGTTCTCGGTGACCGTGAGGATACGTCCTCCCTCCCTGGGCACGATGAGAGAGATCAGGCGCTGGCCCTCATCCAGGCGGATACCCCGCACCCCGCGCGCCGTGCGCCCCATGGCGCGCACATCGTCCTCGCGGAAACGCACCGTCTTGCCACCGCTACTGAACAACATCACGTCGCAGCTACCGTCGGTGAGCGCCGTGCCCACCAGCACATCCCCTTCGTCCAGGGCCAGTGCGCGCAACCCGACACTGCGCTGGCGCGCGAAGTCGGTCAGGGCGGTTTTCTTCACCGTGCCGTTGGCCGTCGCCATAAAGATGTACCAGCCTTCCGTGTATTCATTCACCTGCAGGATTGAGGTGACGCGTTCTCCCACCTCCAGCGGCAACAGATTGACCATCGGGCGCCCGCGGGAATTACGCGTTGCCAGCGGAATCTGGTAGACCTTGAGCCAGTACACCTTGCCCAGGTCGGTGAAGCAGAGAATGGTTGCGTGGGTGCTGGCAATCACCAGATGCTCGACAAAGTCCTCGTCCTTCACCGCCGTGGCAGAGCGGCCGGTGCCACCGCGACGCTGGGCCTGGTAGTCCGAGAGCGGCTGTGTCTTGGCGTAACCGAGGTGACTGATGGTGACCACCCTGTCCTCCTCGGTGATCAGGTCCTCAACCGTGAGGTCGTGCTGCGAGGCACTGATTTCAGTCACGCGGTCGTCACCGAACTCGGTAACCAGTTCCTCCAACTCTTCGCGAATCACCAGCTTCAGGCGATCCGGGTCGGCGAGAATCTCCAGATAGTCAGCGATTTCGCGCAACTTTTCATCGTACTCGTTGAGCAGCTTTTCGTGTTCCAGCCCGGTGAGGCGATGCAGTCGCAGGTCGAGGATGGCCTGGGCCTGCACGGGTGACAGGTGATACTGGCCGTCTATCAGGCCGTATTGCGGTTCCAGTTCGTCCGGACGGCAGGCGTCCTCCCCCGCGCGCTCCAGCATCGCCAGGACATCGCCCGGGGCCCAGGCGGCAGCGATCAGTTTTTCACGCGCCTCGGAGGAACTCGGCGACGACTTGATCAGCTCGATCACTTCGTCGATGTTGGCCAGCGCCACCGCGAGGCCTTCCAGGATATGACCGCGTTCGCGCGCCTTGCGCAGCAGGTAGACCGTGCGCCGTGTCACCACCTCGCGGCGATGGCGGATAAACGCCTCGATGATCTCCTTGAGGTTGAGCACCCGCGGCTGCCCGTCCACCAGGGCCACCATGTTGATGCCAAACACCGACTGCAGCTGGGTCTGCGCGTACAGATTGTTCAACACCACATCGCCGATTTCGCCGCGGCGCAGCTCGATGACCACGCGCAGGCCATCCTTGTCCGATTCGTCGCGCAGCTCCGAGATACCTTCGATCTTCTTTTCTTTCACCAGCTCGGCAATGCGCTCGATGAGGCGCGCCTTGTTCAGCTGGTAGGGGATTTCGTGAATGATAATGACATCCCGCCCCTTCTTTTCCTCGTGGATCACTTCGGCCTTGGCGCGCACATAGATACGCCCGCGCCCGGTGCGGTAGGCCTGGATGATGCCGGCACGGCCGTTGATGATGCCGCCGGTGGGGAAATCGGGACCGGGGATGAACTCCATCAGCTCATCGACGGTGATATCCGGGTTGGCCATCAGGGCCAGACAGCCGCCTACCACTTCGCGCAGGTTGTGGGGCGGTATATTGGTGGCCATGCCGACGGCGATACCCGAAGAGCCGTTGATCAGCAGGGTGGGCACCTTGGTGGGCAGCACAACCGGGATGCGCTCGGTACCGTCGTAGTTATCGACAAAATCGACGGTTTCCTTGTCGAGATCCGCCAGCATGGCATGGGAAATCTTGCGCATGCGGATCTCGGTGTACCGCATGGCGGCTGCGGAGTCGCCGTCCACAGAGCCGAAGTTGCCCTGGCCGTCGACCAGCATGTAACGCATGGAGAAGGGCTGCGCCATGCGCACGATGGTGTCGTAGACAGCGGAATCGCCGTGCGGGTGGTATTTACCGATCACGTCACCGACCACGCGGGCGGATTTTTTGTAACCCTTGTTCCAGTCGTTGTTCAACTCGTTCATGGCGAACAGTACCCGGCGGTGAACCGGTTTCAGTCCATCGCGGACATCAGGCAGCGCGCGCCCGACAATCACGCTCATCGCATAGTCGAGGTACGATTGTTTGAGCTCGTCCTCGATATTGACGGGAAGAATTTCCTTGGCTAATTCACCCATGTACAACAGCTTCCTTGTATGACTGCGGGGAGCCGCCACGGCACGGCGCCAGGGCGAACTCGGGCCGGGCTGGGGGCCCGCTTACCGGGCCAGGGCAAGCGCCCGGCACAAACCCCGAATTATACGGCAGAAGCCACTTTGTCGCCATGTTTTTGCAGATTATGGCGGCCGTTCGGGCGGCAATCGGCGAATTCCGGTTATACTGGGAAACCAATGCAAACTGCGGTGCGACGCCCCGGGCACGAAACCGCAAATCCCTGGCTGAAAGCCCCCGATCGAGGCCTCATGAGCGCGCCCGCCGAGACAGTAGACACCCTTATCCACCCGGGCTGGATCATACCCGTGGCGCCCACCGGCCAGGTGCTGGAAAACCACAGCCTGGCGATTCGCGATGACCGCATTGTGGCAATCGTGCCGCGGACAGATGCGACGCGTCTGTCCGCGACAGACGTGTTCGAGCTGCCTGGTCACGCCCTGCTGCCGGGATTGGTCAACGCCCACGGCCATGCCGCCATGAGTCTGCTGCGTGGCTACGCCGATGACCTGCCGCTGATGCCGTGGCTGGAGCAGCATATCTGGCCCGCCGAAGGCCGTCATGTCAGCGCGGAGTTTGTCGCCGATGGGGCGGCGCTGGCCATCGCCGAGATGCTGCGTGCCGGCACCACGACCTTTTCCGACATGTATTTCTACCCCGACGCCTGCGCACGCACGGCCCAGCGCATGGGCATGCGCTGTCAGATCAGTTTTCCGGTGCTCGACTTCCCCACCCCCTGGGCGCGGGAGGCGGATGAATACATCAGCAAGGGGCTGGCGCTGCGGGATGCAGTGAAGCACAGCAGCCTGGTCAGCGTCGGCTTCGGCCCCCACGCACCCTACACCGTCAGCCACCCCAACCTGGCCAAGGTGGCCATGCTGGCCGCCGAACTGGATACCAGCATCCAGATCCACCTGCATGAGACACGCGGCGAAGTGCTGCAGGCCGTGGAAGCTCACGGGGAGCGCCCCCTGGACAGCCTGTACCGATTGGGGTTGCTGGGGCCACGCACACAATGTGTCCACATGACAGACCTCGGGGAGCAGGATATCGCGCTACTCGCCGAGACTGGCGCCCACGTTGTGCACTGCCCCAAGTCCAACATGAAGCTGGCCTCTGGCGCCTGCCCGGTGACACGCCTGCTGGCCGCCGGTGTCAATGTGGCGCTCGGCACGGACAGCGCCGCCAGCAACAACAGCCTGAATCTGTTTGACGAAATGCGCAGCGCCGCCCTGCTGGCGAAGCTGGCCAGCCAGGATGCCAGCGCGCTGTCGGCGGCAGAGGCGCTGCACATGGCTACCCTGGGGGGTGCGCGAGCCCTGGGACTGGAAGAGCAGATCGGCAGCCTGGAACAGGGCAAGCTGGCCGATCTGATCGCCGTGGACCTCACCGGGCCCGAGACCCAGCCCCTCTACAACCCGCTTTCACAACTGGTCTACGCCTGCAACGGCAGCCAGGTCACCCACAGCTGGATCGCCGGGCAACTGCGCCTGCGCGACCGCCAGCTGCAGGGGCTGGACCTGGCCGCCATCGCATCGCGCAGCCAATACTGGCAACAACGCATTACGGGACAACAGCAATGACTGCACGTGCCAACGTCGACCCCCAGGAAATCGCCAAGTTCGAGGCCCTCGCCTCGCGCTGGTGGGACCGGAACAGTGAATTCAAACCCCTGCACGACATCAACCCGCTGCGCGCCAACTACATCGATCAACACTCCCCTGTCGCGGGCCGAACGCTGGTGGATGTGGGCTGCGGCGGCGGCATACTCGCCGAATCGATGGCACAACGCGGTGCCACCGTCACCGGTATCGACATGGGAGAGGCTCCCCTGGCCGTGGCGCGCATTCACCAGCTCGAATCCGGGGTCGCGGTGGATTACCGGCAGGCGACGGCCGAAGAGCTCGCCGCGGAGCAACCCGGCCACTACGACGTGGTCTGCTGCCTGGAGATGCTCGAACACGTGCCCGACCCGTCAGCCGTGGTGGCGGCCTGCGCCGAGCTGGCGCAGCCCGGCGGCAGCCTGTATTTCTCCACCATCAACCGCAATCCGAAGGCCTTTGCCTTTGCCATTGTCGGCGCGGAATACGTGCTGAAGCTGCTGCCCGCGGGTACACACGAGTACAGCAAGTTCATCAAACCCTCGGAGCTCGCTGCCTGGGTTCGCGCCGCCGGACTGCGGGTCGAAGGCATGACCGGTCTGCTCTACAACCCGCTTACCCGCCAGTACCGGCTGCACGAGCGCGATGTCTCGGTCAACTATATGCTGCGCGCCAGCAAGCCAGCGGCATGAGCCCGCCGCGTCCGGATAACCTGCGCGCGGTGCTGTTCGACCTGGACGGCACACTAGTCGATACCGCCAGCGAATTCGTCGTGGTGGTGCAGGCCCTGCGGGCCGAACACGGGCTGCCGCCACTGGAGGCGGCGCGTATCTGCGCCAGTGTGTCCAACGGCGCACGCGCCCTGGTCACACTCGCCCTCGGCACGGTAGAAACAGACCCGGAATTCGAGGCCCAGCGGCAGCGCCTGCTCGCCCTGTACGCGGAGGTGCTGGGCAGCAGCGCCCGGCCGTATCCCGGCATTCCCGCGCTGCTCGGCGCACTGGCCGAGCGCGGCATCGCCTGGGGCGTCTCCACCAACAAGCCGCGCGCCTTTGCCGCGCCCCTGATGGCGCGCCTCGACCTCCAGCCGTCCATTGGCAGCCTGGTCTGCCCCGACGACGTTCGCGAGCGCAAACCACACCCGGAGGCCCTGCTGCGCAACTGTGCGGAGCTGGGCTGCCAACCCGAACAGGCCATCTATATTGGCGACCATCAGCGCGATATCGAAGCCGGCCGGCGCGCCGGCATGTACACCGTGGCCGCCCTGTATGGCTACATCGAGGCCGATGACAACCCCACTCTGTGGGGCGCAGACGCGAGCGTGAGCAGCAGCAGAGACCTCGCGCCCCTGATTCTCGGTACCCACCTACCCGCTTGAGGACAGTACATGAACGGCCCAGGACTCCCCGACAACTACACACCGGCGCCGGACCTGCTCGTCGACAAGACCATTCTCATCACCGGAGCCGGTGACGGCATAGGGCGCGCTGCAGCTGAGCGGTTCGCGCGCCACGGCGCCACGGTTATCCTGCTGGGCCGCACCCAGGAAAAACTCGAGGCGGTTTACGATGCGATAGAGCGCGAAGGTGGCCCGCAGCCGGCGCTGTTTCCGATGGATCTGGCGACGGCGACAGAAGATGACTATGCGGGGTTGGCGGGGGCCATCGAAAGCACCTTTGGCCGCCTGGATGGCCTGCTGCACAACGCCAGCGTGCTGGGGGAGCGGCGCCCGATCGCGAATGCCTCCTGGCGGGCCTGGTCGGACGTCATGCAGGTCAATGTCAACGCGCCGTTTCTGCTCACCCGGGCCCTGCTACCGCTGCTGGAACAGGCACCGCAGGCGTCCATTGTCATGACCTCATCGGGAGTGGGTCGTCGCGGACGTGCGTACTGGGGCGCCTACGCGGTGTCGAAGTTCGCGACTGAGGGGTTTATGCAGGTGCTGGCAGACGAACTGGAAAACACCTCGCGCGTGCGGGTCAACAGCCTGAACCCGGGGGCCACCAACACCGCCATGCGCCGCACCGCCTACCCTGCGGAGGTACCGACCACGAACCCGTCGCCGGCAGACATCATGCCGCTGTACCTGTACCTGATGGGTGATGACAGCTGCGGGGTGACGGGCGCGGCCTTCAGCGCGCAGGGCTGACGCCGGCGGCGCGTTAACGGCTCTTTTGCGGCCGGCGAGGCGGCTTGCGGCCAGCGTTCGCGGCCGGCGCCTTGCGCTTGCCGAACTGCCGTTCCATGACTTCCTTTTCCTTGACCGTGTTGCGCTTGACCTGCTTGACCGGTAGATGCGCCAGCTCGTACAGCCCCTTGACTTCTTTCGGCTCAAGTTCGGCCCACTGGCCCTGCTTGACGCGGGACGGAATGAACACGTTGCCGTAGCGGACGCGCTTGAGCCGCGACACGGTAAGCCCCTGGGACTCCCACAGGCGGCGCACCTCGCGGTTGCGACCCTCCATCAACACCACGTAATACCAGTGGTTGATACCATCACCGCCGCCGTCCTGGATGTCGGTGAAGCGCGCCGCCCCGTCCTCCAGCATGACGCCGTCGAGCAGACGCTGCAGGATATCCTCGTCGACCGCGCCCATTACGCGCACCATGTACTCGCGCTCAATGTTCGACGACGGGTGCATCAGCGCATTGGCGAGTTCACCATCTGTGGTGAACAGCAACAGGCCGGAGGTGTTGAAATCCAGGCGACCAATGGATATCCAGCGCCCGGATTTCAGCTTCGGCAGGCGCTCGAACACCGTGCGCCGACCCTGTGGGTCCTTGCGACTGCACACCTCGCCAGTGGGCTTGTGGTAGATGATGCAGCGCGTCTGTTCCGCCGGTGCGGCCTCCAGTGGCTTGCCATCGATGCTGATGCGGTCGCGGCCGGAAACACGGTCGCCGAGAGAGGCGCGGCGCCCCTCCACCTCAACCCGGCCTTCTTCTATCCAGCGCTCCATCTCGCGGCGCGAGCCCAGCCCCGTACGCGCCAGTACTTTCTGCAGCTTTTCGCCGGCAACGGTACCGGCCGCCTCGGCATGAGGCGTGTCGCCGGGCGCCGATACGCGCCGACGGCTCATTGCGCGCCACCCGGCGCAAGCGGATCGGCTGCCTCTGAACTGTCACTGTCGCCGACATCCGAGCTGTCGTCCTCCGCGCCCACCGCCGCCGACGGCGGCTCTGCGGATGCCGGCTCGGCTGCCTGGTCCGCTGCGTCGTTGGCCGCGGCCAGGGGTTCACTGAAGCCCAGCTCGGCGTTCAGGGTCTCGAGGTCACGGATTTCCGCCAACGCCGGCAACTGGTCGAGGTTCTTCAGGTTGAAATAATCGAGAAACTGCCGCGTGGTGGCATACATGGCGGGGCGACCGGGCACATCGCGGTGCCCGACGACACGAATCCAGTCGCGCTCGTGCAGCGTCTTGATGATGTTCGAACTCACCGCGACGCCGCGGATCTCCTCGATTTCACCCCGCGTGATGGGTTGCCGGTAGGCAATCAACGCCAGGGTCTCCAGCAGCGCGCGCGAATACTTTTGTGGGCGCTCCTGCCACAGCCTCGCCACCCACGGGCTCAGCGACTGTCGCACCTGGAAACGGAAGCCGCTGGCGACCTCACACAGTTCAAAGCCGCGATCCTCGCAGCGCTCGCTGACCACCGCCAGCGCTTCCCGGATTTCGACCGCCGAGGGGCGCTCAGCCTCTTCAAACAGCTCGCCCAGTTGCGCCACCGTGAGTGCACGGCCAGCGGCGAGCAGGGCGCCCTCGATAATCTGGACCAGCATGGATGCCGATTCGGACATTATTCGGACCTCGCCTTGACGTGAATGGGGCCGAAGTTCTCGGTTTGCACAATTTCCACCAGGGCCTCCTTGATCAGTTCCATCACGGCGAGAAAGGTCACCACCACGCCAAGTCGACCCTCGCGGGCAGAGAACAGCGACACGAACGGCACGAACTGGCGCCCCGACAGTTTTTCCAGCACCTCTGACATGCGCTCGCGCGTCGACAGTGCCTCGCGCTGGATATGGTGGCTCTCGAACATGTCGGCGCGCCGCAGCACTTCGCTGAGGGCCAGCAGCAGTTCTCGCATGTCCACGTCCGGGTCGGGGCGCGCACGCTCAAGGTCCGGCGGCTCGGCACTGGCAACCCAGGTATCCCGCTCCAGCCGCGGCATCTCCTCGATATCCTCGGCCGCCTTCTTGAAGCGCTCGTACTCCTGCAGACGGCGAATCAGCTGGGCTCGCGGGTCCTCTTCATCCTCGTCCACATCGACGGCGCGGGGCAACAGCATCCGCGACTTGATTTCCGCCAGCACCGCGGCCATCAACAAATACTCGGCCGCGAGTTCGAACTGCATGGCATCCATGAGTTCAACATAGCGCATGTACTGCTCGGTGATTTCCGAGACATCGATCTCGAGGATATCCAGGTTCTGGCGCCGTATCAGGTAGAGCAGAAGATCCAGCGGCCCTTCGAAGGCCTCGAGGAACACTTCCAATGCCTGGGGCGGGATATACAGGTCCCTGGGCAGCTCGGTCATCGCCTTGCCCAACACCACGGCAAAGGGCATCTCCCCCTGCTGTGGCCTTGCTGGTGAGGGGCTGTCGGTGGCGGGCGCGGCCGGCGTGGAATCGTTCACGAAACATCCTGTGCCTGAGAAGGCTGTGAGTATACCCGATCAGACCTGGAATGGCGTCACATCGCCCTTGCCGGCGCGCAGGATGATCGGCAGGTCGTCGGCCAGATCGACCACAGTAGTCGGCTCCAGCCCACAGTAACCGCCGTCAATCACCAGATCGACCTCGTGCTCCAGCACGTCGCGGATCTCATAGGGATCAATCAGCGGCAGCTCATCGCCGGGCATGATCAGCGTTACACTCATCATCGGCTCTCCAAGATCCGCCAGCAGGGCCATGGCCACCGCGTTGTCCGGGATACGCAGTCCTACGGTCTTGCGTTTGGGGTGCATCAGCCGGCGCGGCACCTCCGATGTCGCACGCAGGATGAAGGTATAGGCGCCTGGGGTGCAGGCTTTCAACAGGCGGTACACCGTATTGTCGACACGCGCGTAATTGGCGATATCCGAGAGATCGCGGCACACCAGGGTAAAGTTGTGCCGATCATCGAGGCGCCTGATGCGCCGGATACGGTCCAGGGCGGCCTTGTCACCGATGTGGCAACCCAGCGCATAGGCCGAGTCCGTGGGGTACACCACAACGCCCCCGCCGCGCACAATGTCCGCCGCCTGGCGAATCAGTCGCGCCTGCGGATTTTCCGGGTGAATCTGAAAAAACTGGCTCACGTAACCTCCACTGACGGACAGTCCTGGGGCGGCAGCCACCGCTGCCAGACACCGCGCAGACCGCCGAGATGCCGCAATTCTACACCCACTTCGGCGCCCCAGGAGGACTCCTGGTGGAAATCGCTGCCGGCGGAGACCTCGAGCCCGGCCTCCAGGGCAAGCAGGCGCAACTGGCGGCTCTGATCCGGGGTCTGGCGACCGTTGAGTATTTCCACCGCCGATCCGCCGGCCGCCACGAAATCCGCCACCAGCCGACGCAGTTTGCTGCGCGTCAATGCGTATTTGAGCGGATGCGCCAGCACCGCGACCCCCCCGGCCTGGACAATCCAGGCGGTGACTTCCGCAAGCTCGGGCCAGAAGGCCTTGACGTCGCCCGGTTTGCCCCTGCCCAGGTAGCGATCAAAGGCCCTGGTGAGGCTATCGACATGCCCGCGGGCCAGCATCCAGGCAGCGAAGTGCGGACGACCCACCTGGCTTGCGCCCGCCTCCTGAAGGGCGCCCTCCAGCGCGCCCGGGAAACCCAGCTTCGCCAGCCGCTCGCCAATCACCCGGGCACGCTCGGTGCGGGCCGCCGCAAGCCGCGCCAGCCCCGCGACGAAAACCGGGTGTTCACAGTCCATGCCAAGCCCCACCACGTGCACCGTGACACCAGACCACACACAGGACAATTCCACACCGGGCACCAGGCGCAACGCGTTCCCCGAGGGGTTATACTGCGCGACCGCCGCCTGGTATCCGGCCACGGTGTCGTGATCGGTTATCGCCAGCAGGCGTATATCCCTGTCACGTGCCCGCTGCAGCAAGGCAGCAGGCGACAGGGCACCGTCAGATGCGGTGGTGTGGGTATGGAAGTCGATCAACACAGACACTACACTCCGGGATCGCAGAAACGGCTGGCGCACAGTGCAGGTAGGCCCTGCCGCCGACAGCGTCCATCCTAACATGTCAGGGCCAGGCTGATTTCATGAGACAACTGCTGGAATTTCTCCCCATCGCGCTGTTCTTCATCGTCTACCAGATGGATGGAGATACCGTCACGCTGTATGGCTGGAGCCACACCATCGACGGCATCTTCACCGCCACTGCGGTGCTGATGGCCGCCACCGTGCTGCAACTGCTGCTGACCTGGGCCATTACCCGACAGCTGGAAAAACGTTTGCTGTGGGTCGGTCTCGCCGTCTGCGGTTTTGGCGCAGCCACGCTGCTGCTGCACAACGAACTGTTCATCATGTGGAAACCGACCATTTTCAACTGGGCACTGGCGCTGGCCTTTGCCGCGTCCCAGTTCATCGGCAAACGCAACCTGATGGAGCGCACGCTGGGCAGCCAGATCCAGCTGCCGCACCGCGTGTGGACCCGGCTCAACCTGCTCTGGGTCGCCCACTTCAGCGTGGTCGGCGCACTGAACCTGGTCGTTGCCTACGGCTACAGCGAGGCCACCTGGGTGAGCTACAAGCTGTACTCCGCGATACTGTTCACAGTGCTGCTCACCGGGCTGACGGCCTGGATGGTGGCACCCCACCTGAAAGACCAGCCGGCTGAAAGCCAGGAGTAAACCACGCCATGCTCTACGCCATTATGTGTGAGGACGTTGACGACAGCCTGCCTCTGCGCCAGGCCGCACGACCGGCCCACCTGTCACGCATCCAGCATCTCGTGGATGAGGGTCGCCTGCTGGCTGCCGGCCCGCACCCGGCACTGGATACCGAGGAACCGGGAGCTGCGGGCTTCACAGGCAGCCTCATCATCGCCGATTTCGACAGCCTGGAAGCGGCACAGGCCTGGGCGGACAGTGACCCCTACATGGCCGCCGGCGTATTCCGCCAGGTGATCGTCAAGCCCTACAAACGCGTGCTGCCCTGAGCCGCGGGCGATGGTAAACTGCGCGATTGACCACCGACTGCAGAGAAGGACCCACGTTTTGCAGCATTTCCTGATTGTTTCCCTGCTCGCGATCCTGGGCAGCGCCGCCGCGCTGGCACAGGATATCCGCTACATCAGCGATACCCAGTACATTCCCGTGCGCAGCGGCGCCGGCAATGAGTTCCGAATTATCCACCGTGGCATTCCGTCCGGCACCCGGCTCACCGTCAGCCGTGAGTCAGAGGACGGCACCTGGGCGGAAATCACCACGGACGGCGGCACCACCGGCTGGGTGCGGTCGCAATACCTGATGAGCACCGTACCGGCCAAGACCCTGGTGGATTCAGCGCGCACGAGGGCGGAGCAGCTGGCAGAGGAAAACGCCAGCCTGACCGCGGAGCTGAACCAGCTGAAGGAGGTTCGCGGGGAGCTGGAGAGCAGCATCGACAGCGCCGACGGTACGCTGCAGGCGGTGACCGAGGAACTCGCGCAGCTGAAGCAGATATCGGGACGCTCGCTGGAACTGGACGCCGAGAACCGGCGCCTGGTGGAAGATGTCGAGAACCTGCGGGCGCAGGCTGACATGCTCGGTGCCGAGAACCAGCGGCTGCAGGAAAACCTGCGCAGCAGCGCCTTTATTGACGGCGCACTGGCTGTGCTGCTGGGGGTGGTCATCACCCTTGTGGTACCGCGTCTGTGGCCCAAACGCCGCCGCAACGATGGCTGGGCCTGAGCGCCCCAATCCCTGAGCCCCCAACGGAGACCACACTGATGAAAGCTGTTTTCAGCCTGTTGATCGCCTTGCTGCTGGCGCTCAACCCCGCCTGGTCACAGGAGCCGGGGCCCAACGCCCCGCTGGTGACGATCAGTACCAGCGAGGGCAACATCACGCTGCGTCTGTTCCCGGACAAGTCACCACTGACCGTAGCCAACTTCCTGTCCTATGTGGACAGCGGGCACTACGACGGCACCATTTTTCATCGCGTCATTCCCAACTTCATGATTCAGGGCGGGGGCTTTCTGCCCGACATGACGGAAAAGGCGACCGGCGAGCCGATTGTCAATGAATCCCGCAACCGGCTGCACAATATCCGCGGGACCATCGCCATGGCACGCACCTCCGACCCGGATTCGGCGACGGCGCAATTCTTCATCAACCAGCGCAGCAACCTGCAGCTGGACTGGTCGCCGGGCCAGGTTGGCTACACGGTATTTGGCGAGGTGATCGAGGGCATGTCGGTGGTGGACTACATTGCCTCCAGCCCGGTGCGCCAGTGGGCGGGTTTCCAGGACGTGCCGGTAGAACCCATTCTGATACACAGCGTCCAGCGCAAGACCAGCGAATGACCGCACTCAGCGTCAACCTGAACAAGATCGCGCTGATCCGCAATTCACGCGATACCCGCAACCCCGATATTCCCCTGCACGCCCAGCTGTGCATTGACGCCGGGGCCGACGGCATTACCGTCCACCCGCGGCCCGACCAGCGCCATATCCGGGTGCAGGATTGCCACGATCTGGCGGCTATGCTCACCGTGGAATTCAACATCGAGGGCAACCCCATGACCGGCCCGCGCAAGAGTGATCGCGCGGGTGTCAGCGACTACCCCGGCTTCATGGCGCTGGTGCGTGAAATTCGCCCGGCTCAGGCGACGCTGGTGCCGGACGGCGACAACCAGCTGACCTCCGATCACGGCTTTGACCTGCAACGGGACGGCGAGCAGATTGCGCCGCTGGTCGCCGAACTCAAGGCACTGGGGATTCGCACCAGCCTGTTTATGGATCCGGATCCGGCCCAGATCCGCCTCGCCGCGCAGGTGGGCGCCGACCGTATTGAGCTGTATACCGAGGCTTATGCGCGGGCCTACGCAGCGGGCGCCGAGGTGGATGCCGTACTGCAGCGCTACATCCGCGCGGCGGAGACGGCGGCCGAGGTGGGCCTGGGCGTGAACGCGGGCCACGATCTCGACCTGCAAAATCTGCCCCTGTTCAGCCGTGTACCGGGCTTGCTCGAGGTGTCGATCGGCCATGCGCTGACTGTCGATGCCCTGCGCCTCGGCCTCGCCACTACCATTGCCGCCTATCAGCGCGCACTGGGCAAGGCGGGCGGCTGAAGATGTGAGCAGCGAAGACGAGCTGCCCCCCTACCTGGTGCCCCACAGCCAGGAGCCGATTCGCATCCTGTATGCCGACGCCGACCTGCTGCTGGTGCGCAAGCCGCACCTGCTCCTCAGCGTGCCGGGGCGGCATCCCCTCAACCGCGACTGCCTGATCAGCCGGCTGCAGCAGGACTACCCCCGAGCCAGCATGGTCCACCGTCTGGACCTCGATACCTCGGGCATCATGGTGGTACCCCTGAACCGCGCCTGCCATGCCCACCTCAGCCGCCAGTTTCAGGAAAGGCTGGTCTACAAGCGCTACGAGGCCGTGGTCTGGGGCGTCGTGGAGCCCGACCGGGGTGAAATCAGCTTGCCTATCGTCAGTGACTGGGAGCGCCGGCCGCTGCAGAAGATCTGCTTCGAGACCGGGCGCGAGGCGGTGACCTGGTTCGAGGTGATGGCGCGCGAAGCAGACCGCACGCGGCTGCAGCTGATGCCCCAAACCGGGCGTTCACACCAGCTGCGCATCCACTGTCGGGAACTCGGCCACCCGATTCTCGGCTGTGACATGTACGCCCACGAGGCGGCACTGGCCATGGCGCCCCGGCTCCTGCTGCACGCCACGGAGCTAGGCTTTACGCACCCGACCACCGGAGACTGGCTACAGGAAGCCTGCCCCGCCGACTTCTAGACTACTCATCAGCCACCAAATGGCTGCACCAGTCCGACCAGCTGCCGGCATACAGCAGCGCGCTTTCATCCCCTGCGCGGGCCAGGGCAAACAGATTGACGCAGGCCGTTACGCCGCTGCCGCAGTACACCACGCGCGGCCTGCCCTCGGGTAGCCCCGCAAAGTGCGCAGACAGGCGGGCATCATCCAGCAGGAAGCCCTGCGCATCGGACACCGCCTGCCAGGGCAGGTTCAGCGCACCGGGGATATGCCCCGCGACCGGATCCAGTGGCTCCTCGAGGCCGGCATAGCGGGCGGGATCCCGGGAGTCCAACAGGGGTGACCCGGCGCTCTGCAGCGACGCGAGCGCGGTGATATCCACCACACCGCGGTAAGGCTCCACGGTCGGCATCGCGCAGGGCTCAGGCTGCGGAATGGCCTGCTCCTCCGCACCACCGGCCGCCAGCCAGCCCGCATAACCCCCATCCAGCAACTCGGGTGGACGGTAACCCAGTGCGCGCAACAGCCACCAGAAGCGGGCCGCAAAGGCGAAACGGGCGTCGTCATAGGCCACCACCCGGGCGCCCGGATGGATCCCCAGCGAGGCGAGCCGGGCTGTCAGCTGCCGGGCATCAGGCAGGGGATGGCGCCCCCCGTGGCGCGCCACGGGGGCCGAGAGGTCCTTTTCGAGGTCGAGGTAATGTGCACCGGGAATATGGCCACGCAAATAGGCCTCGCGACCCGCGTCGGGCTGGCCCAGGACAAACCGGCAATCGACGATGGTGGCGTCCGTCGCCTGCGCCAGTTGCCCGGCACTGATCAGTATTGCGGAAGACTGTCTGCTCATACCCGGAGTGTAGCGCCTGGGTTACCGCTCGCCCAGCGCCGCGCAGGGGTTTTGTCGCTGGTCAAAACAGGGACATGCATGCCAGCGGGGCGCGACTGTACTAGACTGTCGCAAATTCCTCAGAGGCCGCCACACGTGGTCGTACGCAGCTGCGATGGTGACACCATAACCATCATTGCCAAACCCAACCAGTCTGCCACCTGGCGAACCAACAAGCTGGTCATTCTGGCGCTGGCGGTGCCCTCACTGGGTGCCGGTATCGGTTTTGCCCTGGCGGGTGCCTGGGTCATCCTGCCCTTTGCCGGGCTGGAGCTCGCGGCACTCGGCGGCTCCCTGTATTACGTCAACTGGAAACTGCAATACCGCCATGTCATCACCCTTGATGCAACCACGGTGCGTATCGACAAGGGTTTCTATCTGCCGCGCCAGAGCTGGGCGTTTCCACGCCAACGCACCGGGCTCAGCATACAGCCGGAGCGCCACCCCTGGGACGCACCGGCGCTGAGCCTGCAAAGCTCCGGCGAGAGCATCCGGGTGGGCGAGTTTCTCAACCGGGACGACGGACTACTGTTGCAACAGCAGCTGCAGCGGGAATTGCGTACCAGCAGCATCGCCAGACAGGCCAGCCAGGCATTCTAGAGCGCCCACTTTTCGCGCATTTCCCTCTGCAGACCGGCGGGCTATCAGGTATCATCGCGCCTCATTGACAACACCATCCCAACCGGCAGCTGACCCTCTCGCCGGGACCTTCAACGCGCCACGCAGACGGCAGCCACGGGTGACATCATGAGCAACGCGGACAAGAAAACCATCGGCTTCGTCAGCCTGGGCTGCCCCAAGGCCCTGGTGGATTCGGAGCGCATCCTGACGCAGCTCAAGCTGGACGGCTACGACATTGTGCCCAGCTATGAGGATGCGCAGCTGGTGGTGGTAAACACCTGCGGTTTCATTGACAGTGCGAAGCAGGAGTCGCTGGACGCCATCGGCGAAGCCCTGAGCGAAAATGGCAGGGTGATTGTCACCGGCTGCATGGGCAAGGGCGCCGATGCCGACGCCATCCGCGAACTGCACCCCAAAGTCCTCAGCGTAACCGGGCCCGCTGCCTATGAAGAGGTGGTGAGCGCGGTACACCAGTACGTGCCGCACACCCCCGTACACGATCCCTACGTGGATCTGGTTCCGCCACAGGGCATAAAGCTGACACCGCGGCACTACGCCTACCTGAAAATCTCGGAAGGCTGCAACCACCGCTGCAGCTTCTGCATTATCCCGCATATGCGCGGTGATCTGGTGAGTCGGCCCATCGGTGACGTGATGGAAGAAGCCGAGCGGCTGGTGCGCGCCGGTGTGCGCGAGCTGCTGGTGATCTCCCAGGACACCAGCGCCTACGGCGTTGACCTGAAATACCGCACCGGTTTCTGGAATGGGCGGCCGATGAAAACCAGCATGCAGTCGCTGTGTGAGGGGCTGGCCGAGTTCGGCATCTGGGTGCGACTGCATTACGTGTACCCCTACCCACATGTGGACCACGTACTCCCGCTGATGGCCGAAGGCAGGATCCTCCCGTACCTCGATATCCCCTTTCAACACGGCAGTCCCAGCGTGCTGAAACGCATGAAACGCCCCGCCGCCGCAGAGAAGTCGCTGGAGCGCATTCATCGCTGGCGCGAGGTCTGCCCCGACATCACCCTGCGCAGTACCTTTATCGTGGGATTCCCGGGCGAAACCGACGCCGATTTCGAAACGCTGCTGGACTTCCTGCGCGAAGCACAGCTGGACCGGGTCGGCTGTTTCCAGTACTCACCGGTGGCGGGCGCACCCGCCAACGACCTGCCCGACCAGGTGCCCGATATCGTCAAGCAGGAGCGCTGGGACCGTTTCATGGCACTGCAGCAGGAGATCAGCGCCGCCAAGTTGCAGGCTAAGGTGGGACGGCGGATTGAGATTCTCATAGATGAAGTGGACGACCAGGGCGCTATCGGCCGCTCCAGCGCGGATGCCCCGGAGATCGATGGCAAGGTCTACCTCGACGGCGTTACCGATCTGCAGCCCGGCGACTTTGTGGAGGCCGAGGTCACCGCCGCCGACGACTACGACCTGTGGGCAGGCTAGTCACCCGGTGAACCTGCTGCTTTTCAAGGCCGGAGAATGCACCGCCGACGGCCAGCTGCGCGTGACCGGCCGTCGCGCGCAGCACCTGCGGCAGGTTTTGCAGGCCAAACCCGGCGATACCCTGCAGGTGGGGCAGATCGATGGCCGGGTCGGCACCGCCGAACTGATGGCCATCGACCCGCACAGCGCCACCCTGCAGGTGAGCCTGACCCATACGGCGCCAGCGAAACTGCCCGTGACCCTGGTACTGGCGTTGCCGCGGCCGAAGATGCTGCGACGCATCCTGCGTACGGCAGCCGAATTCGGCGCGCGCGAAATACACCTGATAAACAGCTACCGTGTAGAAAAAAGCTATTGGCAAACGCCGGTACTCGGGGCCGCCGTCATCGAGGATTACCTGCTACAGGGGCTGGAGCAGGCGCGCGACACCGTCATTCCCCCGGTGCTACTACACCGCCGCTTCAAACCTTTCGTCGAGGACCGGCTGCCGGACATCATCGCCGGGCGCTGTGCCCTGCTGGCGCATCCCGGCATTGCGCCACTGGCACCCGCGGAACTACAGGACGACACGGTGCTGGTGGTGGGTCCGGAGGGCGGCTTCATACCCTACGAGGCAGAGAAACTGCTGGCGGCGGGCTGTCGCCAGGTCTCGCTGGGCGACCGCATTCTCCGGGTGGAAAATGCGGTCGCTGCGCTACTGGCGAGAGGGCTGCAGGTGCAGGCCTAGAAGCGGTACTGAATTTCGGCCCCGTACATACGCGGCGGCGCCACGGCAACCCCCCCTGTGCCCGAAGACTCAACCAGCGCGATACCGCCGTTGATGTAGTCCTCGTCGGTGAGGTTGGTACCATACAGCGAAGCGCTCCAGCGCTCATCGGTGGAGGTCCATCCCAGACGTGCGCTCAGCTCGAACTGTTCATCTTCGAACCACAGACCCGTCGTGCAACTCAACGCATCAAAGCAGAACTCCATATCGAACTTCCAACTGGCCTGGATGCGCGGCAGGAAGGTCCCCCAGGCGGTGTCCAGCGCGTACTGGGCAGAGAGCAGGTAGCTCTGCTCAGGCAGGCGGGGCAGATTCTCGCTGGAGCGGTCGTTGGGGCAGGAATCGACCTGGATAAGGCTCAGGTCGGCGCGCACGCAGCCCGCCGCCGGCGGCACACTGGTGTCGGCAATCCTGATCTGCTCGTCCATGAACTCCTTGATCTCACCGTCGGTAAAGGTGGCGTTGAAACCGATGATCAGGTTATCCGTCGCCAGCCAGGTGGTCTCCAGTTCGAAGCCCTTGATGGTCGACTTGGCCGCATTGATGGTGGCTGGCGAGGGCGAATTCACCTCCGGGTTGATCACCAGCGTTGTCAACTGACGGTTGGTGTAGTCGCTGTAGAAAAACGCGCCATTCAGCCGCAGCCGGCGATCCAGTAAATCCAGCTTGAAGCCCAGCTCGATATTCTCCACTTCCTCGGGCTCAAAGGGCTCCAGCTCTCCCGTGGGCGACTCCGAGAGACCGCCAGACAGGAAGCCCTCGCTGTAGGTGAGATACAGGCTGCCCTGGTCCAGCCAGTCGCTGTCGCCAATCAGGTACTGGATACTGGCCATGGGTGTCACGTCACTGTTGGAAACCTTGCGCTGGCGCACCTCGCTTTCCTCCAGCACGAAGGCCGGGTTGTACTCAAAGCCCGGGCGCTGCACGACGAACAGGCCGCCGCCCACGGGGATGGCCGGGCCGCCATTGGCATCCAGCGTGCTGGCATCAATACTGTAGTCCTGCACCCGCAGGTCGCGGCTTTCGTCCGTATAGCGCAGGCCGAGGGTGGTACGCCACTGCGGGGTGAACTCCCACTCCACCTGCGCGTAGGCCGCAATGGCATCGTTCTTCGCAGTCAGGCTGCTGGGCGAGATGTTAAGGAAAAACAGGTTGGCGATGGCCGGGGCGAAGGGCCCGAGGAAACTGATACTCTGGCGGCCGCCACTCTCCTCTTCAAACCAGAACAGGCCGCTGACGTACTGCATGCGGTCGTCAAAGGCACTGCCAATGAGCTGAAACTCCTGGCTGTACTGGTCACTTTCACCGGCACCGCCCTGCGGGTGCACGGTGTTGGTGCGGTGCAGGAACGGGATACCGGTGTGGTCCAGTTCGTCGTTTTGTGAGGCTTCGGTGTAGCGATAGGCGCTGATACTTTTGAATGACAGGTCCGGGTTGATGGCCCATTCGGCCACCAGTGAAGCTCCGCGATTTTCCGCCTTGTAATCGCCCCCGAGGTCCGATATCACCGTGCGCGGGTCGCCGCCGCCGGCCTGCGCCGCTTCCTCACAGAAATCGGCCAGGGTGCGGCCCGTGGCGGGGCCGATGGCTATCGCATTGAACAGCGCTGCCTGCCAGCCATTGGCGCCCTCAACATTGACGCACTTCTGGGGACGCATCTTCTGGTCGGTATCCGCCCAGTTCAGGTTCAGGTCCAGCGTCAGGTCCTCGCTCGCCGCCCAACGCGTCTGCCAGATCAGGCTCTGCCGATCTTCGTCCATGTAGTCTTCGCCGTCGAAAAGGTTCTCTATCTGACCGTCGCGCTTGCGCGTGACTCCGGACAGGCGAGTCCAGACGGAGTCAGTCAGGGGCACGTTGAGTACGAACTCCGTGTCCAACCGATCATAATTGCCGACCCGCAGACCTACCGAACCCTCAAACTCCTCCACCGGCTTGTTTGTGGTGAACACCAATGCACCGCCGGTGGTGTTCTTGCCAAAGAGCGTGCCCTGCGGGCCGCGCAGGACCTGCACCGACTGCACATCGTTCAGGTCGAGCAAGGCGCCGTCCGGTCGTCCCAGGTAAACATCATCGATGTAGATACCAACACCCGAGTCGATGTTCTCCCCCGTATTGCGCTGCCCGACCCCGCGGATGTAGACGCTGGCCAGCGGCGCAGACCCGTTGGCCTCCACCACGTCGATATTCGGGGCGAGCGTATTGAGATCTGCGAGGTTGCGTACGCCGGCCTCGCGCAGGGCGGCGGCATCCAGCGCCGTTACGGCCAACGGGGTTTCCTGCAGGCTCTCGGCGCGTTTACGCGCCGTCACCACCACCTCCTCCAGCACCATGCCCTGCGCCAGCACAGGCGCAACGGCGCCGGCGGACAATGCACCGGCGACCGCCAGGGAAAGAACAGACATCCGCGGAAATTCGTTGTTGAACATCAACTGCACCTCACCATTATCGTTATCGTTCGAGTGTGCTCGCCAACACTAACGGCGATTAGTCTGGATTAAACAGCCTTTGCGTCATCCGGGCAAGACGCCTTTGCTTCGCAGGACTCAATTTTTACCGCCCACTGCCAGACCCAGCGGACAGCTGACCCCGGTACCACCGAGTCCGCAGTAACCACCCGGGTTCTTGGCGAGATACTGCTGGTGGTACTCCTCGGCGTAATAGAAGGGCGACGCCGGGGCTATCTCGGTCGTGATGGCACCGTAACCGGATTGCTCCAGCGCCGCCTGGAACCGATCCCTGCTCTCCAGCGCCTGCGCCAGCTGCTCCTCGCCGTAGGTGTAGATAGCGGAGCGGTACTGTGTTCCCAGATCATTGCCCTGGCGCATGCCCTGGGTCGGGTCATGCCCCTCCCAGAAATGCTGCAGCAAGCGTTCGTAGCTGATCTGTGACGGGTCGAAAACCACCAGCACCGCCTCGGTGTGGCCTGTACCGCCACTGCACACCTCCTGATAGGTGGGATTGGGTGTATGACCACCCGCATAGCCAGCCGCGCTGGTGTACACCCCCTCAAGCTGCCAGAACAGGCGCTCGACACCCCAGAAGCAACCCATGCCGAACACGGCCTGCTGCAGGGGAGCAGGAAACGGCCCTTGCAGCGGATGACCGCTGACAAAGTGCGCCGGCGGCACCGGCAGGGATTCACTGCGCCCCGGCAGGGCGGATGCCGCATCGGGCAATGCGCGCTTTTTGCGGATATCGAACAGACTCATACGGCTCACCTCGATTCAACAGACAAGCCAGTGTACTGCCCTTCCCCTCTCCGGTGTAGCCGGTGTAAGCTCGGGGCAACGCGAATCCAGTGGCCTGCCGACAAACTGTCACAATTTTGCCCTAGCGTGATGCCTGACACGGGCAGGCGCAGTGAACCAAACCCCCTGCGCCGGGTCTGACTGGAGAGAACAGGACAACGACGATGAATACAAACACGACATTCAATCCCGGGGCGCTGTGCAGCCGCAAGCTGTTGCGTATTGTTGCCGGACAGGAACAGTTGCCTAACCTCGACGAGCAGGGGCTGCGCAGCGCCATCGCGGAGCTTGCCGAGCGCCGCACCTACCTCATTGAACTGGAGCGCCTCGGCAAGCTCAACGCGAGGCATTGACGCAGCAACCGCCATGGCGAAACCCCCTGCCCGAACATCCAGTTCACAGGACATTCAGGCATTTCTCGGCACTGCCAAGGCGGTTGCCGTGTTTGCCGAGCGCCATCCCCGACTTGTTTTCGCCATAGACGCCACGGCCAGTCGCAAACCGACCTGGGCATTCGCGCGCGATCGTCAGGCGGCCATGTTCCACAGTGCCGGGCAGGTAGCCTCACTCAGTATCCAGCTCTGCTACTACCGCGGCTTCCACGAGTTCAGGGCCAGCCCCTGGCTCAGCGACAGCAAGGCACTCGCCGGGCAGATGATGCGGGTACGCTGCGAAGGCGGACACACGCAAATTCAACGGCTGTTGCGCCATGCACTGGCAGTACA
This sequence comes from uncultured Haliea sp., assembly GCF_963973825.1. Taxonomy (NCBI): domain Bacteria; kingdom Pseudomonadati; phylum Pseudomonadota; class Gammaproteobacteria; order Cellvibrionales; family Halieaceae; genus Haliea; species uncultured Haliea sp. Next base: position 41,346 of record NZ_CAXBAE010000014.1, read on the forward strand.
TCGGGAAACCCCCTTGAGAGGCCTGGTCTTTATCGGTGACGCGCTGGAGGAGTCACCGGATGAGGTCTGCCATCTCGCCGGCGAGTGCGGACTGCGCAAGCTGCCGTTGTTCCTCTTCCAGGAAGGTGCCGACAGTGCGGTGCAGCGCACGTTCCAGAGCATGGCGCGGCTGAGCGGCGGTGCCTGGGCGCGTTTCGATCAACACAGTGCAGACACGCTGTCAGACCTGCTCGATGCCGTGGCGCGATATGCCACGGGTGGGCGGGCCGCGCTGGAGAATCACCCCGGGCAAGGTGCTAAACTGCTCCTCCAACAGCTGAAACCCTGAGGGCCAACGTGCCGAGAATCCTGCTGCTACTGGCAATCGCCGCGGCCCTGTACATCCTGTACCTGCGCGCTCGTACATTGCCACCCCACAAGCGCAGGGCGCAGTACATCAAACTCTGCATTGCAGCGGCGGCCGTCATCGTGCTGTACCTGACGCTGACTGGCCGCATGCACTGGGTCGGAGCCGCGCTCACCGGTCTGCTGGTTGCAGGCCGGCAAATGCTGCCACTGCTGATCCGTCTCTTTCCCATGCTCAGCTCGCTGCGCAACCGTTCGGCGAACGCAGCGCATGGCCGACAGTCCACGGTGGAAAGCGCGGTGCTGCGCATGCACCTGGACCACGATAGCGGCAAACTCAGCGGGGAAGTCCTGTCTGGCCCATTCAAGGAATGGCGCCTGGATGAACTGGATCGAAGCCAGTTGGAAACGCTCCTGCACTACTGCCGGCAGCAGGACAACGATTCCGTACAACTACTGGACAGCTACCTGCAACAGCGTTTTCCCGGCGAGACGGATTTCGGCGCGACACAGTCGAGCCCCCCGCCCGACAGCCAGAGCGGTCTGACGCGCCGCGAGGCACTCGCCATTCTCGGACTTGGCGACGATGCCAGCGATGAGGACATTGTGGCTGCCCACCGCAAACTCATGCAGAAGCTGCACCCGGATCGCGGGGGCAACCACTACCTGGCGGCCAAGGTCAACGAGGCCAAGGACTTCCTGCTCGGCTGAGCCGGGGAACCCGCCGCAGGCTGGTGTCGATCGCAACGACTCATTACACTGCGCGGCGCAACGCGTGAGAGGAGCCCGCAACACATGAGTGAGGTATTTGTCATCCGCAATCAGCTCGGCCACTACTGGGGCAAGTCCAGGAGCTGGCTGGACGGCCGCGATGCGCGCCTGGTAGCGCGCCTGAAACACCACGACGAAGGCATCAACCTGCTGTTCGAGCTGAGCAGCAAGGATGTGTCGCTGCGCGGCGAAGTGCTGGCAGTCGAACTGGACGCGCGCGGAGAGCCGGCGATCGAACCCAGCAGCCACCCACTGCCCGACCCGACGCCCGATCTGCTGACAGACAGGGAACAGAATCCATCAGCCGCCGGTCAAAGCGGGGCTGCATCAACCACCACGAGGTGAAACGACTGTCATGAGAATCCTGCTCTTCCTTGCCACAAACTTCGCAGTACTGGTACTGGTCAGCATTATTTTCAATCTGCTGGGCCTGGAAGGTATTCTTGCCGCCAACGGGGTGGACCTGAACCTGGGGCCCCTGCTCATCTTCTGCGCCCTGTTCGGCTTCGGTGGGTCGCTGATCTCTCTGTTCCTGTCCAAGTGGATGGCAAAGCGGGGCACCGGCACCTACATCATCGAACAGCCGCGAAACCGCGAAGAACAATGGCTGCTGGACACGGTGCGGGAACTCGCCGACGAGGTGGGTATCGGCATGCCGGAGGTGGGCATTTTTCCCTCCGAGGCGGCCAACGCCTTCGCCACGGGCTGGAATCGCAATGCGGCACTGGTTGCTGTGTCCAGCGGCATGTTGCAGCGTTTCCAGCCCGCCGAAGTCCGCGCCGTCATGGCCCATGAAATTGGCCACGTCGCCAATGGCGATATGGTGACCCTGACCTTGATTCAGGGGGTGGTCAACACCTTCGTCATGTTTCTCGCGCGCATCATCGGCCACACGGTTGACCGGGTCGTCTTCAAGACCGAGCGCGGCTACGGCATAGGCTATTACGTGGTCACGATTGTCGCCGAACTGGTCCTGGGCATCCTGGCCAGCATGATCGTGTTCTGGTTTTCGCGCTGGCGTGAATACCGCGCCGACGCCGCGGGTGCCCGACTCGCCGGCAGCGGGGCCATGGTCGCCGCACTGCAGCGCCTGCGTGCCGAGCAGGGCCTGCCGCAGGACTTGCCGGGGGAGCTGACAGCGTTCGGCATCAGCGAACAGTTGAAAGAAGGGTTCTCCGCCCTGTTTCGCTCACACCCGCCGCTGGAAGACCGGATCAGGGCCCTGCAGCAGGGCTGAACCAGTACGCGCTCATCGGCACGACATCAATCTTGTCGAAGTCGATGAAGCGCGCGCAACTCTCCATCATGGCCGTCTGGTGGGCCTGCAGGGTCGCGTCGTCCGGCGCGGCATAGAAACTGTGCGCGGAGGTCATCGCCTCGGCCGGGAAGTCTTCTTCCACGATGGCATCCAGGGATGGGCCACCCCCGTCGAGATCACACACCACCAGATTCTGCCGGTAGCCGAAGGTCGACTGCGTATCGATGGCAATCTGCCAATGACTGCCCTTCCAGATGTGCAGCCATTCGGCGACGTCGAGCCGCGGTGGACGCTGCAGCAAAGCCACCTGACAGAAGCCGGGAACCCGCGCATCGGCACCCGGCGGCTGCGTGGCGTTGACGACAGGCTCCGCCTCGGATACCAGCCAGGCGTGACTGCGCGCCACCAGTTCGGGCACCAGTGCCATGGGCTGCGGCCTGCGCCAGGCATCGTCCAACCAGACCGACAGCAGCGCGTCTGGCAGACTGCCGGAGTTGGCCAGACGCTTGTCTGCGGCGGGCGCCACGGCTGAGTCCACCACCGCGAGGCGCAGCCCGCGAACCGATTCCAGACGCTGCAGCGCCGGCACCAGGTCAGCCAGCAAACCCGCGCGAAACGCATCCTCACCCACTGCGGGGGCGCGCCAGAGCGCGTACTGTACCTTTTCCATGATGCCTCCTATGACAGGCCGACAGGCGGCGTGATCGTGGAGCAGTTATCGATCAGCATTTCAGTCCCGTTGACAAACCAGGACTCATCCGCAGCGAGGTAGAGCACCATCTGCGCGATATCTTCCGGGTTGCACATATCGTTGCCCTGCAGCGAAGCCAGCTCCTCCGGAGACGCCGAGTCCTTGCCTGTAGCAGCCTTGATGACCATGGGCGTACGCACACCATCCGGGTGGATGGAGTTGCAGCGGATGCCGTTGCCCTTCTCCTTGCAGTACATCGCAATGGATTTGGTGATGGAGCGTACTGCGCCCTTGCTGGCGCTGTAGGCCGCGGCAAAGGAAATGCCCTGGATAGCCGCCACCGATGACATGTTGATGATCGAGCCGCCGCCACTCTGCTCCATGGCCGGGATGGCGTGCTTGCAGCCGAGAAAAACACCCTCACTGTTCACGGACTGCACTTTGCGGAACATCGCCAGATCCGTGTCTACAATCGACGCGATGGTCAGCATACCGGCGTTGTTCACCAGAATGTCCAGGCGCCCAAACACGCTCAGGGTGTCGGCAATAACCTGCCGCCAGTTGTCTTCATCGGAAACATCCAGGCGCATGAAACGCGCGCGCCCACCGATGCTGTCCGCGACCGCCTGCCCATCTTTCTCGTTCAGGTCAGCGACCACCACAGAGGCACCCTCCTCTGCCAGCAGAATGGCGTCTGCCTTGCCCATCCCACTGGCGGCACCTGTAACAATGGCGACTTTACCGGCGACTCGTCCCATACTGCAGCTCCTTGTGCCCGTTGCGGGCTTGTTATCCGTGTGAGCGCTGGAGTTAAGCAAATGCCCCCACAAAGCTCAATGCGCCAGCCTCAAAACGCAGGGCGTGACTGCTCTGTTGAACCGTAGACGGGCCTCGCACACTGCGCCCCGGAATAGTATTCTCACCCCCTCTGCGACTTCGCCTGGAGCCCGACATGACCGACCATCCACGTCCCGCACGACTGCCAACGCTGCTCTTCTACTTCAGCGTCACTTTACTGCTGACACTGCCGCTGGCCGTGCTTGTTGTGCGGTCCGGCCACTGGCAACAGGGCCTGCTGCTGTACGCGCTGGCCTGCCTGCTGGCGGCAATCACCGCGCTACTGCTCACGGTGCTGTCTGTGCTGCCCCGCTACCGGCAGCAACGCAGGCGGCTGCTCACAGGACTGGCGTGCGCGTTGCCCGGCACGCTGCTTTTCCTGTCGGTTGTGGCGGGGCGGGGAGACTACCCTGCGATTCACGACATCACCACCGACCTCAGCGACCCACCGACATTCAGCCACGCGCCGTCCCTGCGCGGCCCGGACAGCAACCCGCTGGATATCAAGCCCGACAGTCTGGGCGCGCAGCAGGACGCCTATCCGGACCTGCAGTCGCTGCGCAGTGAACGCAGCGCGAACAATGCTTTCCGCCATGCGCTGGCCGTCGCTGACCAACTGGGCTGGAAAATCACCTGGCAGGATGCGGATGCATGGCGATTCGAGGCCGTCGACACCACCGCCATCATGGCCTTCAAGGATGATATCGCCGTGCGCATCCGCTCCACCTCCGAGGGCAGCGTGATCGACCTGCGTTCAGTATCGCGGGTGGGTGTGGGCGACATCGGCGCCAACGCCAAGCGCATCCGGGCGTTCCAGACGACCTTCGCGGAGGATCAGGGAGGACAGCTGTGAAACACTGGCTGTGCGTACTGGGTCTTGCGCTGCTACTGCCGTCGGCCCTGGCCCAGGAGGTTGACTACCTGAGCTTCGCCACCGAGGACGAGGCCAACAGCACGGAGATTTTCAGCAAGGCCAGCCCAGCGGTGGTGTTCGTTACCAACAAGGCCCTGCGGCGGGACCTGTTTTCACTGAACGTACACGAGATACCGCGCGGTTCCGGAACAGGTTTCGTGTGGGACCCCAGCGGCCTGATTGTCACCAACTTTCACGTGATAGCCGGAGCGCACCGGTTGACGGTCACCCTGCAGGATCGCAGCGAGTACGACGCGGAGGTCATAGGCGTGGCGCCGGAGAAGGATCTCGCCGTGCTGCGCATACAAAACCCGCCGGCGGGACTGACCACGCTGCCACTGGGCGATTCATCGGAGCTCAGCGTGGGTCGCAAGGTTCTCGCCATCGGCAATCCTTTCGGGCTCGACACCACACTGACCACCGGTGTGGTCAGCGCCCTGGGGCGCGAGATCCGCGCACCGGGCAACCGCACCATCCGCGGCGTCATCCAGACCGATGCCGCCATCAACCCGGGCAACTCGGGCGGCCCCCTGCTCAATTCCATGGGGCAGCTGGTGGGGGTGAATACCGCAATCTACAGCCCCAGCGGTGCCAGTGCGGGTATCGGCTTTGCCATTCCCGTGAATACGGTTCGGGAAGTGGTGCCCCAGCTGATCAGCTATGGCCGTATCCAGAGGCCCAGTCTCGGCCTGGAACTGGCCAGCGATCGCTGGATTCGTCGCTATCGAATCGAAGGGCTGCCTGTGGTGCGCGTATTCCCCGGCCTGCCTGCAGATCGTGCCGGCATCCGCGGTGCCTACCGCAACGCGCGAGGTGAAATCCTTCTGGGGGACATTATCACTGCCGTGGACGGCGAGGCCGTGCGCAGCAATGACGATTACCTGAGCCTGATCGAGCAGCATGAGCCCGGCGACACGGTAACCATCACCCTGCGCCGCGGCGATGAGCGGCGCGAGGTGAGCGTCAGATTGAGCGATTCAGAGTAGCGTGCAACGCCCGAGAACGGGCGCTGTGCCAACATCAGGAGAGCGTGCCACCGTCGACCCGGATGTCCTCGCCGGTGATATGCACCGCATCCTCGGATGCCAGCATGGCAATGACACCCGCCATGACCTCGGCATCTTTCGGACCGGACAGGGACGAAATACGCCCGATCAACTCAAAGTCCATGTTGGGTGGCCACTCGATGCCCGTGGTCATACCGCTGTTGATATCGCCAGGGCAGACGCAGTTGGCCCGTACGCCGCGCTTGGCAAACTCTACGGCGATGCTGCGTGTCATCGCCAGCACACCACCCTTGCTCGCTGAATACGCTGCACCACAGGGCAGTCCCGCAAGGGCCGCCGTGGACGCGGCGTTTACGATACTGCCGCGGGTCTCCATCAGGTGAGGCAGGACTTCCCTGCAGAGCAGCAGTGTCCCCGTCAGGTTGACGGCAATCACGCGCTGGAAGGCGTCCAGGGCGATCGCATCGGTATCGTCGAAGCGCAGAATCCCGGCCATGTTCACCAGCGCGTAGAGGCTGCCGTAGCGCGCCACGCAGGCCGCCACCGTATCCTTGACCTGGGTTTCATCAGACACGTCGCAACATTGTCCAGTTGCCTCGCCGCCCGCCGCCGAGATGGTCGCTACGGTGTCGTCGAGGCCAGCCTGACTGATATCCACGCAGTACACACTGCCACCCTCAGCCGCTATGCGCACTGCCGCGGCGCGCCCAATACCGCTGCCGGCTCCCGTGACCATGACTACCCTGTTCGTGAAACGCTGCATTGCCTGCCCTCGTGAATGAATTCCAGCGCCGGAGCATGAACCAGAGCCCAGGAGAGCGTCAATTCCGGCGGTACGCGGCACTGAACTCGACGCAGGTGATTGCGCAGCACCGGAGGGTTTGCTGCTCTATACCAGTGCTGCCTCTCGGGCCCGGCAATACGCTCAGCCGTTTGCTTATACTCGCGCGGTCATTACCCTTGGCACACTCGCCGCGCGCGCCCTCCCGGCAGCGCGAGAACGGCCGTCACACAGGAGATTGTGCGTGGAAGACCTAGACCAGTTTCGCGAGGAAACGCGGCAATGGCTGGAAGCCAACTGCCCCGCTTCGCAGCGGCTGCCGAATACACCGGAAGAACAGTACTGGGGCGGGCGGCGCGGCAGTTTTGCCAGCGACGATGCACGCGTCTGGTTCGAGCGGATGCGCGACCGCGGCTGGACTGCGCCGGAATGGCCCACAGCCTATGGCGGCGGCGGCCTCACGCCGCAGCAGGGGCAGATTCTGAAAGAGGAAATGAAGCGCATCAACGCGCGCACGCCCCTGTACAGTCTGGGTTTGTGGATGTTGGGGCCGGCGCTGCTGGAATATGGCAGTGAGGCACAGAAGCAAGAGCACCTGCGGGCCATCGTCAACGGGGAGTTTCGCTGGTGTCAGGGCTACTCCGAGCCAGGGGCAGGCTCCGACCTCGCCAGTCTGCAAACCCGGGCCGAAGACCAGGGCGATCACTTCCTGGTCAACGGCAGCAAAATCTGGACAACGGCCGCGGATCGCTCAGACTGGATCTTCTGCCTGGTGCGCACCGACCCCCACGCCAAGAAGCAGGAGGGCATCAGCTTCCTGCTCATCGACATGGCAAGCCCAGGAGTGAGCACCACGCCGATTGAGTTGATCAGCGGTGACTCCGAATTCTGCCAGACCTTTTTCGACAACGTTCGCGTGCCCAAGAGCAATCTGGTCGGCAAGCTGAACCAGGGATGGTCGGTGGCCAAGGCGCTGCTGGTCCACGAGCGTAAGCTGATGGCGGAAATCGGCGGGGATTCGCCGCGCAAGGAAATCCCCCCGGTCGAGGCTGCGCGGCGCTACCTGGAATTCACCGACGGCCGCATCGCCAACGCACAGCTGCGCAGCGACCTGGTCGACTACGAAATGCGCATGCATGCGATTGGCCTGACCCACATGCGCAGCTTTGAGGAGCGCGCGGCGGGCATCAAGGGAACCGTCGGGCTGGCAATGAAGTACCTCGGTACGGAGGCCATCAAGGACAAGAACGAGCTGCTGCTGGCCATTATGGGCACCCGTGGACTCGGCTGGGAGGCGCCCGGATTCACCCCGGAGGAACTCGACACCACCCGCCTCTGGGCGATGTCAAAAGCCATGACCATCGCCGGCGGCACCAGCGAAGTGCAGCTGAATGTGATCGCCAACCACGTCCTGCAGTTGCCGCAGCCCCCCAAAGCTGCCACCGAGTACTGAGGAGAACAGCATGGCACTGGTTTTGAATGAAGAACAGCGCTTGCTGGCCGAAACAGCACGCGAATTTCTGCAGAAGGAGGCGCCCGTCAGCGCCCTGCGCGCCCTGCGCAACGCCCGCGACCCGCTGGGGTATGACCCGGAGCTCTGGCGCCAGATGGCGGAGCTGGGCTGGGCGAGCGTGATCCTGCCCGAGGACGTTGGCGGCCTGGACTTCGGCTTCAGTGGCCTCGGCGTGGTGCTGCAGGAAACCGGCCGCACCCTGGCCGCGAGCCCGTTGTTCGCCACGGCAGTTGTCGGCGCGTCCGCGCTGTTACTGGGCGGCAGCGAAGCCCAGAAAGCAGACTACCTGCCACAGGTTGCAGCGGGCGAGCTTACGCTGGCGCTGGCGCTGGAGGAATCACACCACCACCGACCGCACCATATCGCCACCCGGCTGGAGAGGTCGGGTGACGGCTTTCTGCTTTCCGGTGAGAAGCTGTTTGTACTCGACGGTCATTCGGCGGATGCGCTGCTGGTAGTCGCCCGCAGCGCCGGCGAGACAAGCAGCCGCGACGGTCTCTCGGTGGTGCTTGTCCCGCGCGACACGTCAGGTGTCGAGATCGAACGCACCATCATGGCCGACAGCCGCAACGCCGCTAATATCCGCTTTAACGCGGTCAGCATCGCCAGCAACCAGGTCATCGGCACCGAGGGTGAGGCGGGGCGGTGGCTTGAGGACGTGCTCGACCGCGGTCGCATCGCCATGGCTGCCGAGATGCTGGGCAGCGTTGAAGAAGTGTTTGCGCGCACGGTGGCCTGGCTGAAGGAGCGCGTGCAGTTCGGCGTGCCCATCGGCAGCTTCCAGGCCCTGCAACACCGCGCCGCCAGTTTGCAGGCGGAGCTGGAGCTGGCACGCTCCGTGGTCCTGCAGGCGCTGACCGTCGTGGACGAGCAGCCACAGCAGCTGGCCATCATGGCCAGCCTCGCCAAGGCCACGCTCAACGACCTGGGCAGGCACGCCACCAATGAGGCCGTGCAGATGCACGGTGGCATCGGGGTAACCGATGAGCTTGAGATCGGGTTCTTCCTGAAACGCGCACGCACTGCCATGCAGATTCTTGGCGACACCGGTTTCCACAAAAACCGCTATGCCACCCTGTGCGGCTATTGAAGGCACACCACAGAAAACGAGGTCACTGAATGAACAATGCAGACAAGCTCGCCATGGTAGAACGCTACGTTGAGGCGTTCGAAAAATCCGATGTGGAGATTATCCGCGGCATGTACGCCGACAACGCCGTAGTAGAAGACCCGGTTGGCACGGAGCCGCATCGCGGCCTTGATGCCATCTGCGCGTTTTACCAGGGTGCCCTGGGCGCCGGCGCCAAACTGCGGCTGTCAGGGCAGGTGCGCTGCGCGGGCAATGCGGTCGCCTTCCCGTTCCATGTTGTCATGCCGGGAATGCAGATTGACGTTATCGATGTGTTTGAATTCGATGACAATGGCAAGATCAGCAGTATGAAAGCCTACTGGGGTCCGGACAACCTGCGCAAGGACGGCTGACCTCGCTCACGGGTCCGCAGCCGCCGGCAGCACGCGGTCGCCTGGCTCCAGCCCGGCAACCACCTCGACCCGGCCATCAATGTCGCGCTTGCCAACGCGCAGAAAGCGGCGCTCCGGCCCCTCCGGGCCGGCAACATCAGCCACCCACAGCTGCCCCACCCGGGCCAGCAGGCTCTCGGGCACGCGGATGCGCTGCTCACTGCCCGCCGGCACTTCAATGCGCGCATACAATCCCGGCAGCAGCCGGTCATCGTAGGGCAGGCGAATTTTCACCAGAAAGCTGCGTGATCCGGGCTCAGCCGCCGGTACGATCTCCTCGATGCTGCCGCTCACCCTGCTGTCCAGTGCCGGCAGGCTCACCGGCACGGTCTGGCCCACGTCCAGGCGCACTGCCAGCTGTTCGCGAACACTCGCCTCGACCCGCAGTGACAGCGGATTGTACAGCGACAGCAGGCGTGTACCGGGGGCTGCGGTGTCACCGGGTTCGGCAAACCGGTCAACGACCCGACCATCCAGCGGGGACCGGATAGACGCGTAGGCCAGAGCGGCGCGCGCTTCCTCAAGCCCCTGCTGCATGCGCTGCAGGTCGGCCTGCAGGCTGTCGCGCGTTGCCTGCGCCGCATCGCGATCAGAGGCGGAAAGCAGACCGCGTTGTTGCAACTCCAGGCTGCGCTGCAGATTGCGTTCGGCTTCCGTGAAACGCGCGCGCACCGCGCTGATCTGGTTACTGGCCTGGGCGACCCGCGCTTCCAGATCAGTCTTTTCGAGTTCCAGCAGCAGCTGCCCTTCGCTGACGGTGTCGCCAGCGCGCACCAGAATCCGCTCAATGCGCGCCATGATACGCGACGAAATCAGCGTTGCCTGCTTCGCCTCCACGGAACCGGGCACCGGCTCGGCAACCGGCACCTCCTCCAGTTCCACAAGGTAAGCCGCCTGCGCCGGCTCAGCAGGCGGGGGCGCAAGACCGGGCGCAAGCCGTTTATCAAAAACACCCGCCATCCAGCTGACCAACAGCACCAGCACCACGATTGCCGCCACGGCCGGCGCCCATTTCCAGACACTACGCATTGCTTGCGACCTCCCCGGTCTCACGGTCGAAGACCAGCAGATACACCACCGGCACCACCACCAGGGTCAACAGGGTCGACGCGATGATGCCGAAAATAATTGCCAGCGCCAGGCCACTGAACACCGGGTCCAGGATGATCACCAGATTGCCGAGCAAGGTTGTACCCGCCGTCAACAGCACCGGACGCATGCGCACATGACCCGCTTCCAGCAGAGCATTGCGAATGCTCTCGCCGCGACCGCGCGCCTGGGTGACGAACTCGACAAGGATCAGTGAATTGCGCACCACGATACCCGCCAGCGCAATCATGCCGATCATTGCCGTTGCGGTGAACAACACCGGGTCTGGCGCACCCGCAACGCTCCGCTCTCCCAACATGTTCAGCGACCAGAATCCGGGCATGATGCCGATCACGGTCAACGGAATGGCAGCCATGATAATCAGCAACAGTGCCGCGGAGTTTGTCTGCACCCGCAACACAAAGAAAATCGCCACCAGGGCGAAAGCGAATGCCAGTCCCATATCGCGGAACACATCGACTGTGATGCGCCACTCCCCCTCACCGGTCCAGCGGACCTCGATATCCTCCGGCAGCGCCCAGCCATCACCTCCACCGGGATTGAGGAAGCTGCGCTGTTGCCAGTCGTTTGCACTGCCCTCGCTGACGCCCCGGTCGGCTACCATATCGGCGATGACATCGGCGGGAGGGCGGCCCGACAGTTCAGCGGTGACATACACGACAGGGCGCAGATCCTTGCGATAAATTGCCTGATCGGCCGCCAGCTGCTGAAACTCGCCGAGTTCGCCCAACGCCACCAAAGGTTGCGGTGCCGCATCCAGTCCACTGGCCTTGCTGGCCTGGGTAATGCCGGCACGCCCCTTGACCTGCAGGCGTGCAAAATCCTGTGGCGAGACACGCTGCTCGGGGGCCAGGCGCAGCAGCAGGGGCAAGGGCAGCGCTTCACTGGCCTCCTGCAGATAGCCTGCGACCAGACCTTCGTTCGCCATGGCGATGGTGTCATTGATATCCGCCGTCGACACACCGGACAGTGCCGCTCGCGGCTTGTCCGCAACGAAACGCCAGCGCATCTGCCGCGCCTCTACGGACGTGTCCACCTCGACCACATGCGCTTCTCGCAGGAGACGGTCGGCCAGCTGCCGGGCGGCAGCCAGCTGACGTTCATAGGGCGTCAGCGTATCGCCGTAGACCTCCGCCACCAGCGTGCTCATCACGGGAGGACCCGGAGGTACCTCCACCACCTTCAGATGCACCCCCTCGGCCTGCAGTGGGGCGAGCAACGCCCGGAGCCGCAGCACAACACCGTGTGACTGCTGCTCGCGAGCCGCCTTGTCGACCAGCACCACTCGGATGTCCGCCAGCTGCGGCGCCACACGCTGGTAATGCCGGCGCACCATGCCATTGAAATCGATCGGCGAAGGCTCACCGACAAATGCGGCCACGGTCTGCACTTCCGGCACCCGCAGCAGGGACTGCATAACACGCTGGGTCAAGGCCGCCGTCTGCTCGAGAGTGGCCGACTCCGGCAGGTCGATCAGTACCTGGACCTCGTTCTTGTTGTCGTAGGGCAACAATTTCAGGGGCACAAGGCGCAGCAACGGCAGACTGGCTGCGAGCAGAAACAGCACAATCACCACCCACACCACCAAACGAGCTCTACCGCGGTGCGCGAGCAGGGGGCCCACCAGCCGCGCGTACACGCCATGGTTGCTGCCACCGCTGTCACCGGTCAACGCGTCAAGAGCCGGGCTGTCCATCGAGGGCAGCAGGCGTCCGGCAAGCCAGGGCGTGACCAGAAAGGCCACCAGCGTGCTGCTGATAACGGCCACAGGCACGTTGAAAGCCATGGGTGCCATATACGGTCCCATCATGCCGGTGATAAACGCCAGAGGCAGAAAGGCCACGACAATGGTCAGTGTCGACATCAGCAAGGGCACACGTATTTCCGCCATTGCATCGACGATGCGACGCGCGCGCGAACCGCTGCCTACGGCAAAGTTGCGCGCGATGTTGTCGACACCGGTGATCGGATCATCCACCAGCAAGCCGAGGGCGAGGATCAGCGCGAACAGGGTAACGCGGTTGATGGTGTAGCCGAAGGCCATGTCCAGGGCCAGCGTGAACCCGTAGCAGATTGGCACCGCCAGGCCCACTACCAGGCCCGCGCGCCAGCCCAGGAACACACTGATGAACACCACCACGGTAACGATGGCAAAGCCGAGGCTGCTGGCCAGGTTGTTGACTTTCTCATCGGCCGTCTGGCCGTAGTCGCGCAATACGCTCACATGCATCTGCGCCGGGAGCAGATCGCGCTGCAGCAATTCGAGCTCTGCGTGCACCCGCTGCGCGACGCCGACCGCATTGGTGCCCGGCTTCTTGGCGACATTCAGCGTCACCATGGGGTAGCGCGGCGTGGATTGCCCCTGCTCTCCGGGCTCCCCGGCGAAGCTGATCCAGGTGTAGCTCGCCGGCTCCTGCGGACCATCCACAATCCGCGCCACATCGCGCAAATACACCGGCACACCATCGATCACATTCACAACCAGTCCCGGCAGCTCGTGTGCACCGCGCAGCGCGTCCCCGCTTTCCAGCAGAATCGACTCGTTGCTGAACGTCCAGCGGCCGGCGGATTGCAGCTGGTTGGATGCCGCCAGTGCCGCACTTACCTCCGCCGCACTGGTGCGCCGCGCGGCCAGGCTTTCCGGGTCCAGCAGAATCTGCACCTGGCGGGTGCGGCCACCGGTTACCGTCACTTCACCCGTGTCTGGCAGGCGCTGCAGGCGCGTACTCAGTTCGTCCGCCACGCGACGCAAATCGTAGTCGCTGTAGCGCTCCGGTGCCTCCGACCACAATGCGAGCACCACGATCGCAACGTCATCGACCTCCACCGGGCTCAGGTGCCAGCGGCTGACGACCGCGGGGAGGTGCTGGGGGTTGGAGTACAGCTTGTTGTAGGTGTTGAGCAGCGCTTCTTCCCGATCTTCGCCGACGAAGAACGACAGCGTGACCGCCGAGCGCCCGGCTGTTGTTGTGGAATAGACGTGCTCGACCCCCGGAATCTGTGCCAGAAGTTTCTCCAGGGGCACCGCGACTTGTCGCTCCACCTGCACGGCCGTCAACCCGGGCGCCTCGACAAACACATCCACCACGGGCACGACGATCTGAGGCTCTTCCTCACGCGGGGTCAGCAGCAGGGCCAGCAGCCCCGCCACGATGCCGATCACGAACAGCAGCTTGGGCAAGCCGCCGCCCAGGGTGTAATTCACCACACGGTCCAGCGGGTGGCTCATGCTCAGCGTTGCGCCTCACCGCAGTACAATGTGTGCAGCACCTGTAGCACAGCAGCTACCTCGCCCGCGGCAACCGAGTAATACACCTGTTGTCCGTCACGCCGGGCATTTACCAGACCTGCTTCGCGCAGGCGCGCGAGGTGCTGCGACAAGGCGGACTGCGACAGATCCAGCCCTGCATTCAGTGCACCTACCGAACACTCGCCCTCAACCAGCGTGCACAGAATCAACAGCCGCTGTTCATTGGCGAGTTCCTTGAGCAGGGCTACTGCCTGTCTCGCCTGCCGGGCCATTGCGGCAGCGTCCATCTCTGACATTCCTGTTGCACCTCCGGCAATGCTGACAACGTTATATTAGATTTAGTTAATATGTAAAGAGTTTGACGCCTGCGCAAGGGGAAAACGTCTACACTGGTAGGCAGAATATACACGGAAGAGGCATTAAAATGCGTACAGCGAACAACAACATCATCATGAACCGCGACACGAGCGGCATGGGCGGTGAATCCACCGACAAATCCCTCACCGAACTGCGCACTGAGCGCAAGCAGCGCCTTGCTGCGACACTGCGCCTGTTCGGCAAGTTCGGCTTCGACGAAGGCGTTGCGGGCCATGTGACCGTGCGCGACCCGGAGCACAGTGATCACTTCTGGGTCAATCCCATGGGGCGTTCGTTCAAACAGATGCGGGTATCCGACCTTCTGCTGGTCAGCCACACCGGCGATGTCGTAGAGGGTGACGGGTTACTGAACGGCGCGGCCTTCACCATTCATTCACGCATCCACATGGCACATCCAAGGGTCACCGCAGCAGCCCATTCACACTCGCTGTATGGCAAAGCCTGGGCTTCCCTCGGGCGTACGCTGGATCCCATCACGCAGGACGCCTGCGCCTTCTTCGAAGACCATGTGCTGTTCGACGACTTCACAGGCGTTGTGCTGGACAACTCGGAGGGCGAACGAATCGCCGCGGCGCTCGGCGACAACAAGGCCGCCATCCTGCAGAACCACGGACTGCTGACCGTTGGCGAAAGCGTGGACGAGGCCGCCTGGTGGTTTATCACCATGGAGCGCTCCTGCCAGGCGCAACTCCTGGCCGAGGCCGCCGGCACGCCAAAGCTGATCGACGCGGAATGCGCGCGACAGACCCGTGGCACCGTTGGCTCGTCCCTGGCGGGCTGGTTCAGCTTCCAGCCACTGTACGACGTGATTGTTGCGGAGCAGCCCGAACTCCTCGAATAACCGGCTACGAACGTCCGCGCGGGGGTGGTATCCTGCGCGGAGCCTTCTTCCAGACGGATACCGCATGTCACGAGCGTTCTGGTACAAATTGCTGTTGGCCGTGTTTCTTATCGCACTGGCCATTATCCAGTTCATACCGCCTGCACCCCTGCAGTTGCCTGCGGAATTGCCCGACGCTGACCGGGAATCCGCCCGCCTGCTGGGCTTCGAAGGGATCCACAATTTTCGCGACCTCGGCGGCTACACCACGGAAGACGGACGCCGCGTAGCCTGGGGGAGACTGTACCGCTCAGGTCATTTCGCCACCGCGACACGCAGCGACCTGCAGCAACTTCAGCGCCTGCAGCTGGACACGCTGATCGACTTCCGTTCTGCCGGCGAACGCGAGGAGGAACCCAGCCGCGTACCCGAGGATGCGCCGTTCACGCAGTTGAGCATCCCCACCCTCGATGCCGGGAACAACGCCATGGTGAGCGAGTTGCGTGAGCGGATCGAAAGCGACGATCTCACAGGGTTCGATGCCGATGCCTTCATGCTCCAGGCCAATCGTCAGTTTGCCGACGAGTTCACCCCGCAGTATCGTCAGTTCATGCACGCAGTGCTCCGGGCCGAGGGTCGCCCGGTGGCCTGGCAGTGCACTGCCGGCAAAGACCGCACCGGATTTGCCGCCGCCATTCTCCTGCGCATTCTGGGCGTTCCCGACGAGCAGATCATCCAGGACTACCTCGCCAGCCGCGAGCCGTCGCTGGATGCCCGCAGCCGCGAATTGATGCTGCTGCGGCTGTTCAGGGGCGAGGCCGCAGCGGAAACCGTGGCCACCATGTTGAGTGTAGATGCGCGCTGGCTACAGGCAGGTTTCGACGAGATTGATGCGCGCTGGGGAAGCTTCGATGCCTATGTTCGCGATGGCCTGGCGCTCTCCACCGCGGACGTCCAGACCCTGCGCCGGCACCTGCTGGCGGGGGCCGGGTAAGCGGCTTGGGGCTTGAGATGTACACCGAGATCATCGCAGTTGCGGTGGTCCTGTTCTACGCCCTGGGCATCGTATCGGCGGTGGAGGCCATCATCAACGTGCGCACGGCGCAGGGGGCAATCGCCTGGGCCATCTCGCTGCTTACCATGCCCTACATCGCCGTACCCTGCTATCTGGTATTCGGTCGCACCAAATTTGATGGTTACCTGGAACAGCGCAACGCCGTGGAGCAGGAAACCCGCGAGCTGCTCCAGCAGACCCGCGCCGAAGTCGCCAAGCACCTGGTCGCCAGCTCACCCGCCGAACCGGTATATAACGCCCTGTTCAACCTCACCGGCATACCCGCGGCGAGCGGCAACGCCGTTGAACTGCTGATTGACGGCCAGCAGACCTTCGACAGTATCCTCGCCGGGCTGGAATCCGCAGAACATCACATCCTGCTGGAATCCTACATCATTCGCGACGACAACCTGGGCCGTCGTCTTGGCAGGGTACTGTCGGACAAGGCTCGAGCGGGGGTCAGCGTGCATGTGCTGTACGACGAGATTGGCAGCCGCAACTTTCACCGTACCGGACTCTGCCGCCAGCTGCGCCAGACTGGCGTGCAGGTTGCCGCATTCAACACGACGCAGGGCCGTCGCAACCGGTTTCAGCTGAACTTTCGCAATCACCGCAAGATCGTCGTGGTGGACGGTCGCGTCGCCTGGGTCGGCGGGCACAACATCGGCGACGAGTATCTGGGCCTGGACCCGCGCATCGGCCACTGGCGCGACACCCACCTGCGTCTGCAGGGGCCGGCTGTACTGGGCGTCGAGCTGGCCTTTGCCACGGATTGGCGCTGGGCCACCCAGAACGTGCTCAGTGTGGTACACCCCGACGCGGAGGACAGCCAGCGGGGCAACGAGAACGTGCTCGTCTTCCCCTCGGACCCTTCCAGTATTCTGGAGCAGGCCGGGCTGATGTTCCTGCAGGTTATTGTGGCCGCGCGGCAACGCATCTGGATTGCCAGCCCCTACTTCGTGCCCGACCGGAGTATCGTGTCTGCACTGCAGCTTGCCGCGCTGCGCGGTGTCGATGTGCGTGTCATGATTCCCGATGAACCCGATGGCCCGGTCGTCGGCATGGCCAACTGGTCATTCACACGGGAGCTGCTGCCCGCGGGTGTGAAGGTGTATCGCTATCAGGGCGGCTTCCTGCACCAGAAAGTCCTGCTCATGGACCATCACCTGGCGGGCGTGGGAACAGCCAACTTCGATAATCGCTCCTTCAGACTGAACTTCGAAATTACCCTGCTGGTGGATGGCGAGCAGTTTGCCAGCGAGGTGCAGGCCATGCTGGAGGCAGATCTACTACAGTGCCGCGAAGTCACGCTCGCGGAAATCGACGCCAAACCAGCCTGGTTTCCCCTGGCGATGGGCGCGGCGCGCCTGTTTTCACCGGTGCTGTGAGCAAGCGCTGCGGTTGCAGCCCGCTAACCCGGCCAGGACTTCGCATCAATATCGAGGTCGCGCCAGGCGTCCGGCCGCAGGCGCGGCTCCACACCCTGGCGTAGCTGTGTATCGTAGTCGCGCAGCAGGCGCATGCCAATCCGGTACATCCAGACCAGCCCCACCAGATTGACCAGTGCCAGCAGTCCCATGGTGATTTCGGCAAAACCGAACACGGTACTGAGGTCCTGCAGCGAGCCCCAGAACACCAGCCCCAGCACTGCCACGCGAAACCCGTTCGCCACCGTGGCATTGTCGTGACTGAAAAAACTCAGGCTGTTGTCACCCAGATAGTAGTTGTAGAGGATAGAGCTGAAGGCAAAGAGCACGAGAGCGACTGACACGAAGGTGGCACCCCAGCCGCCCACATGGCTGCCCATGGCAAGCTGGGTGAGCAGTACACCGTCTACATCCGGCGCACCCGGCTGGTACACATCGGAAAGCAGGATAATCACGGCGGTGCAGCTGCACATGATCATGGTGTCAATAAACACGCTGAAAGCCTGCACCACGCCCTGATTGGCCGGGTGCGGCACATGCGCCACCGCCGCGACATTCGGTGCGCTGCCAAGCCCCGCCTCGTTACTGAACAGGCCCCGTTTGACACCCTGCAGAATCACGGCGCCGAGCCCACCCCCCACAGCCTGCTCCAGCCCAAATGCACTCTTCACGATAAGCAACAGCGCGGCGGGAACCTCAGTGATATGCAGTGCAATCACCACGAGCGCCGCCAGGAAGTACATGAGCGCCATGATCGGCACAATCACCTCGGAGACCAGCGCGATGCGGCGAATGCCACCGAAAATCACCGAACCCAGCACCACTACCATGACCAGGCCGGTGATCCAGGTGGAAATACCAAAGGACTCCGCCAGGGACGTTGCCACAACATAGGACTGTACCGCATTGAAACCGAGGCCAAAGGTGACCAGCAGCAATACGGAATACACGGCGGCCAGACCGCGCTGTCCGACGCCGTGCGTCAGGTAATAGGCCGGCCCGCCGCGGAAACTGCCGTCGGGTTCCGTGCGCTTGAACAGCTGCGCCAGCGAGCACTCGAAAAAGCTTGTTGCCATGCCCATCAAGCCAATCAGCCACATCCAGAACACCGCACCCGGGCCGCCGAGGGTAATGGCCACGGCGACGCCCGCGATATTGCCGCTGCCCACGCGGCCCGCCACCGACACCACCAGTGCCTGGAAGGAACTCACCTGGCCGCGCTCATGGTGCATGCCGCCGCGCAGCACGCCGAACATGCGCCTGAAATAGCGAAACTGCACCCCGCGGGACGCTACAGTGAACAACAGGCCTACGGCCACCAGCACCAGCACGAGCACCTGGCCCCAGAGGAAATCATTGAGAGCTGTCAGCATGGGTTCTCCGCGGGCGCAAACCCGACATGGGCGAATCCGCGCGGTGTCAGCCTGTCACACCGCGTACGAAAATGACCACCAGCGCGGGCGGGACGACAAAGCGAATCATGAAACGCCAAAGCGCATACCCCAGGCCGTGCATGCTGGAGAGTTCATCGCGGCTCGCGCAGGAGGTCATAACCCAGCCGGCAAACACCGCAATCAACAGGCCGCCCAGGGGCAGGAGTATCTGGTTGGAGAAATAATCCATACTGTCGTTGAAGTTGCGACCACCGATACTGAAATCCACCCACACGTTATAGGACAGGATGCTCAGCACGCTGAACACGGCGACGGAGCCAATAACCAGCAAGGCGCTGCGATGCCGCGGCATGCCGTAGCGCTCTTCGATCCAGGCATTCACGCACTCGACAAGCCCCACCATAGAGGTGATGCCGGCCACCGACAGCATGGTGAAAAACAGCACACCGAACACCTGCCCCCCGGGCATCTGGGCGAAGGCTACCGGCAGCGTCTGGAAAATCAGGCCCGCACCGGCAGCCGGGTTCAGCCCGTAATTGAACACGGCCGGGAAAATCACCAGGCCCGCCAGCAGCGCCACGAGGGTATCCGCAATCACCACGATCAGCGCAGACTGACCAATGGAAATAGACTTGGGCAGGTAAGAGCCGTAAATCATCATACCGCCCATCGCCACACCGATGGAGAAAAACGCCTGGCCAATGGCGGCCAACACCGCGTCCGGGCCGATCTTGCTGAAGTCCGGCGTAAACAGCCAGTCGATGGCCGCAGTGAACCCTCCGGCGAAATAGTTGTAAACGGCCAGGCCGACGAGCAGCAGAAACATCAGCGGCATCATCACCACCACTGCCCGCTCAATGCCGTCCTTGACCCCGGCATAGATAATCAGCCCGGTGATCGCCAGTCCCACCAGCGTCCAGAACAGCATCCCTGCGGTATCCGCCTGCACGGCGCTGAACTGCGCGGCCGCGTCTACCGCATCGACACCTACGAAACCCGTGGTAACCGCCTTGAAGAGATACCACAACACCCAGCCCACAATGACCGCGTACACAATTTCGATGGTGTAGGCAGCGAGCAAACCCATGCCGCCCACCCACTGCCACTGCCGGCTGCGCGCACTCTCCACTGCGACCGCCGCCATCGCCGCCGGCGGGCTGGCCTGGCCGCGCCGGCCGACCATCAGCTCCGCGATCAGGATGGGCATCCCTATGCCAAAGGCACAGACCAGGTAGACGATGATAAACGCCGCGCCACCGTTCTCACCCGTGATGTAGGGGAAACGCCAGATGTTGCCGAGGCCGACCGCAAAGCCGACCGCTGCCATCAGGAAGGCAAATCGCGAGGACCAATGGTCCGCCTGTGCTACCGCCATGGTATCCGACCCCCGGTATTCTCATTATTATTTACAGTGTACACAAAAGCCCCCGGGGCATCAGCTGGCCGCGAGCGGGGCGCAGGCCTGGGCCAGCCACTGTCGATCAGGCCCCGCCAGCAGCGGGCCCACCGCGTCTTCCACGCGCCTGTGATAGCGGTCGATC
The DNA here is from genome assembly GCF_963973825.1 of uncultured Haliea sp. Taxonomy (NCBI): domain Bacteria; kingdom Pseudomonadati; phylum Pseudomonadota; class Gammaproteobacteria; order Cellvibrionales; family Halieaceae; genus Haliea; species uncultured Haliea sp. The sequence continues at coordinate 61,957 of NZ_CAXBAE010000014.1, forward strand.
CACACCCGCTCATCGCGCGACAGCATGCCGGCGTCGATCAACCGCCGGTCGAAGGGCACCAGCGTCAGTGCGTCGAAGCCGTACATCGGTGTTTCCAGGTCACCCTCCACCGCCTGCACCACCACCAGGTTTTCGCAGCGAATACCGAAGGCGCCGTCCCGGTAATAGCCGGGCTCGTTGCTGAGGATCATGCCCGGTTGCAGGGTGGTTGCGCCCCAGGCCCGGCCGATACGCTGCGGACCTTCGTGCACGCTGAGAAAGGCGCCGACACCGTGCCCCGTGCCGTGATCGTAGTCGAAACCCGCGCGCCAGAGCGGCTGGCGCGCCAGCACATCCAGGTGAGTGCCGGTTGTCCCCTCCGGAAACTGCACCTGGTCCAGCGCGATGTGACCCTGCAAGACCCGCGTGAACAGCTCGCGGACCTCGGCCGGTGGTTCGCCGATTGCCACGGTACGTGTGATGTCCGTGGTACCGTCGGTGTACTGGCCACCAGAGTCCACGAGGTACACCGAGTTGGGTGGCAACTGCGCCGGGGTGCCATTCCGGTGATTGTAGTGGCACATGGCCGCATTGCCGCCGGCGGCGGAAATCGTGTCGAATGAAGGTCCCTGAAAGTGCTCGCCACCCTCGCGGAAGGCCAGCAGCTGATCGGCAAGCCCCGCTTCATCGTGATAGCGACCCGCCCGCAGCTCAGAATCCAGCCAGGCAAGAAAACGGACCACGGCGACCGCATCGCGCACGTGGGCACTGCGCGCGCCAGCGATTTCCACGGCGTTCTTGCAGGCCTTGGGCAACAGCACCGGGTCCGGCGCGGCGATCAGGGTGGCACCACCGTCCTGCAACAGCTGCTGGCTCCAGGCGTTTGCGGTGTGCGGGTCCGCCAATACCCGACAGCCTGACTGCGCGGCGAGCAGGGTCGCCGCAGCCTCCGGCGCATGCAGCCGTACATCGGCGCCACAGTGCGCCTGCCAGCCCTCCGGCATGCGCCGCGGATCCACGATAAGGTCGACCGAGCCGTCGCGTCGGAGTAGCGCCATGGACTGCAACACCGGCAGGCAGGGGACATCCAGGCCACGCAGGTTGAGCAACCAGGAGACCGAGTCCGGAGCGAACACCAGGGCGGCGTCAGCGCGATGCGCATCCAGGCCCGCCGCGATGCGGGCGCGTTTACTGGCGCTGGACTCACCGGTGAAGGTCTCGTCCAGCAGCAACGCCGGGCGCACATCGGCGGCGGGGCGTTCCAGCCAGCACTGGTCCACGAGGTTGTCTGCATCCGCACAGAGCTGCATGCCAGAGGCCTGCAGCGTGTCTTCCGTCTCCCGATACCAGTGCAGGCTGTGCAGCCTGGGATCCACGGCGACGCGGGCGCCCGCCTGCAACGTCGTCGTTAACCAGTGAGCCGGTGGGGTTTTGATCAGGTGCTGGTAGCTGAAATGCGCGGCATCAACCTGCTGCCGTACCTGCACCGTGTAGCGCCCATCGACAAAGATGGCAGCCGCATCACGCAGGACGACCGCCATGCCTGCGGACCCGGTGAAGCCGGACACCCAGAGCAGGCGTTCGTTGTGCAGGGGAATGTACTCGCCGAGATGCTCGTCGGCACGCGGAATCACCAGGGCATCGTAACCCCGCTCCGCCATCAGTGTACGCAGGGCTTGCAACCGGGTTGCTGTCGTCATCGGGGATGTCCAGAAAGTCGGGAGGCGGGCTCAGCCTTCCATGAGGTCGAAGTCTTCTTTCGAAATACCGCAGTCGGGGCATTCCCAGCCATCGGGCAGGTCCTCCCAGAGGGTGCCCGGCGCAATGCCGTCCTCGGGGATACCCAGAGCCTCGTCATAAATGAAACCGCAAATGACACATTCATACTTGCGCTGGCCGGGTTTACTCATTGTACTTGGTCCTGTTTGGTTGTGTGGAATCAGCGATCCGGCCCGGGGAGCGAACCACTGAGTCGCAGATCGTAGCCTTCCGCCACTGGCCGCGCCAACAGTGCCAGCGCTTCCTGCAACAGCGGATCCCAGGCGCCATCGTGGGTTAACATGATGGCGATGCTATAGTCGCGCTGCTGCAACTGCAACTCTCCCTCGGCGCGCAGCGGCCCGGCGAGGGTCACGATAGTGCCGGTCAATGGCGCCGGCGCCGCGCCACGCACATCAACGGCGTAACTGCCCAGCGGTAACAGCCCCTGCGGTGAGTCCCAGCCCGCCTGTTGCCAGGTGAAGCGGGCCACGGCTTCGAGGGGGACTGTGTCGCGCAGGTGCAGGGTGTCGATCTGTGCACCCAGCGTCCCGGTGAGCGCCACCGGCGCCAGATGGCGCAGCAGCGATGCATCGAACCGCGCCTCCACGCCGTTCAGCAGGACCTCGTTCGCACCCCGCCACGTGGCTTCGCCCGCCACCTGCTGGGTACCCCAGCGGGCGCTGAAGCGCAGGGTGGGCGCGAGCGCAAGCAGCGAGAGCGGGCGCAACGACCAGGTCACCGCGCCCAGGTGCAGGACACCCGCATCGGTAGCCACACGGACGCGACTTGCACGCCCCTGCCACAGCGTACCCCCCAGACCGTCAGCCACCACTGGCGTCCCGACAAGGGCGCGGACAACCAGATGGGCGGGCGCGCTGGCCAGCAGGAACAGCAACAGCAAACAGAGGGCAACGCAGCCCAGGAGCAGGCGGGGCCGCGTCATGGCTGGCTGATCCGCACCGTGACATTCACCCGGCCGGCACCTCCTGCCTGGGTGATTGCGACCTCTTCGAATATCAGGCCATCGCGCGATTCAAGCTGATGCAGCCAGGCCGCCAGATCGGCAAACCGGGCATTCTCCAGGCGCACCTGCAGATCGCCGCCCGCGCCGGGCTGCAACCTGCTCACCGCAAGCCCGAAGCGCGCCGTGCTCTGGTTGACCACCGCAGCCAGGTTGCTGCTGGCGCGAACCGGAGCGCCGTCTGCGCGCGCCTGCATGACGAGCGCCGACAGCGCATCGACACGCACCAGTGCTTCCGCTGTGGCAATATTCTGCTCGGCCATGCGGTCGCGCTTGGCCGCCAAGGGCACCCACAACACCATCCAAAGCAGCCAGACACCCACGGCAACGGCCAGTACGAGCAAGCTTGCCTGCTCCCGCACAGCGAGGCCCGCCCACCATGTTTTCATCACGCCCCCCTCACCCGGATCCGCGCCCGCACACCGTCGCTCTGTGCACTGCTGCTTTCCATTTCAGCGGCGAGACCCGCATCGGCGAGCCCCGCGCGCAACTGCTCAACAGCGGAAAAGTCGCTGGCGACAATGTTCAGCCGCATCTCGCCGCCGCGTTGATTGTAATTCAGGCTGAGCACCCGGGCCGACGGACGCTGGGCGATAACACCGCCGGCGCGCTCCAGCAGCGGCACAAAGCTGCCGGCACCAGGGCCACCACGCAGGCTGTCCAACTGCCGCTGCAGCTGCCGTTCGGCATCCACCAGAGCACCCTGGGGCATCGCCTGGCGATAGCTCGCTTCAAGGGCTCCGCGCAGTGCGAGGTTCTCGGCTGCGAGTGACCGATAGTCGGCCCAGGTCGCCGCCAGCTGCAGCGCGAACGCGCCCAGGACGACCCCGGCTGCAAGTCGCCAGTGATTCCACCATTGCTGCAGCGGCAGGCGCGGCGCATAAGCGCCCTGGCGCAGGTTCAACGCCGGCCCCTCGTTGGACAGCAACAGTGCGCTGCACAGGTTCCCCTGCCGCCACTGCACACGTTCACGCAAGCCCGGCGGCAGCAACTCGAGTGTGGCGGCGTGGTCCCCGGCGTAGACGATGATCGCCTCCGGCAGCTGTTGTTCAGCAGCAGCCTCGAGCACTACCGGGAGCAGCTCACGCTCCACGGTAAAACCGTCACCCTCACCGCTGCGCACGATAACCTGTTCGCCATCCATAACCAGGCACCACTCACCCGCGCGCCAGGGCAGCAACAGCGCCTCCGGGACCCACTGGGGCAAGTCCGGCAAGTGCGCCAGTGCCTCCGCCCAACGCTGCATGGCGTGGTGGCTGCAGATGGCGACGGCATAGCGGGACTTGTCGAGGGCGCGCGCCGCGAAATGCAGCGCTTCGATATCGTCAGCGACCTGCTCTTCGAACAGGTAGGGCAGCGCGCGCGCCAGGTGTTTTTTCTCGGCCGGTGCCACGGGAAGCGTTACCACCCGTACTTCGGCTCCGGGCGCCGCAAAACAGGCCTGCCAGCGCGCACTGCGCAGCCTGGCGGCGAAGTCTGCCACGTCTTCCGCGCTGTGCAGTGGCAGAGGCTGTGCGCCGGCGCCGGGAGGGTACCAGACAAGCGCATCATCCATCAGGCGCACGACGGCTAGGTTCTGCACAGGACGTTCTCCGTTGTCATCAATACCGGGGATGGCGAGCGAGTCACAGGCTACCCATCGCACGCACGACCGGCTGCACCTCGCGCTTGTTGCGCTGCAGGACACTGTACAAGCGCATCTTGCGCTCGGCAACTTCCACCTCGGCCGAGAGCAGAAACCAGGATGAGCTCTCACCCAGCAGGGCGAGGACCTTGGCCATGCTTTTATCGCCAAACACCGGATGCTCGAGAAAAGCCGTCACATCGGCAAAGCCACCCTGCTCTTCCTGTGTTTGCAGCAACGCCTCGCCCTGGGCTTCACTCAGGGGCGCCAGGTCACCGTCAGCATTGACTGCCCGCAGCAGGGGCAGCGACGCCGTATGAATGTTCAGCGGTGCGGGTGTACGCGGCCAGACCGTCACCAACGGCGCCAGCGCCAGATACAGCTGCGGCGTGACATTGGCCACTGCGCGCAGCTCACTGACGCTGGCCATCGGCCGGTTGGCTGCCCGATAGGGTGGCGACTGACGGAAGTAGACATCGTCTTCAGCGCCGTACGCCCGTGGGATGCCGTCCGCATCCAGCCAGTCGCCGATGGCGCGGGTCACCGCCACCGCTTCCGCCTGCCCCAGAGGCGCGTCAGGGAGTGCCTGCAGCAGACGAATAAAAAACTCCTCCGCCGCGGTAAACCGGTCCGAGGCCGCAGCTTCATCCGCCTCCGACGGAGTTGCCGCAAGCGCATTCAGGTTGAAGCGCCCCTGCAGATCCTGCAGTGAGCCCACCAGCCAGCCACCCTCGTCCAGGGGATAGGGCGTCGCCTGCTGCGCCCAGAGTTCACTCCTGTCATCCCGCGACTGGTCGGCGTCATAGTCCATCACCAGCGCCACCGCCGCCAGCTCCTCGGCTCCACGCAGGTACGCATAGCCCTGATCCTGCAGAAACAGGTTGGCACCGCGCTGTGCGAACAGGGTGAATTCGCGCTGCATGGCCACCATCAGCGCCGCGCACAGGCCAAACACCAATAGCGCCACCACCAGGGCCACGCCCTGCTGCGCAGTGCGATTATAGCGGGGGCAGTGCATACAACATCCGCAGGTCGCCCAGGTCATCCAGTTCCAGCGTAAGCTCCAGTGCCGCCGGCGGCTCCAGTGTGGCATCGGGCTGGCTGGTATCCGCCACCCAGTTGTCCGGCCAGTTGCGGGTATCCACGGCCGTGCCACGAGCACCCGGCTGCAGCGCCGACACGGCAGCCAGAAAGGTGATCTGGACGCCGGTGACACCGTCCAGCAGGCGCACGCGCTGCGGCTCCGTGGAGCCTGTGCGGTCCAGTACGGAATAGCTCTCGCGCCAGAGGCTGTCGTCCTCCCAGACGTAATTGACACGTTGCAGCGTACTGCGTGGCTGCGCCACAGGGTTGTGCCAGCCGGTGCGCGTGAAGCTGAGCAGGAAGCGCGCCGCAGGGCCGCCGGTCAAGGCCGGCTCCTCATCGCCGAACTCGTCACGCACGGGGCGGTTCACGAACTGTCGCAGGTCACGCTGCAGTATCTGCAGGGCACGATTCACCTCCCAGGTACGCTCCGCCACCACGCGGGTACTTTCGACGCCGCTGATGACCGTGGAGAGCCCGCTGTAGGCTACCGCGGCCACAAAGGCCGTAATCGCCAGCGCAATCAGCACCTCCACCAGCGTAAAGCCTCTAGCCCGCAAGAGGTACATCCCCCACAGGCGCCCGCGCGGCGACGCCCTGCGGCAGGCCGCCGGGCATGGCCATGAAGGCCACCAGCGAATACATCAGCGGACCGCTCTCGCCCTCGCCGGCGCGTACGACAATCTCAACCCGGAAAAAGCCCTGCACCTGCGTCGGGGTGCTCTCCAGTCGCCAGTGCCAAGCGCGCCCGGCAAACTCTTCGGTACCGCTGTCCGCACCCTGCAGCAACTCTGCCCGGGCCGCCGTCAGCAGCCGCAACTCCACCAGTTTCCTGTTGGCGAGCAGCTGCGCCAGTGACTTGTCCCGCAGATAGCCGGTACCGTCCACCTGCTGATGCAGGGCAAAAAGCAGGGCGGGTAAGGCCAGGGCGACGATCGCCAGCGCCACCATCACCTCCACCAGGGTAAAACCGTGCAGCCCCCCCGGCGGACACCTAGCGCAGCGCATCCGCGTCATCCGCCAGCCCGCGGGGCATCATCGCCATGCGCCCCAGTAAATCCCACTCCAGTCGCCACAACAGCTCTGCAGTCTCCCGGCTGCGCCATTCCAGCGCACCCGGCGCCACCTCGCCGCTGGCGTAGAACACAACCTGGGGCGCGGCATCCTCCGCCAGCGGGGCAGTCAGCAGATCTGACGCGGGCACACCGTCGAGCAGCAGCACCAGCTCTACATCGGCCACCAACGTGCGCGGCGCAAGCACATCGCGGGCGAGTGCCGGCGACCGCCAACCCTCAGGACGGCGTTCGCGCCAGTCGTATAGATAACGGGTTTCCGCGCCTCGCGGATCCACGGCCAGTACCAACCCCATATCGCGCCCGGCCATCTGCGCCTCCTCCAGCGCGAATTCTGCAACGTTCCGCAGCTCCCGCACCTGGGATTCGAGCAGCTGCTGCTGCCCGCCATCGCCCACGTTCAGGGTTGCCAGTGAGGTCATCATGACAATCACGAACAGGACGACGAGCAGTTCAACCAGGCTGAAGCCGCGACGCCGCGCGGCAGACTCCCGGCGGGCACCCACCACCGCCCGCGCGCGCATCGACTCAGTCCCGCTCCTTCCAGTTACCGATGTCAGCGTTCTGTCCCTCACCACCCGACAAGCCGTCCGCACCGAGGCTGTAAATGTCGACTTCGCCGTTTTCCCCGGGGCTCAGGTACAGGTAGGGCCGTCCCCAGGGGTCCAGCGGAACTTCCTGCAGGTAGCCGCCATCCTTGAAGTTACGCGGCTGCGGGTCGAGGTTGCTGGCCTCTACCAGAGCCTCCAGACCCTGCTCCGTGCTTGGATACACATAGTTGTCGAGGCGGTAGATCTTCAGCGCGGTCTCAATGGCCTTGAAATCCGCGTGCACCTTCTGGATGCGCGCCTCATCCGCACGGTTCAGCACTGTGGGTGCCACGACACTGATCAGCAGCCCCATGATCACCAGTACCACCAGAATCTCCACCAGCGAAAAACCGCTGGCCCGCCTTGCTGTTGTCCGGAGTTTCATATCGCTATCGCACCATCGTATTGAGATCAAAAATTGGCAGCAGGATGGCCATCACGATCAGCAACACCATCCCGCCCATAAACACCACCAGAAGCGGCTCTAGCAGGCTCATCATCGTGCCGAGCGTCATTTCCAGCTCACGCTCCTGATTGCTGGCAGAGCGCGCGAGCATCGTTTCCAGTTCTCCACTTGCCTCGCCACTGGCCACCATGTGCACCATCATCGGCGGGAAGCGGCCACTTTCGCGCAGCGCACGGTGCAGGCTACTGCCCTCCTGGACACGCTCCGCCACCCGTGCACTGTCCTCTCGCAGCAGCAGGTTGGTCAATACCTGCCCGGCGATGCGCAGCGACTCCAGCAGGGGCACCCCGCTGGCCATGAGAATGCTCAGGGTCGAGGCAAAACGGGCCGTGTCCATTGCAATCACCAGCCGTGAAAAACCGGGAATGCGCAACAGCAGTGCATGCCAGCGTCTGCGGCGTTGCGGGTGGCGCAACCAGCGACGCAGCGCGAACACCAGTACCACCGCGGCCAGCAGCACCCAGAGCGCATAGTCACGGGAGAAATCGCTGGCGACTATCAGCCCCCGGGTCAACAGCGGCAGTTCACGGTTGGTATGTGCGAAGATGCCGATCAGTTCCGGCACGACAAAAATCATCAGCGCGACGACCACGGCCAGCGCCACAGCAATCAGAATAAACGGGTAAATCATGGCCATTTTCAGTTTCTGCGCCGTGTACTGCCGCTGTTCGTTGTAATCCGCCAGCTGCGCCAGCACCGGCCCGAGAAAGCCCGCGTGTTCGCCGGCGTTGACCATGGCCCGATACATTTCATTGAATACCAGCGGGAACTCACCCATCGCGTAGGCCAGCGTATGGCCCTCCGCCACGCGGGAGCGCACCTGCAGCAGCAGGCCCTGGGTGCGCCCTTTGCGGCTTTGCTCCGCCGCGGCCTGCAAACACTCGTCCAACGGCAGGTTGGACTGGACCAGCGTGGCGAGCTGCCGTGTCACCAGGGCGAGTTCCGCCACGCTGATACGCGGTTGCAGAAATGACCAACCCGTCCGCCGCTTGCCTTCGGACTGACGGTTCGCCACCGACACTTCCACCGGCCGCAGCTTCTGTGTGCGCAACTGGCCGCGTACCTGGCGCTCGGAGTCTCCCTCAAGTACGCCCTTGACCAGCTTGCCGCCGGGATCCAGTGCCTGATAACGGTATGCTGTCATGCCGGTTCCGCGCTCAGGTCACGGCGGTGACGCGCAGCACCTCTTCGATGCTGGTTTCACCGCTGAGCACGCGCCGGCGACCGTCCTCCTGGATCCCCGGATAGTGCCTGCGCGCCTCCGCCAGCATCTGCTGCTCGCTCGCACCCTCATGGATCATCAGGCGCAGCGCGTCAGTGACCTCGATGAGCTCGTAGATGCCGGTGCGGCCGCGGTATCCACTGTAGTGGCACTGCTCACAGCCCTTCGCCCGGTAGACGTTCACGGCGGAGTGATCATCGGCGGCCAGCCCGAGCAGTGTCCGTTCGGCGTCCACCAGAGGGTGGGGTTCCTTGCACTCGATGCACAGCAGTCGTACGAGACGCTGTGCCATGACACCGATCAGGCTGGAGGACAAGAGGAAAGGCTCTATACCCATATCCTGCAGGCGAGTTACTGCGCCGATAGCCGTATTGGTGTGCAGCGTGGACAGTACCAGGTGACCGGTAAGCGAAGCCTGCACCGCAATTTCCGCGGTTTCCAGGTCGCGGATTTCCCCGACCATCACCACATCGGGATCCTGCCGCAGGATGGCCCGCAGGCCGCGGGCAAAGGTCATATCCACCTTGGGGTTGACCTGCGTCTGGCCGACCCCCGGCAGCATGTATTCCACCGGGTCTTCGATAGTGAGGATATTGCGCGTGGCCTGGTTGATATGGGTCAGGCCGGCATACAGGGTAGTGGTTTTCCCCGACCCTGTGGGGCCCGTGACCAGGATGATGCCGTGGGGACTGCGCAGGGCTTTCTCGTAACACGAGAGAACCTGCGCATTCATGTTCAGCTGCTGTAGCTCCAACTGGCCCGCCTGCTTGTCCAGCAGGCGCAGCACCACCCGCTCGCCGTGGGCGGAAGGCATGGTCGACATCCGGATATCGATGGCATGGCCGGCGATGCGCACCGAGATACGACCGTCCTGCGGCACGCGCTTCTCGGCAATATCCAGCTTCGCCATCACCTTCAGCCGCGACACCAACAGTGGTGCCAGCATACGCTTGGGCGACAGCACCTCAGCCAGAACACCATCAACCCGGTAGCGCACGCTCAGGCGGTCCTCGAAGGTTTCAATGTGGATATCCGAAGCCTGCTCCCGCACCGCCTGTGACAGGATCGCGTTGATCAGGCGAATAATCGGCGCGTCGTCTTCAGCGTCCATCAGATCGCCGGCGTCAGGTATCTCATCGGCGAGACGGCTCAGATCCACATCGGCACTGATGTCCTCGGCCATCTGCACGGCGGCGTTGTTGTCGCGCTGGTAGGCGCGGGACAGGCGCCGCTGGAACTCGGTGTCAGAGACGCGTTCAAACCCGAAAGGCGTTCCCAGCCAGCGGCGGATCTCCAGCAGCAGCTGCGGTTCCAGCGCATTGCGGTGAATGAGCACGGCGCCCTGCGCACGGCTGTCCACCAGCACACCATACTGCTTGGCGAAGCCGAAGGGCAGGTTTGACCTCGACGCTGCGGGCGCTGTGACGTCCGCGGCAGACATCAGTTGGCCTCCACGGCCGCCGGTGCGTTACCCGCCTCGTCGCGGATCTCCTCGAGCTGGCGGATCTGCTCCTCCCACTCGGGCAGAACCGGCATATTGCCATCATCGAGGAACATCAGGCCGCGCTCTCGACGCAGTACCTGCTGGTCGCGAATGTAGCGATACTTGTCCGCCGTGGCACCGGCCAACTGCTCGTCATCACGGATGATGGTGGGGCGTATGAAAATCAGCAGGTTGGTCTTCACAACCTGCACCGCATCGTTGCGGAACAGGCGCCCAAAGAACGGAATGTCGCCAAGCAGCGGCACCTTCTGGGTGGCGTCCTGCACATCGTCTTTAATCAGACCGCCCAACACCACCACACGGCCATCCGCTGCGAGCACCTTGGTTTGCAACACACGCTCATTGGTGATGAGATCCGAGGCCTGCAATACCACCGAGGTATTGCTCAGGCTGGACACTTCCTGGGAAATGTCCAGCACCACGGCATCGCCTTCATTGATGTGCGGCGTGACTTTCAGCGTAATCCCCACATTTTCCCGCTCGATAGTCTGGAACGGGTTCTGGGCGCCATCGCCGGTACCGGTACTGGTAAACGAACCGGTCACGAAAGGCACATTCTGGCCTACGGTGATGTAGGCTTCCTGGTTATCCAGGGTCAGCAGACTGGGCGTGGAGAGAATATTGGCATTGGAGTTCTCCTTCAGTGCATTGAGGATGACGGTCATGGACAGGTCATCGTCGATCACCCCCCAACCCAGGGACACACCCGGCGACTGTGCCAGCGCCCCGGCCAGGGCACCCACGTCAAAGTCGCCCGTGGTCACGCCGCTGGTGGTATCGTCCCCGCCATCTTCCGGCAGGATCGCGCCCGCGATGCGCCGGGCACGCGCGTCGTCGGCATTGATACTGCTGCCAAAAAAGCCGCTGTCATTGGCAAACAGCCACTGCAAGCCCAGATCCTGGCCGTCGCGCACTTCCATCTCAACGATGATGGCCTCCACGAGCACCTGGGCCCGACGGATATCCAGACGCGCGACCACCGCCTCCAGCGCCGCCATTTTGTCGGTTGGGGCCGTGATGATGAGTGCGTTGGTGTTCTTGTCGGCCTCAATGGTGGCGCTGGTTTCACCTGCACGCTGCGGGCGCCCCGCCTCACCCGCATCGACGCGACCGATATTCTGCATGACGCGAGTCAGGACCTCCGCCACCTCCTCGGCCTTGGCGTACTCGAGGTAGATGACTTTCACGTTGCCGCTCTGCTCGAGCGGGGTATCCAGATACCGAATCAGCTGGGTCAGGCGCGCGCGCTCGAGCTCGTCGGCGCTGACCAGCACGCTGTTGGTTCGCGCATCCGCGACCAGCATCACCTCGACCTCGGTGCCCTGCTGCGCCTCCGAGCTGTTCAACTGATCGAGCATCCGCACCACATCCTCGGCTACGCCGTAGCGCAGCTTGATGACCTCGGTTTCCTGGGTGGCTGTGCGATCCATACGCTCGATGATTGCCGCTATGCGATCGATATTGGAGGCAACATCGGAAATAATGATCGCGTTACTCGGCGCATAGGCCGCCATGTGCGCCTGCTGGGGCACCAGTGGACGCAGTACGGGTATCAGCTTGGCCGCGGAGATATTCTTCAGGCGCATCACCTGGGTGACGTACTCGTCGTTGCCGCGTTGGCCCTCATCATCGCGCACGGTTACCGGCGCCGAGCGGGCATCCTTGCTCTGGATGACACGCACCACGCCGCCGGAGCGAACCGCCGTGTAGCCATGCACTTCAAGTATGGAGAGGAACAGATCATAGAGCTCTGCCCGCGAGACCGGCTTGGAGGACACAACCTTGACCTTGCCCTTCACCGCCGGGTCCACAACGATGGTCGTTTCAGTGGCCTCGGCGACAAACTTGATCAGCTCCTGGATATCCGCTTCTTTCAGGTTGACGGTGAAATCCTGGGCGCTCGCGGTGGCCGCGCCCAGGGCGGCCAGTAGATAAAAGAGCAGTACTCGCAGTGCCCGCGACATGATTCTCACTGAGTCTGTGTCCTTAAATGAGTAGAGGTGACTCTATCACCGATCGGCCGAAGCATCATCAAGCCTCACACTCAGCGCCACGGACTCCGCCCCGCGCAGCAGGTCGAAAGACACCTCGCTCGCGGAGCGCATGGCCTGATAAAGCCGCATGGTGTTCGCCGGGTCTGACAGGGACAAGCCGTTTACCGCAACAACCAGATCACCGGGGCGGAAGCCCAATTGTTCGAATTGCTCCCGGTGCTGCCCCGGGGTGACTCGGTAGCCGCGCAACACGCCCTCTTCACGCACTGCACTGATACGCACGAGGTCGGCGAGGGACTGCGGATCCTCATACAGCTGGTCGCGATACTCCGCCGCCAAGGCTGCGGACTCGGGGTCCGTACGACGATCCACCACCGTCGCAGCGGCTCCCGAGGGTTGGGCGATGCGGGGCAACCCGGTCTGCCCGCCCGTCAGTTGGGCGTCCAGCGTCGAGGGGGGATACAGGCGCAGCAGCTCGTAGGTACCGCCGTTGTCGAGCACAACCTGATCCGGCATGACCTTCGCCAGCATCACTTTGCCGGCCACCGGCAACTCGTCGTCCACGGAGTAAATGGCTTGGCGACCGCGGTGTTCGATCACGGCGCTGCCCTCCCCGGCAGCATTGAAAGCGATAATCCCGCGGAGCGTGAGCTCGAGGCGGCTCTCTCGCGCCCCTCGCTCGATGCCCTCCCGCGCGCTGCGTACCTCGCTGGCACTTTCCACAGCCGCCTCGATGTCCGTTGCGGCGCCAGGCTCACCAAACAGGGCCCAGCCACGCAGCGCCTCGATGTCCACCTGGGCCCGGTCACTTGTGGTCGCCAGGGCCTGCGCCGGAGGGTTGATCACCGCACCCTCCAGCCTGGCCGCCGGCGCCGCCGGGAACAGCGCCCAGAACAGCTGCACGGCAGCCGCCAACATCCAGATGCAGGCCAGCAACACCACCGCCCTGCGCAACCAGAGCACGCTGCGCGGGCGGCTCAGGGCCGAGACCAGGCGCAGCAACGCATCGACCGCCTTGCCTGCAACGCTGCTGTGACTCAGTGAACCTGCGGCCAATGCTCTCTCCCGATATGCCCCGCCCGCCAGCGGCGGCCCGATGGGCGAAACGCCTCGATTATAGGGTGCGCCATTAAAAGATAAAACCGTGACGGTTGCGTGACAGCGAGATGACCGCCCCGTGACACGAGGTCGATGGACAGGGAGAGGCCAGTTGACTAACCTTGCCCGCTGCCGACAACTTTTCAGGAGCATCACCGATGGGACGCATCTTCAACGACAATTCGGAGACCATTGGCGGCACACCGCTGGTTCGCATCAACCACATCAGCACGGGCAATGTGTACGCCAAGCTCGAGAACCGCAACCCGGCCATGTCGGTGAAATGCCGCATCGGCACCAGCATGGTGCTGGCAGCAGAGCGGGACGGCAGCCTGAAACCCGGCATGACCATTGTTGAACCCACCAGCGGCAACACCGGCATCGCGCTGGCCTTCGTCGCTGCGGCCCGCGGCTACGGCTGCACCCTTACCATGCCCAACACCATGAGCCTGGAGCGGCGGAAGTTGATGAAGGCGCTGGGCGCGGAAATCATTCTCACTGACGGCAGCAAGGGCATGCCCGCCGCCATCGCCCGGGCAGAGGAGATCATCGCCTCAGACCCGGGGCGCTACTGGGGCGCGCGCCAGTTTGAAAACCCGGCCAACCCGGCGATTCACGAGCGCACGACGGGGCCGGAGATCTGGCAGGACACCGATGGGGGGATCGATATTCTGGTTGCAGGCGTTGGCACCGGCGGCACCCTGACCGGCACCTCGCGCTACATCAAGGGCACCGCGGGCAAGGCCATACAGACGATAGCGGTCGAACCCGCGAGTACGACGATCATCACCGCAGCCAAGGCGGGTACGGAGCCGACCCACGCGCCGCACAAGATACAGGGCATCGGCGCCGGATTCCTGCCCGTCAACCTGGATCTGTCCATGGTCGACCGCGTGGAGCAGGTCAGCAACGAGGACGCGATATCCTGGGCGCACAAACTGATGCAGCAGGAGGGCATCCTCGCCGGCGTATCCTGCGGCGCCGCAATGGCTGTTGCCGACCGCGTATCACGCGAGCCCGAGAATGCGGGCAAGATGGTTGTAGTGATTCTCCCGGATTCCGGCGAGCGCTACCTCAGCGCCGCACTGTTCGAAGGCCGCTTCAGCGAAAACGAAATGGTGCAGTAGACGCAAGGCCTCTCAGCGTCCCTCACGCAGCTGTGCCAGGCGTCGCTTGACCGCGGGCCACTCGGTATCCAGGACGCTGAAGTAGACGGAGTCCCTCGAGAAGTCGTTCTGCACAATGCGGTGTTTGCGCAGCACGCCCTCCCGGATCGCGCCGATCCGCTCCAGCGCGCGCTGGGAGCGTAAATTGCGCGCGTCGGCCTTGAACTCCACGCGCAGGCAGCGCAAGCGCTCGAAGGCGTGGGTGAGCAACAACAGCTTGGTTTCCGTGTTGATACCCGTGCGCTGCCACTCCTGGCCCAGCCAGGTCCAGCCGATCTCCAGGCTGCGATGTTCGGGCAGCATATTCAGGTAGCGCGTACTGCCCACAATCTTGCCCTTGGCGTTCTCGACGATCGCCCACGCCTGTTCACCGGGCGCGGCAATGGCCTCATCGATCCACTGCCGCGTGTCTGCCAGGTCGATGAAGCAGCTGCGCGGCATATAGGCCCAGTCAGGGGCATGGCAACCGCGCAAAAACAGGCCCTGGGCGTGCGCCTGCGAAAGTGGCTCCAGTCGCACCTGCTCGCCCTGCAGCACGCGCGTATGCCCCTCGGCACCCGGGGGAGCGTTCACGGTAGCAGGAGTGTGGAGCCGGTGGTCAGGCGGCACTCCAGGTCGGTATGGGCTCGCGCAACCTCCGCCAGCGGGTAACGCTGGCCGATGCTGACCTGTACCTCACCCGCGAGCAGACGATCAAATACCGCCGCAGAGGACATGCGCAGGTCTTCGGTCGATGCGGTATAGGTGAGCAGCGTGGGGCGGGTCACGTAGAGCGAACCCATATTGGCCAGAGTTTGCAGGTCCAGTGGCTCAGGCTTGCCGGACGCATTGCCGAAACTGACCAGCATGCCGCGCGGCTGCAGGCTGGCGAGTGAGGCATCGAAGGTGTCGCGGCCTACGCCATCATAGACCACGGGCACACCCTGTCCCCCTGTCAGCTCACGCACTCGTTCTGCAACATTCTCCTCGGCGTAATTCACCACCTGCGCATAACCGTGCGCCAGCGCCAGCTCCGCCTTTGCCGCCGAGCTGACCGTGCCAATGGCCGTAACACCCATGGCACGCGCCCACTGGCCAAACAGCAGCCCCACGCCGCCGGCCGCCGCGTGGAACAGGCAGGTCTGACCGGCCTTCATCGGGAACACCCGCTGCAGCAGAAACTCGGTGGTCTGGCCCTTCAACAGGGCCGCGGCCGCTGTTTCGAAGTCGATGCCATCCGGGATCCTGACCAGCCGTGAGGCCGGCAGGTTCACCGCCTGGGCGTAGGCACCGAACAGGGCCGAGCAGTAGGCAACACGGTCTCCGACGGCGAATTCGGCGCCCTCCCCGACGGCGGTTACGACGCCGGCGCCCTCCATGCCCAACCCACTGGGTAGCGGGATCGGATACAGGCCGCTGCGGTGGTAGGTGTCGATAAAGTTCAGGCCGATGGCCTGTTGCGTCACCGTCACCATGCCGGGCCCCGGCTGCGGCAGTTCAACATCCACCAGCTGCATGACCTCGGGCCCGCCCGTTTCCTCGATACGAACCGCTTTTACCGTTCCTGTGTGCATGCGACTGTCTGATCCCCGTGTCGATGCGGCTTAGTGTGCCAAACAAGCGAAGCAGAGGGAACGACTAGTTACGGTTAACCATGCGTGTCGGGGATACATCGTCGGCGTGATACACTTTACTCCCTGACAGGCGCAGGGAAAGCACCCGCGCCGCGGCACGAGATGACCCATGTGTTAGAGAACCTCGACCTTGACCGTAGCCTGCAACTTGCGCTGGAGGAGCTGGCTTTCGGGCAGCCCACGGCGGTACAGCAGGACGTTATTCCCCTGGCGCTGGCGGGTGCCGACCTGCGTGTGAGCGCCCCCACCGGCAGTGGCAAGACGCTGGCCTACCTGCTGCCGGGCCTGCAGGCCCTGCTGGGGGACACTCTGCCCACCGGCGGCGGAACCCTCATGCTGGTGCTGGTACCCACGCGGGAACTGGCCCGGCAGGTGCTGAAAAGCTGTCGCCAGTTGCTGGCCAAGAGCTCACTGCGCGCGGATGCCCTGACCGGGGGTGCCGACTTCAAGTACCAGAAATCCCTGCTGCGGAAAAATCCCGAGGTCGTCATAGCGACACCGGGGCGCCTGCTGGAACACTGCGAACATCGCAGCGCCGACCTCAGCGGCCTTCGCGTACTGGTCATTGACGAGGCGGACCGCATGCTGGACATGGGTTTCAGGGACGATGTTCTCAAAATCGCGGCGTTCTGCCCCCCGCAGCGGCAAACCCTGCTGCTTTCGGCCACGCTGCATGCGCGCGGGCTCGGCGACATGAGTGCAGCGCTGCAGAAGGACCCTGTCGCGGTAAGCTGCGGCGACATTCGCGCCGCCCATGAAAGCATTCATCACCAGCGGATCCTCGCCGACAGCCAGGAGCACAAGGACAAACTCCTGCTCGCGCTGCTGCAGGACAGTGGGCGCAAACAGCTGGTCTTTGCCAACAAGCGCAGCACGGCGTCTCGGCTGGCTGATTATCTGCGCCACCACGGCCTGCGCGCAGGCTGCCTGCACGGCGAGATGAGCACCGAGGAGCGCAAGGCCATTGTCACGCGTTTCGAACAGGGCGGGGTGACGACGGTGACCGCCAGCGATGTGGCTGCACGGGGGCTGGACATACAGGGCATCGACACGGTCATCAACTACGATCTGCCACGCAGCGGCGACGATTACCTGCACCGCACCGGTCGCACTGGCAGAGCGGATCACAAGGGCGTTGCCATCTCCCTGGTCAGCGCTGCCGACTGGAACCTGATGATCAGCATCCAGCGCTACCTGAAGATCGAGATGGAGCCGCGCTCGCTCCCGGGCCTGAAAGCGCGCTATGCGGGCCCAAAAAAGATGAAGTCGTCAGGCAAGGCCAGCGGCACCAAGAAGAAGACGCCCGCCGCCAGGAAAAAAGTGCGCGCGCGGGACAGCAAAGCAAAGGGCAGGCCACGCAAATCCGCAGTCACGCGCCCGGCAAACGACGGCTTCGCACCACTGATGAAAAAACGGCGCGAGCCCGACAAGGACTAGTACCGGTCATGCCACCGGCGCGGACAAACCGGTGGAGGGTTGCTACGACGGTAGTGACCGGCAGCCCGCCGCATTCATTCCGCAACGGTGCCACTATCCGTTAAACTGTGGCCGAACTTTCAGGAAATTTCGGAATATGACGAACCCCCTGCTGGAAAAGAACCTTCTGCCGCCATTCTCTGCCATCCGCGCAGAGCATGTTGAGCCGGCAATACGCACACTCATTGAGCGCCACAAGGCTGCACTTGACGGGCTGCTTGCCCAACCCGGTCCCCGCCGCTGGGACTCGCTGGTTGCACCTATCGAGGCCATGGACGACGAGCTGGCGCAGGCCTGGTCACCCGTCGGGCATTTGAACGGAGTCCTGAACAGCGAGGCGCTGCGATCCGCCTACAACGCCTGCCTTCCGCTGCTGTCCGAATACCGTACCTGGGTGGGCCAGAATGCCGCGCTGTATGCCGCCTACCGCGAGCTTGCGGAGAGCCCCGGGTTTGCCGATCTCAGCCAGCCGCAGCAACAGTCTGTGCGCTATGCCCTGCGCGATTTCGAACTGGCCGGTGTCGCACTCCCTGAGGCTGGTAAAAAACGCTTCGGGGAAATACAGCAGCGCCTGTCCGAGCTCAGCAGCCGTTTCAGCGATAACGTGCTGGACGCCACCAATGCCTGGAGCAAGCACGTTACGGCGGAGCAACTACAGGGCCTGCCGGCTTCGGCGCTTGACAGTGCGGCCCAGGCCGCACGACAGCGCGACCTCGACGGCTGCCTGCTGACACTGGACTTCCCTTCGGTATACCCGGTGTTGACCTACTGTGATGACCGCGAGCTGCGCCGCGAGGTCTACCTCGCCAATGTAACGCGCGCCTCCGAGATCGGTCCCCATGGTGGCCAGTTTGACAACAGCACCCTGATGGCGGAGATACTCGACCTGCGCCAGGAACTCGCTCGCCTGCTGGGTTTCGCCCACTACGCGGAATGCTCGCTGGCGACGAAGATGGCCGATAGCCCTGAGCGCGTCATAGAGTTCCTCACCGAACTGGCGGAGCGCTCCAGGCCGCAAGCGCAGGCTGAATGGCGGGATCTGTGTGCCTTCGCGGAGAGCGAGCACCGCCTTGCGCAACTTGAACCCTGGGACGTGGCCTACTACAGCGAAAAACTGCGCCAGCGAACCTTCAGTATTGCGCAGGAAGAGCTGCGCCCGTATCTGCCGGTCGACCGCGTACTGGGCGGCCTGTTTGAGGTCGTTCAACGTCTCTACGGCGTGACGGTCAGCGAAGTGAGCGAGTTCGACAGCTACCACCCGGACGTGCGCCTGTTCGAAATCAGCCAGGCGGGGAAAACGCTGGCGCGCTTCTATCTCGACCTGTACGCCCGCAGCCACAAGCGCGGTGGCGCGTGGATGGACGATTGCCGGGTGCGACGCCTGACGCCGGAGGGCCTGCAACTGCCGGCGGCCTATCTGGTCTGCAACTTTACCGCCCCGGTGGGCGACCAGCCCTCGCTGCTCACTGAAAACGAACTGGTGACACTGTTCCACGAATTTGGACACGGATTGCATCACATGCTCACGGCACAGCATGTGGCGGCAGTATCAGGCATCAACGGCGTGGCGTGGGATGCCGTGGAACTGCCCAGCCAATTCCTGGAAAACTGGTGCTACCAGCCCGAGGCACTGGCGTTCATCTCGGGGCACGTGGACACTGGAGAGCCCCTGCCCCAGGCCCTGCTGGACAAGATGCTGGCGGCGCGCAATTTCCAATCCGGAATGCAGATGATGCGTCAGCTGGAGTTTGCCCTTTTCGACTTTCAGCTGCACCAGCAGTGGGGAGAGCCGGGGGTCACGGTGCAGGGCTTGCTGGACGATGTGCGCGCACGCGTCGCGGTCGTGCCAGCGGTACCCGAAAACCGCTTCCAGCACGCCTTCAGCCACATCTTTGCCGGGGGCTATGCGGCAGGCTACTACAGCTACAAATGGGCCGAGGTGCTGTCCGCTGATGCCTTTGCCCGGTTTGAGGAAGAAGGCATCTTCAACCCGCATACCGGCAGCGATTTCCGGCGTCACATCCTCGAGGCTGGCGGGTCACAGGACGCTATGGCGCTGTTTGTGGCCTTCCGCGGCCGGGAGCCGGACGTCGAACCGCTGCTGCGGCACAGCGGTATCGCGGCGTAGGGCACTGACTCAGGGCTTGTGCCAGCTGGCGCAGCCCTTTTGTCCGGGCCCCGAGGCAACACACAGCTCCACTTCGCGCAGGTCGTCTCCCTCCGAGGCCAGCAGCAGCTGCTGTAGCAGGTAACGGGAGAACTCCTCCACAGTGGCATTGCGCAGTGGCAGGACTCGGGTGTCCGTCTTGAGAAAAAGCATCTCCTCACTGGCGAAGTGCACCCGGTAATAGGCATCGGCATCTTCAATGCGCTGGTGTGGTGAGTCTCCAGCCAGCACAAGATACTCGTCAAGCGCATCGCACAGCGATTTCAGGCGTCGCTTGTACACGTTGTAGTCGGCGGCAAAGCCGTTGTCGCCCATAGGCGCCACGATCTTTGCCGACACGGAATAATTGTGCCCGTGCAGACGCTCGCGTTCAGTCGCGGAAAATATCGTGAAATGCGCCGCAGAAAACTTGTGACTCTCCTTGTCAATGTACAGCGTGGTCAAGCGCTCCATGAGATACTTCCAACCCGGTTATGTTGATTCATTGTTACGAGTCTACGCAGAATAGGCAAGGCTGGACCGCTGGGGCACAATACCGCTGCCGCGGTGCGCGCAAACTGAATCCGGCAGACCTGCGTATTACCAGACAGCAACGCCCGCCGCAGTACCACCCAGCCGGGCGCACCGCACCATCAGGGGGACTCTATGCAGCACACTGCAATCATCACCGGCGCCAGCGTCGGTATCGGTCGCGCCACGGCACAGCGCTTTGTGGCGCTCGGCTACCGCGTCTATAACCTGTCACGACGCGCCTGCCCGGAGCCCGGCGTGGAGAACATCGCCTGTGACCTCGCTTCCGACACCTCCATCGCCAGCGCCTGCGCAACGCTGCTGCCCGTCGTGCGCGAAAGTGCCTCGGTCTGCCTGTTGCACAACGCCAGCCAGATGCGCAAGGATGCGGCTGGAAGCTGCAGCAGTGACAGCCTGCGCGAGGTTCTGGAAACCAACGTGGTCGCGGTCAACACCATCAATCAGCAACTGCTGCCGGTACTGCCGCGAGGTTCCAGCCTGTTGTACATCGGCTCCACACTGTCCGAAAAGGCGGTGGCCGGCTCCTTCAGCTATGTTCTGAGCAAACATGCCCAGCTGGGCATGATGCGGGCCAGCTGCCAGGATCTTATGGGTACGGGCATCCACACAGCGTTGATCTGCCCCGGCTTCACCGACACCGAGATGCTGCGCACGCACATCGGCAATGACCCGCAGGTTGTTGCCGCCATCGGCGGAATGAATGCCTACGGACGACTCATCGATCCGGGTGAAATTGCGGAGCTGGTGGTCTGGTCACACAGCAACCCGGTCATCAACGGCGCGGTACTGCACGCCAATCTGGGACAAAAGGAAGCCTGACATGACTGCGGCCGTCACCGTATGGGAACGCCGGGAGCGGGTTTTCCTGGTTCTGGCAGGGACGTTCCTCTGCGCGATGACGCTGCTGAATGTGATCGGCATCACCCGCTTTATTCAGCTGGGCCCCATGGCATTGGCTGTGGGCGTCCTGCCCTACCCGCTGACTTTTCTCTGCACCGACCTCGTCTGTGAACTGTACGGCCGGGCGCGCGCCAATTTTCTCGTCAGCGTCGGCCTTGGCCTGAACTTCTTCATTCTCCTCGTACTGTTCCTCGGCGACACCATGCCCTCGGTCGGACCGGAGGCGATGCCGCCCTGGCAGGTGCTGCAACTCGCCCAGCCGGTCACACTACCCAGCGGCGAGGTCGTCAGTAACAGCATCGGCCTGTACCAGCTGATCTACGCCACCACATCCGGTGCCGTTTTCGCCTCGATGATGGCCTACATTGCGGCACAGTACTGCGACGTACAGCTGTTTCATTTCTGGAAACGGGTGACGCGGGGCAAATACCTGTGGGTGCGCAACAATTTCAGTACCCTGATGAGCCAGATGGTCGATTCCGTGATGGTGATCACCGTGACCTTCGGCGCCGCCTTCCTGCGCGGTGACATCGCCTTCCAGGCGCTGCTGGTGTTGATCGGCAGCAACTATCTGTTCAAGGCTACCGTCGCGCTGCTGGACACTGGCCCGTTCTACCTGCTCGTGCACTACCTGCGGCGCTATCTCGAGCTGGGCCCCGAGGAGTATGCCGTGCCGGGGGGGCGTTCAGACGGCGTTGCCGGCGGCTAACGGCACCCCAACCTTGTCGTACGCCACGGCGCTTGCAAACTGTTACAAAGCCGTACATGTGCCGGCGGGTAACAGCGCGTATCATCTCAGTCGTGTGCCGCCGAGAACAAGGAAACCGCCGTGGCAGAGGCCAATCTACTGATCATTGACGACGACCTGCTGTTCTGCAAGGTTCTGCGCTACCAACTGGGCGTTCGCAAGTACGACTGTGAATTCGTCGATTCCTCCGTGCAGGCCCTGAAGCGGCTGCAACACTCACCACCGCCCGACCTCATACTGCTGGACTACTTTCTCGGGCCCCAGGACCTGAACGGGCTGCAGCTTTGCAGCCAGATCAAGTCGATCTGCACTGTGCCCGTCATCATGCTCACCGCAAACGACGAAGTGCGCACCACCATCTCCTGCCTGGACGCCGGCGCCGATCAGTACATCGTGAAGCCCTACGATATTGAGGAGCTCATGGCACGCGTTCGGGCTGTGTTGCGACAGCATGGGAGCAGCGACCGCTCACGCGACACTGCCGAGTCCAGTCGCGTTCTCGAGTGGGGCGCCCTGCAAATTGACCCGCTACACCGCACACTCAGCGCCTACGGCAATGAGGTACCGCTGTCTGAAAAAGAGCTGGCGGTGCTCTCAGTGCTGATGCGCAGCGCAGGCAACGCCGTTGAACGCCGCGAGCTCTACAGCATCGTTTACGGCCGGGATTTCGACTCCATGAACCGCGCCATGGATGTACTGGTCGGGCGCACCCGGAAGAAACTCAGATCGCTCACCGACGACTACCGAATCCGTTCGGTACGTGGCACGGGTTATGCCCTGCAGCCCGCCAGAGCAAGCAGAAGCACCCCCGGAGAACCGGCACCATGAGCACGCAACGCAGCGTTTTCGACAGCGACCACCTGCCCCGGTCACTTGAGCTGGAGGATTGGGAGGTGCTTGCGGACTTCTACACCACGTTTCTGCGACAACTGGAAGAGTTCCTGAAGCAAGCACAGGCCACGGCGCCGGCAATGGAGCTGGAGGAGCAGCGTCATCATGCGCACAAACTCGGCTCTTCCTGCCGCACTGTCGGCGCCCCTGCGCTGGCGACGTTACTTGAGGAGCTGGAAAACCTGTGCAGATGTGCGGCAGATACCGACACGCGAAGCAGGCTGCTGACCGAGATTGTCGGGCTGGGTGCAGACACCCACCGCGCCGTTGCCTCACACCTTTCGACGGCCGGGCGCGGCTGACCGGCATGGCCGCCACGCGCGCTGTTTTCGAGGCACTGAACGCCTGCGAGCTTGGCGCGATGCACTGGCGCAAGGGAGTGGGCGCCATCGCGATGAACCGCGCGGTCGCAAGCGCACTGGCGCTGCCGGCGGACACCCATACGATACTCGAAGAAGATTTCTGGGCCATGGTGTACGAGGAGGATCGCGCAAGAGCGACCCGCAGTCTCGACCATTACATGGAACAGGGCCTTGAGGAAGCCGTGGAGATACCCCTGCGGGTTATCACACCGGGCGGCGCCATGCGCAAACTACAGTGCGTGCTCAGCCTCGTTGCCGACCCTGCGCTGCCGCAGGACGACCTGATGATTCTGCTGCGCGACGTGACGCAGGCAGAACTTGCCCGCACAGAAACACTGCAGAAGTCCGAATTGGAGCGGCTGATCATCTCCATTTCCATCAAGCTGCTGGAAGCGCCGATCGAGAGCATAGACGCCATCATCATTGAGGCCCTGGGTGACACCTCACGGTATGTCGGCGCCGACCGAGGCTACCGGTTCACCTATGACTGGGAACATGGGACATGCAGCAATACCCACGAGTGGTGCGCGGAGGGCATCGATCCCCAGATTGACTTCCTGCAGGATATTTCGCTGCGGGGCATGGAGATGTGGAGCAGCAACCACAGGAAGCGGTTGCCGTTCATCATCTCCTCGGTGCGTGGACGCAGTCCTGAAGACGCAGTGCGCGCGGTACTTGAGCCGCAGGGCATTCAGTCTCTGGCGACTTTTCCCGAGCTATTGGGTGCGGAGTGTATTGGCTTCATCGGCTTCGACTCGGTGCGCAGCACGCGCCAGTACAGTGATGTGGAAATCAGGCTGCTGGAACTGCTGGGCGACCTCATCGCCCATACCGTAGAGCGTCGGCGCCGGGAACAGGAGTTATTGGACACCCTGCGTTCGCTGAAGGAATCACGCAACTCTGCGCTGACCATGGCCGCCGTGGCCAGTTCCGCCAATGAGGCGAAATCACGCTTCGTGGCAACCATGAGCCATGAAATTCGTACGCCCCTGCATGTCATTCTGGGGATGACCGAGCTACTGAAGGCAACCGTGCTGGACGAGAACCAGCGCTCCCAGCTTGACGCGCTGGAATCCTCAGGGCGAAACCTTGCCGAGCTGATTGGCGACATTCTCGAAGTGTCGCGCATCGAGAGCGGTAACCTCGCGCTGCAGCCGGTGCCACTTGCATTGCAGGACCTCAGCGGCCCCGTGGAAAAGGTCATGCGGCCGCTGGCCGAGCGCAAGCGCATCGGGCTGCGGTTCAGTCTGCCGGAAGATGCGTCCTGCCGCTTCTTCAACGATGCCATCAGGATCCGCCAGGTGATCCAGAACCTGGTCGGCAATGCCATCAAATTCACTGAACGGGGCGGCGTGGATGTGGCACTGCGCGTGACGCCACCACGGGCACAGGCAGACAGGAACCTCTGGCGCCTGCATGTCACGGTTAGCGATACGGGTATCGGCATGCCAAAGAGCGTGCTGGCGCATTTGCACGAACCGTTCTACCAGGCTGCGGCGGACGGCCCCGCAAGGGCAGGCGGCACCGGGCTGGGTCTGGCCATTGTCTATAACCTGGTCAGCGCGATGGGCGGCACTGTCACGGTAGACAGCGAGCTGGGAAAAGGCTCTCAGTTCGCGGTGAGCCTGCCACTCCAGCCGCTGGCTGAACAGGAGAGCACAGGGCATTCAGCCAGCGGCGCAAACCAAACCCATGCGGGCAGCGAGTTTGCCGACACATTTCACGGCAGGCGTATCCTGCTGGCGGAAGACAACCTGATGAACCAGCGCCTTGTGCAAACGCACCTGCGGAGCCTTGACTGCGAACTCATGTTTGCCGAAACCGGTGAAGAAGCCGTGGCACTGGTGACCCAACACGACTTCGACCTGATACTGATGGACTGCCAGATGCCTGTCATGAACGGCTTCGACGCGACCCGCGAGATCCGCGCCATACTGCGGCAGAAGCAGCGACACCAGCCCGCCATCCTGGCCGTCACCGCCAATTCTGTACAGGGGGACAGGGAAAGGTGTCTCAGCGCGGGCATGGATGACATGCTCAGCAAGCCCTTTTCGCGCCAGGAACTGATTGCAGCTGTCGCGCAGTGGATTGCCAGGGTCACCTGAGCCCAGTAGTGCGACCGGGGCAGGATACGGATACCCAACGTTACAGTGCGCGCACACGACCTCTGCTAGGCTAGCCGCTTTTCCCATTCGAGAATCAGCATGGCACAGCAGACACCGGAGGCCGCACTGGCGGCGCTTGACTGTCGACCCGGCACACTCACTGGCGGAGCAAGAGAAGAGCGGCGCCGCCTTCACGCAGCCTCCCCTGCCCTCTTGCCGCTTGTCGTGGCGAGCGGCTTGACCAGTATTATCGCGCTGCAGGCGCTGCTCGGCCTGGTAACTCAGTAGCTCGGGGAGCCCGCGCTGCATCGCGCAGGTATTCCACCGCCAGCGCCTCGGCAACCTCGTTCGACGGCCTTCCCGTCACATCTGCGCGGTGCAGCACCTCCGCCAAGGTGTCGACAATGCGCTCAATGTGCGCCCGCTTCGCTTCCGCCGGCAAACCGGCACGCTGATAGTGCACATCAATGATACCTCCTGCATTGATCAGGAAGTCAGGACAGTAAAGAATGCCATGACCCTGCAGCCGCGCGGAATCCTCTGCCGTGGCCAGCTGGTTATTGGCAGCCCCGGCCACGATCCCCGCACGCAGGGTGTCGATTGACCGCGCGTTCAGCACGGCGCCCATGGCGCAGGGTGCAAGAACGTCCACTTCAAGGCTGAGGATCTCCGCGGGATCCACGGCTATCACACCCAACTCGTCACTTGCACGTGCAATGTTTGCCGGATTGACGTCGGCGCCGTAGACCACGGCACCGTCCGTGCGCAGATGACGGGCCAGGTGGTATCCGACATGGCCGAGGCCCTGCACCGCCACGCGCAGCCCCGACGTGCTGGCAACGCCGAGGCGGTGCTGCACTGCCGTACGAATCGCGAGAAATACGCCGTAGGCGGTACTCGGAGACGGATCGCCACCGTGTTCATTGTCGTCTATACCGCTGACATAGGGGGTGCGCCCGGCCATTCTGCGCAGGTCCTCCACACCGGTTCCCGAATCTTCTGCAGCGACGTAGCGACCTCCCTGGGCATGCACAAAATCGCCCATGGCGCTGATCAGCGCGGGCGTTTTATCACGACGGGGGTCGCCTATGATCACCGACTTGCCGCCGCCCATGGGCAGCCCGGCCAGAGCCGATTTGTAGGTCATGCCGCGGGACAGGCGCAGCACATCGTGCAGGGCATCGGCATCACTGGCATAGGGAAACATGCGGCAGCCCCCGACGCCCGGGCCGAGCGTGGAGTCGTGCACGGCGATAATCGCTCGCAGTCCTGTGCGGGCATCGCTGCCAAACGCCACCAGTTCGTGGCTATCCCAGGCGGGGGCTGAAAACACGCTCATGAAGAGTTCCTTTTATCTACCGCCTGTACTCAGGCGGCGTTGACGATGGTGACCGGATCAGCAGTGTCCCCTCGAAACTGCCGCAGCAGCGCCGCACGCTGCTCCGCCAGGTTTTCGCGGTTGCGATCCTTGACGTGACCAAAGCCGCGCAAGCGGGACGGCAGGGCCGCCAGCGCCACAGCCGTGGCGTAATTGTCGGGGTTCAGACCTGCGCACAGCTCCGCAAGCAGCGCGATGTAGTCATCAATGTCCGCGCGCTCCTGGCGACGCTCTGCCGTGTACCCAAAGATATCCAGACGCGTTCCACGCAGCCGGCGCAGCCTGGCCAGCCAGCCGAAGGCCTTCAGCATCCACGGGCCGAACTCCTGCTTGATCAGGTGGCCGGTAGATGGGTCACGCTTGCTGAACAGAGGCGGCGCCAGGTTGAAGCGCAGTTCGAAATCCCCCTCGAACTGTTGTTGCACCTTGTGCAGGAACTCGCCATCACTGTACAACCTGGCAACTTCGTACTCATCCTTGTAAGCCATCAACTTGTAGAGTGCCCTGGCGACAACTGCGCTCAGGCTGCCAGGCTCCTCCGCCCGCGGGTCCGCAGCGCGCACACTGTTCACCTGCTGCAGGTAACGCTCCGCGTAAGCGGCATCCTGGTACGCCGTTAGACGTGCAGCGCGGTCGGCTGCGATCTCGTCCACCTGCTCGAGGCGGGGAGCGGCGCGAGGCGCCAGTTCTTCCACCAGGGCCAGCACCTGTTGCGGCTGGTCTGCACAGCGGCGTCCCCACAGGAACGCCTGCTTGTTGAAGTTGACGGCAACCGCGTTCAGTTCTATCGCCTCTTCCAGCGCAGCGGCCGAAACCGGCACCAGGCCCTGCTGCCAGGCATAGCCGAGCAGAAACAGGTTGGCGGCAATGGAGTCGCCCAGTAGTTGTGTGGCAATCCTCGTGGCATCAATGAAGAACGCAGACGCCTCACCCACTTCGTCACTGACCTTGGCTTTCATCGACGCCGTGGGGAAGCGCGCGTCCGGATCCAGGATGAAAGCCGACGTGGGCACTTCAGCATCGTTGACCACGGCGTGCGTGCGACCGTGCGCGACCTTGCCCAGTGCCTCATACGTCGAGGTGACGACAAGGTCGCAGCCCAGCAGCAGGTCGGCTTCCCCGGCAGGAATGCGCACTGCCTTGATGTCCTCCTGCCTTGCGCTGACCCGCACATGGCTGACCACAGCGCCGAACTTCTGTGCCAGCCCGGTCTGGTTCATGGTCGCGCAGCCCTTGCCCTCAATGTGTGCCGCCATCGCCACCAGTGCCGTAATCGTCAGGACACCGGTACCACCAACACCCGTCACCACGGTATTCCACGGTTTGTCCAGTGAAGGCAGACTGGGCTCCGGCAGCGGGTCAAACAGGGCTTCAACGCCGCCCGCGGCGCCTTCCGGCTTGCGCAGCCTGCCCCCAACCACGGACACAAAGCTCGGACAAAAGCCGTTGGCGCAGCTGTAATCCTTGTTGCATGAACTCTGGTCTATCTGGCGCTTGCGCCCCAGCTCCGTTTCCTTGGGCAGTACCGAAAGGCAGTTGGACTTGATACTGCAATCGCCGCAGCCTTCACAGACGGCGTCATTGATGAACAGGCGCTTGGCGGGATCTTCCAGCTGCCCCTTCTTGCGGCGGCGGCGCTTTTCCGCTGCACAGGTCTGTACGTAAACGATCACCGAGGTCCCGGCGAATTCCCGCAGCTCCCGCTGCAGGGCGTCCATCTCGCTGCGGTCATGCAAACTGTAATAGTCGGTAATGCCGTGGAACTGTCCGCTCCAGGCTTCCGGATGATCGCTGACCAGCGCGATACGCCGCACGCCCTCGGCGGCGACCTGGCGCACCAGATCGCCCACAGTCAGGGTGCCATCCAGTGGCTGTCCGCCGGTCATGGCAACCGCATCGTTATAGAGAATCTTGTAGGTGATATTCACGCCCGCCGCGACAGCCGCACGAATGGCGAGAATACCCGAGTGAAAATAGGTGCCGTCCCCAAGATTCTGGAAGACATGCCGGGTATCGGTGAACGGTGCCTGCCCGATCCACGTGGCGCCCTCTCCCCCCATTTGTGTGAAGGTGTGGGTCTGCCGGTCAGGCATCCAGGTCGCCATGTAGTGACAACCGATACCCCCCAGGGCGTGACTGCCCTCGGGCACCCGGGTTGACGTGTTGTGTGGGCACCCCGAGCAAAAATGCGGCACGCGCTCAATGGTCTCGCGCGGCTGCGCCAGGGAGCGTTCTTTCTCCTCTATCCAGCGGATACGTCGATCCATGCTGTCGGACTGGTAGAAGCGGCGAATCCGGCTGGCGATGGCCAGCGCCACCATGGCCGGGGTCAACTCTGCCAGATTGGGCAGGAGGTCCCTGCCGGCCTCATCAAACTCACCGATGACACGCGGCCGCGCTGCGACAGGGTAATTATAAAGCTGCCCGGTAAGCTGGTCTTCGATGATGGAGCGCTTCTCTTCCACGACCAGGATTTCTTCCAGCCCCTCAGCAAAGTCGTGGGTTACACGCGGCTCAAGTGGCCAGGGCATGCCCACCTTGTAGACGCGCAGGCCGATCTCCGCCGCGACCGCATCATCAATGCCCATGTCCTCCAGCGCCTGCATCACATCGAGGTAGGCCTTGCCCGTCGTGATGATGCCGAGGCGTGGATTCAGGCAGTCCACGACAATGCGATTGATGCCGTTAACCCGGGCAAATTCGCGGGCCGCGTAGATCTTGAACTTGTTGAGCCGCAGTTCCTGCTCAAGTGGCTTGTCGGGCCAGCGGGCATGCACACCGTCTGCCGGCAGCTGGAAGTCCTCAGGGAGGACAATGTTGATACGATTGGGATCGATGTCGGCAGAGATCGCCGAGTCCATATTCTCGGTGATGGCCTTGAGCGCCACCCAGCAACCGCTGTAGCGCGACAACTCCCAGCCAAAAATACCCAGATCGAGCACTTCCTGCACGTTGGCCGGGCTCAACACCGGCACTGAGGCGCCGATGAACATGTGCTCCGACTGGTGAGGCAGGGTAGACGATTTACAGGCGTGGTCATCGCCGGCCACCGCCAGCACGCCGCCATAACGCGAAGTGCCGAAGGCGTTGGCGTGTTTGATGACATCCATGCTGCGGTCAACCCCGGGCCCCTTGCCGTACCACATACCGAACACACCGTCGTAGCGCGCCCCTGCAAACAGATTGGTTTGCTGGCTTCCCCACACCGAGGTTGCCGCCAGGTCCTCGTTCAATCCCGGCTGGAAGTGGATATTGTGCTGCTTCAGCCACGGCTCCGCCTTCCACATGGCCTGGTCGACACCGCCCACGGGTGAGCCGCGGTATCCGGAAATGAAACCCGCCGTGTTGAGACCCGCGCGGCGGTCGCGTTGCTGCTGCAGCATCGGCAACCGGACCAGCGCCTCGATGCCGGTCATGTACGCGCGGGTCGTGTCCAGCGCGTATTTGTCGTCCAGCGACACTTTGGTTAGAGCCTTGCGGTTATCGTTTGTCATGACGGCTGCTCCTGCACGGATGTGGAATTCTGCGCCAGACGGCGAGGATTTGTTATTTGATTTTCCGGCTGTTTGGGGCATATTATGAATAAAATATGCATTTCAATGACGATTAAAGGCAAAAATGACTAACAAGCTGGCCAATCAGGACATCGAGATACTGAAGATCCTGCAGCGGGATGCCACCACCAGTACCGCCAGCATCGCCGAGAGGATCAACCTGTCCCAGTCACCCTGCTGGCGGCGCATCAATCGCCTTGAGGAAGATGGCATTATCCAGCGGCGTGTCGCCCTGCTGGACCGCGCGCAGTTGGGTATGGATGTGGTGGTGTTCGCCACGATTAACCTGACCGCCACCGGGCGGCAGAACCTGGTCAGTTTTGAAACGGAAATCGTCAATCATCCCGAAGTCGTGGAGTGCTACACCATGACGGGCATCTGGGACTACATGCTGAAAATCGTCACCCGGGACATCCGCCACTACGAAGACTTTGTGCGCAACACGCTCACCACCAGCCCCGGCATCCGCGAGCTGCATTCCCATATGGCGGTAACCGAAATCAAGAACACCACCGAATTGCCGCTGGACACACAACTGTAGGTCGACCATGTTGCAGAGCAAACTTCCGGCAGTGGGCACCACCATTTTTACGCGCATGTCCGCACTGGCCCAGAAGCAGGGCGCGCTGAATCTCTCACAGGGTTTCCCGGATTTCGCGGCCCCCGAGGCCCTGCGTAAAGCACTGGCGCGCCATGCCCTGGAGGGGCACAACCAATACGCACCGATGGCTGGGTTGCCCGAGCTGCGCGAGGCAATTGCGGCACAGCTGGCGCGGCACCGCAACGTCGAATGTGACCCGGAAAGTGAAATCACGGTGCTGCCCGGCGCGACGGAGGCCATCTACTGCGCGATCACCGCCTGTATCAACCTCGGTGACGAGGTCATCCTGCTTGACCCCTGTTATGACAGCTATCGACCGGCGGTGCTCCTCGCGGGGGGCGTGCCTGTCCACATACCTCTTACTCCGGGCACCTTCCGACCGGACTGGGCGCGGGTCGAAGCCGCAATCAGCCGCCGCACGCGCATGCTGGTGGTCAACTCGCCACACAATCCTACCGGGGCAATGCTGGAAAAAGAGGATCTTGAAACCCTGAACGCACTGGTCGCGAATTACGGCCTTCTGGTGGTGAGCGACGAAGTGTACGAATATCTGGTCTACGATGGCCGGGTGCACTACAGCGCGCTGCAGTTTGACGCGTTGCGCGCGGCCACCTTCGCCGTGTTCTCCTTTGGCAAAACCTACGGCGTGACTGGTTGGAAAACCGGATATTGTGTTGCCCCGCCGGCGCTGACGGCAGAGCTGCGCAAGGTTCACCAATTCGTCTGCTTTGTCGCGGTAACGCCGGTGCAGCAGGCCCTGGCCGACTTCATGTGCGCGGAGCCGGACTATCCGCTTACCCTTGCTGCGCTCTACCAGGGCAAGCGCGACCTGTTCAACCGCGCACTGACGGGCTCACCGTTTCGCCTGGAACCCAGCGCCGGAAGTTATTTCCAGCTTCTCGACTACACTGACATCACTGACACACCGGACGCCCAACTCTGTGAGCTGTGGACGAAGGACCCTGGCGTGGCCTCCATACCCATTTCAGTGTTTTACCAGCAACCGCCTGAGCAGCACCTGCTGCGCTTCTGCTTCGCCAAGCAGGACGCCGTGCTGCAGCAGGCCGCGGAGCGACTATGCAAGATCTGACGGTTACCCTGGTGCAATGTGAACTGGCCTGGGAAGCACCTGCCGACAACCGGCGGCACCTCGAGGCGCTGCTTGAACGCAGCGCAGCGGGCAGCGATCTCGTGGTGCTGCCGGAAATGTTCACCACCGGCTTTTCGATGAATGCGCTGGCCAATGCCGAGCCAACCGGCGGCGACACCGAGCGCTGGATGCAGCGGCTGGCGCGGCAACACGACTGCGCCATCACCGGCAGCATCGCCGTGCGCACCGAGGGCGATGCCGTTTACAACCGCATGCTGTTTGTCACTCCCGACGGCGGCATTACCCACTACGATAAACGCCACCTGTTTCGCATGGCGGGCGAACACGAGCGCTATGCCGGCGGCAAGGAGCGGGTCACTGTGACCTGGCGTGGTTGGCGCATTCTGCTGCAGGTGTGCTACGACCTGCGCTTTCCCGTGTTCAGCCGGAACCGGGGAGATTACGATCTGGCGCTGTATGTCGCCAACTGGCCTGCAGCCAGACGTCTGCACTGGCGTGCGCTGCTGCCGGCTCGGGCGATTGAAAACGCGGCCTGCGTGGTGGGTGTGAACAGGATCGGCAGGGATGCCAAAGACGTGGATTACGCGGGTGACAGTCTCGCCATTGCGGCAGACGGCAACATGCTGGCGGACCTTACAAATGAAAACGGCACTGTCAGCGTCGTACTGAACAGTGCCGATCTTCTTGCTTACCGGACCCGATTTCCCTGCCACCTGGATGCGGACGACTTCCAGCTGCGCTGAACAGTCGTCCCACCGCTTGCGGCGTCAGGGCGCCGATTTACTCCTTGTATTCAACTTCCAGCGTAGCCATTACGCGACGGTTCTCGGCGCGGCCTTCACTGGTGTCGTTGCTCGCAACCGGGCGAGACTCACCGTAACCAACGGCTTCCAGACGGTCAGCGCTGATGCCGTGCTGGTTGACCAGCAGATCAACCACTGCCTGCGCGCGACGCTGGGACAGTTGCTGGTTGTAGTTCTCGGGACCCACGCTGTCGGTGTGGCCTTCGACGTCAACCTGCAGGTCGCTGAAGCGCTTCAGGAACGCGGCCAGCTCGCTGATGTCGCCAAAGTACACTTCCTTCACCTTGGTGGAGTCGAAGTCGAAGTTGACCTTCAGCTTGATGGACGCCACCTGGGCGACCGGCAGCGGGCAGCCCGTCGCGTCTACGCGGGTGCCAGCAGGCGTGCCGGGGCACTGGTCGCGGTCGTCAGTGACGCCGTCACCATCGGAATCAACCGGAGCTGCTGCAACACGGGTCGGCTCAGGATCCGCTTCGACCTTGCCGAAGTAGAAGTTGAGACCAGCGGTGAGCAGGAAATCGTTCTCGCTTTCGTCCAGGCTGTGCAGCATGCGCGCATCCAGACGGGCACCGAAGCGCGGAGTCAGCATCCAGCGCAAACCACCACCGGCATTGGCCGTGGTTTCAACCGTATCAAAGACATCGGCGTCGATGTCGATCTCACCCATACCGAAAGCCAGGTAGGGGCGAACGCGGTTGCCGCCACCGATGTAGCTGCCGGTGTAGTACATCATGCCGACCTGCCAGGCTGCGACGTCGGTTTCGGTACCATCGTTGTAGCGCGTGCTGTCTTCGGCGTACATGACTTCAGCCGCCCAGTTGTCAGTGAAGGCGTACTCCAGGCCGACGACGGGAGTTTCGGTGTCTTTCAGGCGCCGATCGCCGTCAAACACGAACTGGCCGATACCGACGTTGAAAGTC
Organism: uncultured Haliea sp.; assembly: GCF_963973825.1. Lineage (NCBI taxonomy): Bacteria > Pseudomonadati > Pseudomonadota > Gammaproteobacteria > Cellvibrionales > Halieaceae > Haliea > uncultured Haliea sp. Next base: position 95,698 of record NZ_CAXBAE010000014.1, read on the forward strand.
AGCGGGACCTCCGCGGAGACCGGTGCAGCAAACATGGATGCGGCAGTTGCCACTGCGGCAACGCCGGCAAGAAATTGTTGTTTCATTACATACACTCCTGTTGAACGGACAAGGCCCCCTACACAATGGCCATTACGCAATGATACAGAGTCGGGCGCCAATCTCCAGCACGACGGGGTTAAAAAATTCACAGTCTTAATGCGGAATATTTCAGCAACTAGACGCCCAGCACCTGCTTCACAAACGGCACGGTGAGTGCGCGCTGGTCGGCGAGGGAGCGGGCATCGAGCCGGTCCAGGACCTGCATCAGCGCCGCCATTTCCCGCGGGGCGCGGCTGACCAGAAAGCGACCAACTTCGGACGGCATGTCGAGGCCACGGCAGCGCGCGCGGAACTGCAGGATGGCCTGTAGCTGCTCGTCATCCGGTGCGGGCAGCTGAAACACCGGTCCCCACCCCAAACGCGAGCGCAGGTCATCCAGCGTCACTGCCAGTTGACGGGGGCTGTTGCGGCCCGCAAACAGAAGGCGACAACCGCGCTCGCGCGCGCGATTGTAGAAATGAAACAGCGCTTCCTCCCAGGCCGGATTGCCCGCAACCCGGTCCAGGTCGTCAATGCACACCAGGCCCTGCCGCTCCAGCCCGCTGAGCAACTCCGCCGCGGGCGCGGCCTGCAACTCTGTCAGCGGCAGGTATGAGCTGTTGTCAGGGATCAGGTGGCACGCCGCCTGCAGCAGATGTGATTTGCCACCGCCGTGAGGGCCGTAGAGATAAATGGCCGGCTCTCCCGTGGCCAGGCCCTGCCCGCGCAGCGCCGCCAGCAGGGGTTCGTGCGCCGCGGTGGCGAGAAAGCTGGCAAAGGTGGCGTCGTCACGCAGCCGCATGTTCAAGGCCAGCTGACTGGCCGGCGCCACCGACACGACCTCAATCCCCGCTGTACAGCTGGCTGGCGCGGTAATAGGCCAGCGCATGGCGCACGAAGACCATGATCACCGCCGATACGGGCAGTGCCACCAGCACACCGACAAACCCTGCAATCTGGCCGCCTGCCATCAGCGCAAAGATCACCGCCACCGGGTGCAGGCCGATACGATCGCCTACCAGCACCGGTGTCAGGAGGACACTTTCGAGCACCTGGCCGACGCCGAACACCAGAGCGACCCAAAGCAGAACGGTCCAGTCCTGGAACTGCACGTACGCCAGTATGCAGGACGTGAGAATGCCCACCACAAAGCCCAGATAAGGCACGATGCTGGCGAGCCCGGCGACAACGCCCAGCACCAGGGCAAACTGCACCCCGACCAGCCACAGCCCGGTGCTGTAGATCACGCCCAGCGAACACATGACCAGGAACTGTCCACGCAGGAAGGCGCTGAGCACCTCATCCGCCTCGCTTACCAGGGCTATCGCGTTCTTGTGCCAGGCGACCGGCACAATACCGAGCGCCTTCTGCATCAGGATGTCCCAGTCGCGCATCAGGTAAAATGCCACCACGGGCACCAGTGCCAGATTGAACAAACCCGCGAGAAAACCTGCCCCGGAGCCCGTGATGCTCTTGAGCGTTGATGCCGTCACCTTGCCCAGGGACTGCCAATGCTCGGCGAGCTGCCCTGACCAGTCGATCTGTGGCAGCTGGGCCGCCGGCACACTCAGCCGCTCCTGCAGCCAGGGCAGCAGGGTTTTTGTAAGCCACTGATATAAAACAGGAATTTTCTGCACAAGCGCATCGAGCTGCTGCAACACGAGGGGCACGGCAACCAGCACGCCCACCACCACCAGCGCAGAGAACAGAACGAACACCACCAGCACACCGGTGGTACGCCCCAGCCGGCGACGCTCCAGGGCATCCACCAGGGGATCGCCGAGATAACCGATGAGCGCACCCAGCACGAACGGCAGCAGGATGGGCTTTAACAGGTAAAAGGCCAATGAGACCGCCACCAGCGCCGCCAGCGCCCATGGCCACCGCTGCACCGGCAATGCGTTTTCAGGTTCTAGTTGCGCCACTGGTACTCCAAACCTTCCCCGCTGTTGCCAGGCAACGGCCGCATACGCGGGTTCAACTCGATGATAGACGCCAATTGCGCGAGGTCTGCCGCCGCAACGATCGCCAGCGTCAGGGTCCCCTCGTCCAGTGCCGTAAGCCGCGCCTGGCTGATAGGTTCCAAACCCTCCAGCCAGCTTATGATTGCCGCGTAGTCAGCGTAGCTGGATACGCCGCGTACACGCAGCGAGACGGCACCGCTGGCCTCCACGCCACTGATCGCGTAGCGTGCGGCCATGTCCTCGACCACCAGCTCAACGCCGGCCTGCATGAACAGGCCCGGCTCTGTGCGAGGCACACTGCGTCCCTGCCGACCCTGCGTTGACAGGTAAGCCCAATCGCCAACCACGTCGCCGGAGGCGAGTACCGCCAGTCGACCCGCCAGCACCTCGCCTGCGCGGTAGCGCGTCGACGCGGCAACCAGCAACGGCGAGGGCAGGTGCCAGGCCTCTGCGGGGTCCAGAGCCGCCGCATCGGTCAGGTCCAGCAAGGGAAACCGCAGCGGCACCCCGCGCCGCCGGAACCCCTCAGCCAGCTGAGTGGCCAGCTCGGGATGCGTACCGGGGCTGAGAAAGCGGCGCTCACCGGCCTCCTCAACCACCAGCCATACCAGCACCGCTGGGCGCGTTGCGGTCCAGATGGGTGCCCCTGCGCTCACCAGCATGTCACGCACCTGCGCTGCATCGAACTCGACCCGTGCCGACAACTCCCCCGAACCGGCATCGACCCGGCTGTAGGAGTACTGCTGCACGCGCCCCCGGGCGCCCTGCAGGGCCGGCGCGATCTCCGGTCGCTGCAGCACGTCCACGGACCCGGACACCTTCACCAGTACCTGGGCCAACCCCTCTGTGGCGGCGCGTGCCAGCTCCGCCTCGCCACGGTCGGCAACCGGGATGTCAGCCACGTACAGGTCGCGGACCAGCTCCGCCGGCCAGGCGTTGATGACGAAGAGTAGCAGCAACGCTGCCAGCCAGTTCAGGGGCGCCCGCAAGTCGGCCTCCGGCGTATAGGGTAAACGCCTAGTGTAACAGCAGGCGGGTGCTGGCGAGATGCTCAGCGTGAAAATTGCCGCAGGCGTGAATCGCCCCTCGATTAAGGCTAGAATACGCCACCCTGCAACGACAGCTGCCCGCAACTGAACCGGACCCCGCACACCATGAGCACAGACAACCAGGGCAAGGCCCTCAGCTACAAGGACGCCGGCGTCAACATCGACGCCGGCAACGCTCTGGTGGAGCGCATCAAGCACGTTTCCCGGCGCACGGCACGCCCCGAGGTGCTCGGCGGACTGGGCGGCTTTGGCGCACTGTGCGAAATTCCCGCCGGCTATCGCCAGCCGGTGCTGGTATCGGGCACCGATGGCGTGGGAACCAAACTGCGACTGGCGATGGAGATGGGTGTGCATGACACCATCGGCATCGACCTGGTGGCCATGTGCGTCAACGACCTGGTGGTCGCCGGCGCCGAACCTCTGTTCTTCCTCGACTACTACGCCACCGGCGCGCTGAATGTTGACACCGCCGCAGCGGTTGTCGCCGGCATTGGGCAGGGCTGTGAACTGGCAGGATGCGCGCTGGTCGGCGGGGAAACTGCGGAAATGCCCGGCGTGTACGAGGGTGAAGACTATGACCTGGCGGGTTTCTGCGTTGGCGTCGTAGAGAAATCCGCGATCATTGACGGCAGCAAAGTCGCGGCGGGTGACACGCTGATCGGTATCGGCAGCAGCGGGCCACACTCCAACGGCTACTCCCTGATCCGCAAGATACTCGAGGTCAGTGGCGCCCGCCTCGACGAGCCTTTTGGCGACAGCACCCTGGGGGAGACGCTGCTCACCCCGACCGTGATATATGTCAAGGCACTGCTCGCGCTGTTCCGCCGGGTGGAGGTCAAGGCACTGAGCCACATCACCGGCGGTGGTTTGCCCGAGAATCTGCCGCGCGTCCTCCCCGCTGACTGCCGGGCCGTGGTGGACACCGCATCCTGGAACTGGCCGCCGATTTTCAGCTGGCTGCAGTCGCAGGGCAACGTCGCCACGCCGGAAATGTACCGGACCTTCAACTGCGGTGTGGGTATGGTCCTCTGCGTCGCAGAGTCCGATGCCCCCGCCACCCTGCAACTGCTGTCCGATGAGGGCCTGAACGCCTGGCGGCTGGGGCGCATCGAAAGCGGCGAGCGCGGTGTGGATCTGGCCTGATGTCGGCCTCGCCCCGCGCTCGCATCGCCGTGCTGATATCCGGGCGGGGCTCGAATATGCGAGCGCTGCTCGACGCCTGCAATCATGGCACATTGCCGGCAGAGATCAGCCTGGTGGTCAGCAACCGCGCTGACGCTGAAGGCCTGCAGGCGGCGCGGGAAGCCGGCATTGAAACCGCCTGCATCGCCCATGCCGACTACCCCAGCCGCGAAGCCTTCGATGCCGCCCTGGTCCACCGGCTGCAACAGGTAGACCCGGACCTGGTGGCCCTGGCCGGGTTCATGCGCATCCTCACGCCGGTATTTATCACACCTTTTGCCGGTAGATTATTGAACATTCATCCGTCATTGTTGCCAAAGTACCCGGGGCTGCATACGCACCAGCGGGCGATTGACGCCGGCGACAGCGAAGCCGGCAGTACGGTTCATTTTGTGACACCCGAACTGGATGGCGGCCCGCCCGTGCTGCAGGCACGCGTGCCGATACGGGCGGATGACACCGCAGACAGCCTGGCGCAGCGTGTACTGGAGATGGAGCACGCCATCTACCCGCTGGCCGCCCTCTGGTTCCTGCAGGGCAGGCTCACACTGGACAAACAAGGAGCACTTTTCGATGGCCAGACGATACCCGCGAACGGGCTTCAATATCGGCCGCCCTCTGTCACTGGTGACGCTGCTGCTGGCGGCCTTGGTTAGCGCACCCTTGTCGGCGGCCAAAGTCGCCGGCGAGCCGGTGTTGCAGCCCTATCTCGTCAAGTATTCCACCTCGGCGCGGGGCATGACGGTTACCCTGGAGCGTGAACTGAAAGACGAAGGCGAGGGGCGCTACACCCTCACCAACGGTGGCAAGCTGCTCGTCGTGGGCTTCCACGAGGTCGCCGTATTCAGCGTCGAAGGCAGTGAAATCCATCCCAAGTCCTACATCTACCAGGGCACGGGGCTGATCAACCGGCGCCGTGAGGTGCATTTCACGCCCGGCTCCGACACGGTCCGCAGTCTGTACAAGGACGAGTGGTATGAGCTCCCGTATACCGAAGGCACACTGGATCGCATGAGCCAGCAGGAGCAGCTGCGCCTGCAATTGATGGCCAAGGAAAACCCGCGCGAGAACCTGCAGGTGCGCATCGCCGACGGCAAGCGCATCCGCGACTACGAACTGGTCTATGTGGGTGAGGAAGTCGTCGATACGCCCCTGGGCCCGGTGAACACGCTGCATTTCGAGCGCCTGCACGAAGAGCCTGACCGTGAATCAGCCATGTGGCTGGCGCCGGACTGGGACTACCTGATGGTGAAAACCATCCACGTCGAGGACGACAAGCCTGTTGAAGTGCTGCTGGCTGAAGGCAGCATGGCGGGCACTCCGCTGCAGGCGCTGGTGCCCTGAACCGCCAAACTCAGGCGCGCGGCAGGGTTACGCCGCGCTGCCCCTGGTATTTGCCACCGCGGTCGCGATAGCTGGTCTCACACACTTCATCCGATTCGAAGAACAGCATCTGGGCGACGCCCTCATTCGCATAGATCTTCGCCGGCAAGGTCGTGGTGTTGGAGAACTCCAGCGTCACATGCCCCTCCCACTCCGGCTCCAGGGGCGTGACATTAACGATTATGCCGCAGCGGGCATACGTGGACTTGCCCAGGCAGATCGTCAACACATTGCGCGGAATGCGAAAGTATTCAACGGTCACCGCCAGCGCAAAGGAATTGGGTGGAATCACGCACACATCACCGCGCACGTCCACGAAGCTGTTCTCGTCGAAGGCCTTGGGGTCCACCGTCGCGGAGTTGATGTTGGTGAACACCTTGAAATGGTCGGAGCAGCGCACGTCGTACCCATAGCTGGATGTACCGTAGGAGATCAGCCGGCGATCTCCGTCGTTGCGCACCTGGCTCGGCTCAAAGGGCTCGATCATGCCGTGTTGCTCCGCCATGCGGCGAATCCATTTGTCTGCCTTGATACTCACGCTGTCTTACGCTCCGGTCAGTCGTCAGTTATTCGAATAGTGGGCACCTGCGAGTCTCCCGCGGACGCTGTACCCGACAGTGCCGCCTGAATGGCGCGCGCGGCCGAAAGATAAAGCTGCGCCTCGGCGGAGTCGGGTGCCGCCACGACGGTAGGGGTGCCGCTGTCAGTCTGCTCCCGTATCGACAGCGCCAGGGGCAGGCTCGCCAGCAGCGGCACGCCGTAGTCCCGGGACACACGCTCGCCGCCCTCGCTGCCGAAGATATGTTCGACGTGGCCGCACTGGCCGCAGACATGTACTGCCATGTTCTCGACAATGCCCAGGATGGGCACATCCACCTTGCGAAACATCTCGATACCCTTGCGCGCGTCCAGCAGGGCAATGTCCTGCGGTGTGGTCACGATGACGGCACCCGCGACCGTGGCCTTTTGCGACAGGGTGAGCTGTATGTCACCCGTGCCCGGTGGCATGTCAATCACCAGGTAGTCCAGCTCCCCCCAGAGTGTCTGCTCCAGCATCTGCACCAGGGCACCTCCGGCCATGGGACCACGCCAGACCATCGGCGTGCGCTCGCTGGCGAGGAAACCCATCGACATGGTTTTCAAGCCGTGCGCCATGACCGGCAGCAGCCACTTGCCATCCTTCTGCTCCGGCTTGGTGCCCTCGGCGATGCCCAGCATGCGCTGCTGACTCGGCCCGTAGATATCGGCATCGAGCAGGCCCACGCGGCTGCCCAGTGACTGCAGCGCCAGGGCCAGATTAACTGCTGTGGTCGATTTACCCACGCCGCCCTTGCCTGAGGCAACGGCGATAATGTGCCTGATTGTGTTCATGACTGCCGGGATCCGTGAAATGCGCGTACCGGCGGGGAGGAAGGCCCCGCGTATGGCTTGGCAGTATAGGCAGTTGCAGGGGCCCCGACAATGACTGAGGAGCCCAAACCCGCTATGATACGCCCCCCTTTTTCTGAACTGCAGGGAATCGACAAGCACATGCCGGACAGCCGCGCGCGCAAGATACTGGTCACCAGCGCCCTACCCTATGCCAACGGCCCACTGCATCTGGGCCACATGCTGGAGATGGTGCAGACCGACATCTGGGTTCGCTTCCAGAAGTCGCGCGGCCACGACTGCCTCTACGTATGTGCCGACGATGCGCACGGTACCGCCATCATGCTCACAGCCGAGAAGCTGGGCATCACCCCCGAGCAGCAGATTGCAAAGATCAAGGCAGAACACGAGCGGGACGCAGCGGGCTTCTGCATAGGGTTCGACAACTACTACAGCACCCACTCCGAGGAAAACCGCTACTGGAGCGAGGAAATCTACCGTCGCCTGCAGGCCAACGGGCACATCACGCGCCGCGATATCGTGCAGGCCTTCGACCCCGAAAAGCAGCTTTTTCTCGCGGATCGCTTTATCAAGGGCACCTGTCCGCGCTGCAAGACGCCCGGCCAGTACGGCGACAATTGCGAAGCCTGCGGAGCAACCTACACGCCCGCAGACCTCATTGACCCGGTTTCCGCCATTTCCGGTGCACGCCCGGTGGACAAGGAGTCGACCCACTTCTTTTTCAACCTGCCCGCGCTGTCTGACATGCTTGCCGAGTGGATCGACTCCGGCACCCTGCAGCCGCAGATTGCCAACAAACTCCGTGAATGGACGGCAGCGGGTCTGCAGGAGTGGGATATCAGCCGCGACGCCCCCTACTTTGGCTTCGAGATTCCGGGGGAGCCGGGCAAATACTTCTACGTCTGGCTCGATGCCCCCATCGGCTACATCGCCAGCTTCCAGAACTACTGCGAGCGCACCGGGCGGGACTTTGCGGCCTATTGGCATGCCGACGCCGACGCCGAGCTGTTTCACTTTATCGGCAAGGACATCATCAACTTCCACGGCCTGTTCTGGCCGGCGATGCTGCATTCCGCCGGCCTGCGCACGCCTACCGCAATCTATGCGCATGGCTTCCTGACCGTGAACGGGACCAAGATGTCCAAGAGCCGCGGCACATTCATCAACGCCGGCACCTACCTGGACCACCTGGACGCCGAATACCTGCGCTACTACTTTGCCGCCAAGCTCAGCGCCGCTGTGGACGATATCGACCTCAACCTGACCGACTTCGTGCAGCGCGTCAACGCCGATGTGATCGGCAAGGTGGTCAATATCGCGAGCCGCTGCGCCGGCTTCCTGCGCAAGAACTTTGAAAACAGGACCAGCACTGACTGCGCAGAGCCGGAGCTGCTACAGTTGTTTCTCGACGAGGGAGAGTCGATCGCGGACGCCTATGAACAACGCGAGTACAGCAAGGCGATTCGGGCTATCGTCGCGCTGGCCGATCGGGCCAACCAGTACATCGATGAGCGCAAGCCATGGGTTCTGGCCAAGGAAAGCGGCCGTGAGGCTGAGGTGCACGCCGTGTGCAGTGTCGGCATCAACCTGTTTCGAGTACTCATGACCTACCTGAAGCCGGTACTGCCCGCGATGGCAGACAAATCCGAGCTTTTCCTCAACTGTTCGCTGGACTGGACAGCGCTGGTGGAGGGGCCCTTGCTGGGGCATCAGTTGGAGCCCTTCCAGCCGTTGCTGACGCGGATAGATCCCGCCCAGGTGGAGGCGCTGCTCGCAGCGAGTGCGAACGAGGCGCAGGCCAGCCAGGTTTGAACCGCGGCGGCTTTATACCCCGGTGGCGATTGTTTCCACCGGGATAACTACTTACCATTAGGCGATTTGACGACCCCTTGATGACACTATTGTGCTGGCCGACTATTCCATCCTTCTGATCGGAGCCATTCTGGTCAACAACTTCGTGCTCGTACAGTTCCTTGGGCTGTGCCCGTTCATGGGCGTGTCCAACAAACTGGAAACGGCCATGGGCATGTCGATGGCGACCACGTTTGTGCTCACCCTGGCATCGGCCTGCAGCCACCTGACCTACTACCTGCTGCTGGAACCGCTGGGCCTTGAATACCTGCGCACCATCTCCTTCATCCTGGTGATCGCCGTGGTGGTGCAGTTTACGGAAATGGTGGTGCGCAAAAGCAGCCCCCTGCTGCACCGTGTCCTGGGCGTTTACCTGCCGCTGATTACCACCAACTGTGCCGTACTGGGCGTGGCGCTGCTCAACATCAACAAGGATCACAGTTTCCTGCAGGCCCTGTTCTACGGGTTCGGCGCCGCCCTCGGCTTTTCCCTCGTGCTCATTCTGTTTGCTGCGATGCGCGAGCGGCTTGCGGTTGCCGATGTACCGGAGCCCTTCCGGGGCGCCGCCATTGGCATGGTCACGGCCGGTTTGATGTCGCTGGCCTTTATGGGCTTTGCGGGGCTGGTGTAGCGCGATGCCGAACTGGATTGCTGATTACCCGCTGCTGGCGGCGCTGCTGGCGCTGGTCGGCCTCGGTGCGCCGTTTGGGGCGCTACTGGGCTTTGCCGCGGTGCGTTTCCGTACCGAAGGCAACCCCATCGCCGACCAGATCAACGCCATACTGCCGCAGACACAGTGCGGCCAGTGCGGGTTTCCGGGCTGCCGTCCCTACGCCGAGGCGATTGCCGGTGGTGAGGCGATCAACAAGTGTCCCCCGGGCGGCGAAGCCACGATCCAGGCGCTGGCCGACCTGCTGGATGTCGAGGCCCCGCCGCTGGATGAAGAACACGGGGAAGAAAAGGTCAAGGCTGTCGCGTTCATCCGCGAGGACGAGTGCATCGGCTGTACCAAGTGCATTCAGGCCTGCCCTGTGGACGCCATTCTGGGCGCTGCCAAGCAGATGCACACCGTGATCGCCAGCGAGTGCACCGGCTGCGACCTGTGTGTGGAGCCCTGCCCGGTCGACTGCATCGACATGATTCCGCAGGAGGAAACCCTGCAAACCTGGCACTGGCAACTGCCCGCACCGCGCAGCCGCAACCTGGATATCATCGCCACCGACGCGCCCTCGGCCGAGCGTGCGGCATGAGGCGGGTTTACGGTTTTCACGGCGGCATACACCCCGCCGAAAACAAACACCAGTCGCTGGGCAGCAAAATCCAGCAGGCGGGCATACCGCAGCAGCTGATCCTGCCCCTTTCCCAACACATTGGTGCACCCGCCCGACCGGTCGTGGCGGTCGGTGACCGGGTGCTGAAAGGGCAGATGATCGCTGAGCCCGTCGGCCACGTCAGTGTGCCCTTGCACGCGCCGAGCTCTGGACATATCAGCGCCATCGAAGAACGCCCGATCCCGCACCCCTCTGGCTTCCCTGCGCCCTGCATCGTCATCGACTGTGACGGTGAGGATGCATGGGCGCCACTGCAGGGCGTGGCAAACTACAGGGATTGCGAAGCCACCGAATTGCTTGAACTGATTCGCAGCGCCGGCATCGCGGGCATGGGCGGAGCCGGTTTCCCCACCGCGGTCAAGCTCGCCGGCAAGTCCGGGCAAAGCGTCAAGACGCTGATCATCAACGGTACCGAGTGCGAGCCCTATATCACGGCCGACGATATCCTCATGCGCGAGCGCGCTGACGACATCGTTGCCGGCATCGCCATACTGCAGCATATCCTGCAGCCGCAGGAGACCCTGCTGGGCGTCGAAGACAATAAACCCGAGGCCATTGCCGCACTCCAGGCGGCCGCAGCCGGCAGTGCCATAGAGGTGGTGACCTTTCCCACCAAGTACCCCTCGGGCGGTGAAAAACAGCTCATCGAGATACTCACCGGGCTGCAGGTACCCAGCGGTGGCCTGCCCGGAGACCTGGGCATTGTCTGCCAGAACGTGGGCACGGCCGTCGCGGTACGCGACGCCATTTGCCACGGGCGCCCGCTGATTTCCCGCATAACCACCGTCACCGGCAATGCCGTGGACCACCCACAGAATTTCGAGGTATTGCTGGGCACGCCGATGCAGTACCTGCTGGATCTTGCTGGCCTGCACCCCGAGCGCTGCGAGCGGCTGGTGATGGGCGGACCGATGATGGGCTTCACCGTCACCACAGCCGAAGCTCCGGTTGTCAAAACCACCAACTGTATACTTGCCCCGACCCCCGAGGAACTGCCACCCCCACCGCCCGCGCAGCCCTGCATCCGCTGCGGCCTCTGTGCGGAGGCCTGCCCGGCAAGCCTGCTGCCACAGCAGTTGTTCTGGTTCGCCCAGGGCAAGGAATTCGAAAAGCTGGAGCAACACAATCTGTTCGACTGCATCGAATGTGGCGCCTGCTCCTGGGTGTGCCCCAGCCATATACCGCTGGTACAGTACTACCGCGCATCGAAAGCGGACATCCTGCAGCAACGCCGCGAACACGCCAAGTCGGAACAGGCGCGGCTGCGGTTTGAGGCGCGCCAGGCGCGGCTTGCCCAGGAAGAGGAAGAGCGCGAAGCGAAGCGTGCCGCACGCAAGGCGGCTGCGGAAAAGCGTGCGGCCCTCGCCGAGCAGGGCGGCGAAGAGGACCCCATCCAGGCTGCCATTGAGCGCGCCAAGGCGAAAAAGGCGGCACAGCAGGCCGGCGATGGCACGGCTGCCACCCCGGTGAAGGCATCCCCGGAAGTGGCGCTGCGGCAGAAACTGGCAAAGTCGGAACAGCGCCTGGCGCAAAGCATCGCTGCCGGCGAAGATGCCAAGATCGTCAGCGCCCTGGAGGCGACCGTGCAGCGACTGAAGGATAAACTGGCCGAAGCGGAAGCAGCGGCAACGGAATCGGGCACCGACTGATGGCACTGATGCGCGTCAGTTCACCCCATGCCCACGGTCGCTACAGCACCGGCATGGTCATGCGCCAGGTGCTTCTGGCCACGGTGCCGGGCGTGTTTGTGCTGACGCTGTTCTTTGGCTTTGGCACCCTGGTCAACGTGCTTTGGGCCTGTCTCGTGGGCCTGGCCTGTGAGTCTGTCGCCCTGTTGCTGCGCGGCCGGTCCCTGGCTTTCTACCTGAAGGACTGCAGCGCGCTGGTCACCTGCGTACTGCTGGGCATCGCCCTGCCGCCCTACGCACCCTGGTGGTTGATTGCAGTGGGGGTGGCGGCATCGATACTGATGGCCAAGCAACTCTATGGGGGGCTGGGCTACAACCCGTTCAACCCCGCCATGGTTGGCTACGTAGTGCTGCTGATTTCCTTCCCGGTGCAAATGACCGCCTGGACACCACCACGCGGCCTGGGCGAGGTGCCCGGCCTCTGGGAGGCACTGCAGGCCTGCTTCCTGCCCGCCCGGTACGACGCGGTCACCATGGCGACGCCGCTGGATGTACTGCGCCAGAACCAGGGGCTGTTGCTTGAAGATCTCTGGGCACAGACACCGCAGTTCGGACGCTGGGCAGGCATTGGCTGGGAGTGGGTCAACCTGGCTTTCCTGGCTGGCGGACTCTGGCTGCTGTACCGACGCATATTCACCTGGCATGCGCCGGTGGCCATGCTCGCCAGTCTGGCGCTGATGGCGGCCCTGTTCTACGACGGCGGCAGTTCCAGCAGTGGCGGCTCGCCGCTGTTTCATCTGCTCAGCGGCGCGACCATGTTCGGCGCCTTTTTCATCATCACCGACCCAGTGTCCTCTGCCGTTTCGGTGCGCGGGCGACTGGTATTCGGCGCGCTGATCGGCGTGCTGGTGTACCTGATTCGCGTCTGGGGTAACTACCCCGATGCCGTGGCATTCGCGGTGCTCATCGCCAACTTCGCGGCGCCCTTCATCGACCACTACACGCAGCCCCGTGTCTACGGCCACGGCAAATCAGGGGGCACAGGCTGATGCAGCTACTCGGGCAATCCATCACCCGCAACAGCGCGCTGCTCGCCCTGTTCGCCCTGTTCACCGCCCTGCTGATTGGTGGTACCTGGCTGGCCACCCGCGACACCATTGCCCTCGAGCAGCGACATGCCGAAGAGAAAGCCCTGCTGGAAATCGTGCCGCGTGAGCGCCATGACAACAGTATGCTGGATGACACACGCACACTGCGGCCGGAGTTCACAGATCTCGGGCTACGCGAACCGCGTCCGCTGTACATTGCGCGCCAGGGGGGCAGGGCCGTGGCCGTGATCGTACCGGTGGTGGCGCGAGACGGTTACAGCGGCGATATCGAGTTGATCGTCGGGGTGAACGCCGATGGCACCATCGCCGGCGTCCGCACCGTCAAGCACCGCGAAACCCCGGGTCTCGGTGACAAGGTCGATCTGCGTAAATCGCAGTGGATACTTGATTTCACCGGCGCCTCGCTGGATAACCCGAAGCCGGCAGGCTGGGCCGTGCGCAAGGACGGTGGCAACTTTGACCAATTTACCGGCGCGACCATTACGCCGCGCGCCGTGGTCGCTGCGGTACAGCGGGCACTGCGCTACGTGCAACGCGAACGCGCCACGCTGTTCGGCCCCGGAGTACCAGGCCGCGACAGCACACCCGAGGAGGGCCCCACCGCATGAGCACCCCCGCCTACAGCGAGCTGACACTCAACGGCCTGTGGAAGAACAACCCGGCGATCGTGCAACTGCTGGGCCTCTGCCCACTGCTCGCGGTCACCGGCAACGTGGTCAACGCACTCGGGCTGGCCGCCGCCACCACCCTGGTGCTGGCCTGCTCCAACACGGCCGTCTCGGTGATCCGCAATGTCGTCTCGGATGCGGTGCGCCTGCCGGTGTTTGTCATGATTATCGCCTCTGCCGTGACCTGTACCGAACTGTTGATGCAGGCTTTTGCCTTTGAGCTGTACCAGATTCTGGGGATTTTCCTGCCACTGATCACCACCAACTGCGTCATTCTCGGGCGCGCCGATGCCTTTGCCAGCAAACACGCCGTCGCGCCGGCGCTGTACGATGGGCTGATCATGGGGCTGGGGTTCGGGGTGGTACTGGTGCTGCTCGGCGCCCTGCGCGAACTGCTCGGCACCGGCGCACTGTTTGCCGATATGCAATTGCTGTTCGGACCTGCAGCGGCGAGTTGGAAACTGGTGCTGATCGACGATTACCAACCCTTTCTACTGGCCGTACTGCCGCCGGGCGCATTCATCTTCACCGGGCTGATGATCGCCGGTAAAAACCTTGTCGACGGACATATCAAACGCCGCCAGGACGCCCTGAAGGCCAGGCCGGTCAAGGGTGCCAAGCGGGTGCGCGTCACCGGCACCATCAGCTGAGCTGAGGGTGCCGGGCCGGGCCAGCTTTACACAGCGGCGGGCGCGCTGCGGGCAAGGGTATCAAGCAGCGCGTCCACCGCCGCGTCATCCATACCGCGGTTATCCAGATCACAACTGTAACTGACAAATAGCAGAAGGCCCCCGGACGCCAGGTACCACTCGCGCACCGCAGCCTCCGCCTCGGAAAAGCTCGCCGTGAAGCCGCGGAAGTCGCCGCAGTTTACGGCCTTCCAGGCAGGCACCGAAGGCGATTCGGTTACCGCTATCTGCTTGAGCTCGGCCGGGGTGAGTTGGCCATCGGTTTTGTGCAAGGTGGTCATCTCGAGGCAGCCCACGTCGTCCTCATCTGCGACCAGCACCGTGCCGTCCTCTTCCACATCAGCCCACCACTCGGGCGCCAATGCCATCGTCCACCACTCGGTTTCCACTACGTCCATCGGTCTCTCACAGGTCCAGTGACATCAGTACCGCATCTTCACGTCCGGTCGGCAGGGGGTAATAGTTGCGCCGCATGCCGTCGACGTGAAACCCCATCTGCTCATACAGCTTGCGCGCCGCGCTGTTTGACTTGCGCACCTCCAGCAGACAACGCCTTGCTCCACTGGCCACCATGGCATCGACCGCGGCCTGCAGCAGGCGTAAACCAAAGCCCTGGCGACGGGCTGTATCTGCAACCACAATATTGTAGATGCTGCCGTCGTCAAATTCGCGCGCGTACACCACAAAACCCTGCAGCACCGCATCCACCTCCAGCAACAGGGCTCGCTCGGCGCTGTCTTCCGCGGTGGCGCAACAGCGCAGGTACTGGGACTCACGCCAGGGCCACAGGGAAGCGCTGGCGTCCAACAGGGCCATTCGCGGGGCATCTTCGGGTAACGCCGGCCGAACCAGAGCCGACACGTCTAGTGTTCCAGGGCCAGCAGCGCCAGCCACGCATCGCGCTTCAAAGCAGGGGCAGCAATCATCTCGGCGCAGGCCGGCAAACGCACCGTGCGCACGCCGTCCAACTCGGGCTGCAGCAGGTACTGTCCTGCGCGCTCACCCAGTAACACGAGGCCGTGGCAGTCTCTGTCACGCAGTTGGCGCAGGACAAAGCCGGTCAGGGCGGCTGCGGCGGCCTCCTCACCGAGGTCCAGCTGGCGGTTGGTGTGCATCGGCCAGTCAAACCGGGTGGGCGGGGACAGCCCCTCGCGCCTGTCGCCGGCGCGCACGCCGCGCGCAAACCCCATGGCACGGATCAGTTGCAGTTCATCGGTCGGAAGGTCACCGCTGTCCACAGCCTGCAACCAGAGACAGCCACCGGCGACAGTCGAGACGATGCTGAATGTGACAGCCGGCGCGCCAACCGGCCTCGCAGCGCTGTGCACTGCTGCCGAGGCGGGCCGACGCGGGGAAGCCGCCGGCGGCGCAACGGCCGGAATCACCGGGGATGGTGGCACCCTGCGCTCTGGCAGTTCCGCCGGCTGATATTGTGGGGCGAGCACCGGATTACCCCGCTGTACCGACACGCGGGGCGGACTCGGAGCCGCACCCGGCAATGTCCGGTGGGCAACCAACAGCTGCAACCCCAAGGGCTCCAGGCAGGCCAGCTTGTGCAAATCTCGTTGGGTTGCCATGGGCATTCGTCTACCAGTGAAGCACGAGTCTAGCAGTTTTCACACCGAGCTACAGCCAGCGCCACCCGTAGCGGTGGAAGAAGCGCAGCCCTGAGCGCAGGAAGCAGGTGAGATGGCTGAGACCCTTGCGCGCACTGTCGCCACCGTAGTGGCGCACGCGCATCTCGGGCAGGTAGTGCAGCTCACCCAGGGAAGCCAGTCGCAGGGAGAGATCAAAATCCTCAAAATACAGGAAGAACGCCGGATCAAAACCCCCGATCCTGCGCAGCGCGCTGCCGCGCACGAGCATGAAACACCCGCTGGCCAGTGGTACGGGCGCCGGCCTGCCTGCGCCGTGCACATCGTGCATGGCATAGTGGGCGAGGCGAGCGGCAAAACGCGCCTGCAGCCAGCGCGGCGCGAATGCCCGCAATGCCAGGACCAGCACGGATGGCATGCGCTTGCTCAGATAAGCCGGACGGCCATCCGCCAACGCGCCGTCGGGGCAAACCAGCACGACCCCCGGATGCTCACGCAGGTATCCGATGCCCGTCAGCAGCGACGCCGGGGCCGAGGCAATGTCAGGATTCAGGATCAGGTGATAGTCAGACTCGCAGGCCTCCAGGGCCCTGTTGTGCCCGGCTCCGTATCCAGAGTTGCTCGTGGACACCAGCACCTGGTACGCCACAGCCGCGTCCGTCCATGACACACGATTGATGACCGCCAGCATGTCGGAGTGATAGTCGGGGCACAGCGAATTGTCGACCACGACTACCGCAACCGTCGACAGCATGCCCGCACCGCGCGCTGCGTGTACGGCAACCAACAAGGTCTCCAGGGTTTCCTGCAGACGCTGCAGGTTGCTGTGATAGACAACCACAGAAACACACAGCGACGAGGCAGAGGGCAGCGAGACCATGTCCGGCATGGTATCAGCAGCGGGCACCGACAACCTAACGCAACGCTGCTACCATGCATTCCAACATCCTGCGAGAGTACAGCTCCATGACCTCGACCACGCGCCGCTTCCGCTTTGGCCCCGGGCTCCTGGTGACCGCGGCATTTATCGGCCCGGGCACCATCACCACAGCGAGTTCCGCGGGTGCCCATTTCGGCTTTGCCCTGCTCTGGGCGCTGCTGTTCTCGATCATCGCCACCTATGTCCTGCAGGAAATGAGCGCGCGCCTGGGACTGGCGACGCGGGCCGGGCTTGCGGAGGCCATGCGAGCCCATTTCAGCAGCCCGGTACTGGGGAAAATGGCAGTGGTGCTGGTGGTACTTGCCATCGGCGTGGGCAATGCCGCCTATGAGGCGGGCAATATTGCGGGCGCGTCGCTGGCCCTGAGTACCGTCTCCGGCACAGGCACCACGTTCTGGTCGATCATTATTGGCTTCGGGGCGGCATTACTGCTGGCCAGCGGGCGCTACGCCGTACTGGAAGGGGTGTTGATAGTGCTCGTGCTGGTCATGAGCGTGGTGTTCGTCCTGGCGGCCATCGTCATCGGCCCGTCCCCGAGCGATCTGCTGCGCGGACTGCTGCGGCCCACGCTGCCCGAGGGCTCGGTCATGGTCGCCATCGCGCTGATTGGCACAACCGTTGTCCCTTACAACCTCTTTCTCCATGCCAACGCAGTGCGCGAGAAGTGGCCGGCCAACCTGCCTCTGGATCAGGCCATCCACGAGTCACGTCTGGACAGCGGGCTCTCTATCGGCCTCGGCGGGCTGATCACACTCGCCATCATGAGTACCGCTGCAACGGCCTTCTTTGGCACGGGTGTCGCATTTGACGGCAACTCTCTGGCACTGCAACTGGAACCGCTGCTGGGGCCTGCCGCCCACAGCATCTTTGCTGCGGGCCTGTTTGCGGGGGGGCTGACCAGTGCGATTACTGCACCGCTGGCCGCATCCTATGCCGTCTGTGGCGCACTAGGCTGGTCCTCCCGGATGACAGCACCCGGGTTTCGCCTGGTCTGGATCGGTGTTCTGCTCACGGGCACGCTGTTTGCCGCATTGGGCACACGGCCCCTCAGCGCGATTCTCCTGGCACAAATGGCCAACGGCCTGCTACTGCCTGTCGTGGCGGTTTTCCTGCTGATGGTCATGAACAGCCGGGTGCTGCTGGGCGCTCAGGCGAACCGATGGCCCGCAAACCTGCTCGGAGGCGTGGTCGTTGCGGTGGCGGTTGGCCTCGGAGGCCTGAAGATTCTGGATGTGGTCGGCTGGCTATAGCAGCGGCTTGCAAGGCGGGGAGGTTCTAGCTGTCAATGACAGCAACCGGGACAACCGTTGCCAGCCCTCAGCAACGGTCGCCGCCGGGGTTTACCCTGCCATGTCGGCAGGGTAACAGCCCGGCGCTGACCCAGTCTTAGGGATCGGTACCGGTACCTGGCACGGTGAACCCACACTCGAGGTCGAATTGAGCGTCGCCGTTACCGGTCTCGAAGGTCGCCGTGTAGGTGACAGTCTGGTCCTCCTCCTGTGCCGGAGGGAACACGGTGGAGTAGCGCACCGTCACCGCGCCACTGGCATCGGTAATGCCTGCACTCGAACCGGAATCGGACGCCGGCGAGAAGATGAAGTTGGGACTGCCCGCCGGCCAGTCGAACGACGTGACAGAGATCAGCGCATCGGGGATCGGCTCACCGGAGCTCGTCAGGTAGAGCAACCCCAGCCGGCTTGAGCCGCAGTTCAGGTTGCCGATCAGATTGCCGTCTCCCGATGCCAGGATCGTGACCTCGACTTCGCTCGCCTCCCCGATGGACTGTACCGCAAACAGCAGCGTAATTTCCTGGCTACCCGGAAGCTGCCCTTCCACGTTGACCACTGCCGTGGCACAACCGCCACTGCCCGTGACCAGTGTGCCTGAGGAGCCACGGCCGTTCACGTCAACACTGGCGCCAAAGGTATCGCCCGTGCTGAACTGGATCGACTGCGACGACAGCGGCACCTGGTTGCCATCACGTACGCACAGCGACACGACACCGTCATTCACGTTACTCGCCAGAATGCTGGTTGACGCAGTCAGACTGATACCATCTTCCTCCAGGGAGCCCAGGTAGACAGGGCCACCCGGGTTGAACACGCGGCTGACAGAGAAATCTTCCGTCTGCGCGACGATCAGTGCGGTGCGCCCGAGATTGCTGAAGGGATAAGTCAGCAACGTGCTTGCGGTTCCGTTGGCATCGGTGAAGGCAAGTGCCTGGATATTACCCACGCGGGCGCGCCCGATAACATAGGGCACGGTTGCGCCCTGGTCTTCGCCGACACGGAAGGCCTCTTCGTCAGAGCGGATGGACAGTGCATCGGGGCGGTCTGCGGGGAATTCGGCTATGGTGCGAATACCGGCATGGTAAAACGAACGGCCGTCCGGATCGGGCGCCAGCGCCAGGCGGTCACCCACCCGAGCACCCAGTGCGGCGAAGTTGCCGCCCGCCGCATTGAAGCTGAAATTACCCTCAAGCGGATTGCCGTTGGAACCGGTAATCACGAAACTGCCGGCGCCGGACTCCGGGTAGCCAGTGAGGGGCGCGTCAATCAAACGGAACAGGATGGGCGTATTGACTGCCACCGGGTTACCGTTGGCATCGGTTGCCGTCACCGAGACCACGCGGCTGTAGGTGCCATTCTGGAAATCGATGGTTTCATCCGCGGCGAGACCTATCTGTACCCGATTGGTACGAATCGCCTCGATAAAGGGCCCGGTGAACTCCAGCCCGGCAACAGGGCCGGCTGCACTGACAACGGCAATCGAGACCACAGATTCTGCGCCACCCGTGGTCGAGCCCTGCGCCGAGCGCTCCGCGCGAATCCGCAGTGTCGCTTCGCCGCTGACTGCGCCGGCTACGAAATACACCCTGGCATCGCCGTTGGAACCCGTCTGGACGCTGACGCTGGACAGTGTGTCCTCTGCGCCACTGGCGAGATCCTCTTCGCTCAGCAGGCCGCCGATTCGGGTTCCGGTGAAGGAGACCGTGACCTCCGCGCCCGTGACAGGCAGCCCCGTGCCGCTGTCCGTGACTTCAACCGCGATCTCGGCCACGTGGGGACTGTCGGACTGTGCCGGATTCTGCGCCGCGTTCACGGGCACCGACTCTTTGTCGAGCAGTACGCTCAGGGCAAGATTGTTCGGCGTATCGGGATCCGGCAGAAAACCGCCGCCACCACCACCGCCGCCACCACAGGCCGTCAACGCAAACGCGGTAACCAATAGCGCAGCCAGTCGGCTATATTGAGTAATGCCCCTGATGATCATTGTCGTCCCCTGTTGCCCACTCTGAAGCAGATCTTGGTTTTTTTCGTCCCTGAACGATTATGCGGCGTTTACCCACAGAATCAACCAGAGCAGACCCTAACCGCACCAAGCTTAGCACGGGATATCAAAGAATCTCTATGAATTACAAGCCCATACACGCTTTTTGTGACTTTTTGGTTCATATCAGCCTGTATGCTGCGCAAATTTCCGCTCCTGCCTCTTCGGTCGGGGGTCGCACCCCCGTGGTAACAGCACTTCCCCCGACCGGTGCAGGCAAAATCAGTCGCGGTTGGTTTCCCAGCCTTCACCCAGGAGCATTGAACTGATCCAGTCAGCCACGGAAACGCCGCCGGCTGTTTTCTGCAGGTCGCCCAGGAGGAAGGTGTGATCGGTACCCGTTGCCACGAAGGACTTCACCCGCTCCGGATAGGCGGCCTCGAGATCATCGAGTTCACCCAGCAGGGCTTCTTCGAAGACTTCCCCGCCCACCTGCACAAAGGTTACCGCGATGACCGTATCACGGGTGTAGCTCATCATACCGAGGCGGAAGTTCTCGTCTTCGCTGAGCTGGTATTTGTGGTAGTCCGTGATGTGGCCGTCATCCCCGATGCAGGTCTCGCAGCTTTCCGGGAAAAACGCCGTGGCATTCCACTCCGTCAGCAGTTGCTGGATAAACTCGGGCTCGTCAATACGACCGAGCCCAAGACCGGAGTCATTGATCAGTTCGATGGGCACATCCGGGTACAGTTGCCGCACCAGCGGCAGCGCATAGGTGGTACCAAAGCCCCCGGCACTGGAACCCGTCAACAGTATGCGACGCGGCGCCGGGAAGGTGTTGACGGCCACATCGAGGGACGCGGAGAGATTGTGCAACCCGCGGTGAAAGCGGTCTGCCACGCCGTCGTCGTCCGTGTCGACATCCTGGTCACCGGCGTGCAGGGAGCCATCGCAATAGGGAAGGTACACCGTGTTCCAACCGGCCACGGGGTTGCCCTCGCGTGCCGGATCCAGCACGCCGAGGGGCGGTATGCCGGGCGCCGCCTGCTCTGTTGCCAGGCACAGGTCGGACCAGCAGGCTCCGCCGCCCTGGAGGAAAATCACCAGGTCTTCTGAACCGGTGTCGCGCGTTGCCATGGTGTACTCACCACCCGTGAGACACAGCGGCCCATCGCCAGCACCAAAGCTGTGATTCACCACATCGCCGTCCTGTTCAGACAACATCGGCGTGTATTCGCCCAGATAGCGGGCGATGCCCTGGTCCAGCAGCTCCTGAAACGGTACCGCCGCGGGTTCCACCGGGGGCTCTACCGGGGCCACAACGCTGTCAGTGGAATCGCTGCAGGCGGTCAAAAGCGGCAGGGCAGCGCACAAAGCAATGGAAAGTCGGCGCAGCGCCGGCCGACGGTTGGTATCCTCAATTTTCATTATTACTCTCCGGGGGTGGCGCACCGACGTGGTGTCGGAAGCTTGCTGGACAAGATGCCCAGTCCCGGGACATCTTTCAAGCCCGTGACGCAATCCAGTACAGCTTCACATCCGACATACTAATTTTTAGATCGTATTAATCATAATAATCATATTTTCAGAATGCTTGGTTCCGGCTATAGTGGCCCCTCGTAGCAGTTCGCCCCTTGCAGCTGCGCGACAACACATTGGATGATGATTGAGGAGTTACCATGATCTCTGCAGGACAGGTTCCACACACTGTGTTTAAGATGCGTGTTCGCGATGAATCCGTCGGCGGCGACAACCCCTACCGCTGGCAGGACACGACCACAGACGACATTTTTGCCGGCAAGAAGGTGATCGTATTCTCACTGCCCGGCGCTTTCACCCCCACCTGCTCCTCCAACCACCTGCCACGTTACGAGGCACTGTTTGAGGACTTCAAGAAAGAGGGCGTTGACGAGATTTACTGCCTTTCCGTCAACGACGCCTTCGTGATGTTCCAGTGGGGCAAGCACGTGGGCGCCAAAAACGTGAAAATGCTGCCCGATGGCAACGGCGAGTTCACGCGCAAAATGGGTATGCTGGTAGACAAGTCCAACCTTGGCTTTGGCATGCGCTCCTGGCGCTACTCGATGCTGGTGAACGACGGCAAAATCGAAAAACTGTTTGCCGAGCCGGACTTCGGTGATGTGTGCCCGACGGACCCCTTCGAAGTATCTGATGCAGACACCATGCTGGCGTACCTGAAAGGCACCCAGTCAGAGGGTGTTGCTGCACCGAGCAAAGCCTTCGTCGGCTGACAGCCTTTTGCACCCCGTCCACCGGGCGGGGTGCAACCTGCTATCGACTGAAGCGCCGCTGGACATGGGCGCGCCTTGCCCGAACCTGCTCAGCTCGCTCAGCAGCGCTGAGCACAAAGAAGCCGGGGATAGCAGCAGGCAGTTCCTCCAGCTTTAATAACGTAGCTTGTGGCCAGTCATCCTCTGCCAACGCGGTTGTCATACCGTCATAGCGCAACAACACCGTACCCCGCTGCAATCCGCCCGTCCCCAGCCAATTGGGATAACCCGGGTCCTGCGCAGCGATCACATGGTAATAGGCCCCGTCGCTGGCGAGCGTTGACTGGCTGCGGGTAAAACTCGCGGTACCGTTCGCATATTCCAGGGAAGCAAACCAGAGGTCGGTAATCTGCAGTGCCTGGTAGCGTGCAGACGTCGGTGTTGTGCGCAGCAGCAGCGCATGCCCGGGGGGAATGTCGAAATGGCCGCTCACCATCCAGCGCCCTTTTACCCCACCCAGCGTCGAGGTATCCAGCGGCGGCGACAGCACGTTGGCCTCGCGCACCTGGCGGTACCGCTGCTCCACAAATGCCGGCCATACGGCCACGGACTGCTCAAGGATCCGCGCTGTCTCGCGCAGCCGGGCTGCCACCTCCGCTCCCGTATCCGGCAATCGCACGTCGCCTTCCATACCCGTCCGGTCGATGTGCACGTGTCCGGGGGCATCCTGCGTCCAGTCAGCATAGATCTGGCGCACCACCACCGTGGTCGTGTCCTCCGGGTTCGGCAGCGCCCCAGGCCGAAGCGCTGCGCCTGGCGGTTCCAGGTAGACCTCGAACCGACCCTCGGCGTCGATGGGAATTGCTTCGAACCCCAGATAGCCCGCCGACCTGCCGGCACCCGCCCAGGGCTCGCCTGCGTAGAGCTGTACTTCGATACGGCTTGCGGAGCCCAGTTCGCCGTGGATGCGGTAGGCGGCGCCACCCTCCACTGGCGCGAACAGATAGCGCTGATCCGGATTGTCTCCCCCTTCACGCACATGCATGTCCATCACGCGGAAAAACGGGTAGCGGGCGTCCTGCAACATGCCCGCTTCAATCGACTTCAGCAACATGCGCAGCATATGCTGGTAGCCCGCGGCGCGTTCGGCATCGCTGCCGAAAGCGGGACTGCTGCGCACATCGCTCTCGGCCTGCTGCAAGGCGCGTTGAAAGTCTTCAAAGGCGGCGGACAAGGTGTCCTCTTCAGCGGCACAGACCGTTTGCGCGTGCAACGCGGCGATGCCCAGACAGGCCGCGGCGGCCCCTCTGCGAAACGCGGAGCAGCCCCTGACCCACAGGTTGTTACACCCTGACTGCATACTGCCTCCCTGTAAGCGCGAGTTACACCGGCCACGTGCCCGGGGCCTGACCAGCACCATGCCGGACCATCAATGTGCGCCATTGCGGGAAAGAACGCAAAAAAAAGGTTCATCGCGCATTTCCGGGGAAGGCGGCTTTGATCTTCAGGAA
>NZ_CAXBAE010000015.1:0-98007 GCF_963973825.1 uncultured Haliea sp.
CGATTGACCGTTCGCCTCTACCAAATTCCCGCTAACCCGCGATGAACCAAAAAAATGGCCAGCCCCGCAAGGGGCTGGCCACTGCTTGCCGCGGCTAATCCGCGCGATCAGATGTCAAAGCGGTCCAGTGTCATGACCTTGGTCCATGCCGCAACGAAGTCACGTACGAATTTCTCCTTCGCATCGTCCGCTGCGTACACTTCCGCGATGGCCCGCAGCTCCGAGTTGGAACCGAACACCAGGTCAACCGGTGTGGCAGTCCACTTCAGTTCGCCCGAGGCGCGATCGCGACCTTCGTAGATGCCCGCAGTGCTTTCAGACTTGGACCACACGGTGCCCATGTCCAGCAGGTTGACGAAGAAGTCATTGCTGAGCGTGCCGGGGCGGCTGGTGAAGACGCCGTGATCCGCTCCGCCCGTGTTGGCATCCAGTGCACGCATACCGCCCACCAGCACGGTCATTTCCGGCACCGTCAGTGTCAGCAGGTTGGCGCGATCGACCAGCTGGTCAGCCGGTGAGCGGTAGGCTTCTGCACTGTAATAGTTGCGGAAGCCGTCAGCCTTCGGCTCAAGCGGTGCGAAGGAAGCCGCATCGGTCATCTCCGCTGTCGCATCGGTGCGCCCAGGCACGAAGGGGACTTCGATCTTGACCCCGGCCTCTTTCGCCGCCTGCTCAATGGCTGCGGCACCACCCAGCACGATCAGGTCAGCCAGTGAGACCTGCTTCTTGCCCCGACGCTGTGCTGCATTGAACTCGCTCTGCACTGATTCCAGGGCAGCCAGCACCTTCGCCAGCTCAGCCGGATCGTTGACCGGCCAGTCTTTCTGCGGTGCGAGGCGAACCCGTGCACCGTTGGCGCCACCGCGCATGTCAGAGCCGCGGAAAGATGAGGCGGAAGCCCAGGCTGCGCGTACCAGTTGCGGCCCGGTCAGGCCCGTTTCCAGAATCGCGTCCTTCAGCTTGCCGATGTCCTTGGCATCGACCAGCTCGTGCGTGACCTCGGGGACAGGGTCCTGCCAGATAAGCGTTTCTTCCGGCACGTCGTCACCCAGGTAGCGCGCCCGCGGGCCCATGTCCCGGTGGGTCAGCTTGAACCAGGCACGGGCAAAGGCGTCCTCGAAGGCCTTGGGGTTTTCCAGGAAGTTCTGGGAAATCTTGCGATACGCCGGATCAAACTTCAGCGACAGGTCGGTGGTGAACATGATGGGCTGGTGCGCCTTGCCCGGGATGTGGGCATCCGGCACGGTGTTGGCGGCCTGGCCGTCCTTGGGCACCCACTGGATGGCGCCGGCAGGGCTGCGGGTCTGTTCCCACTCGAAGGCGAACAGATTGCTCAGGTACATCATGCTCCACTGTGTGGGCGCTGCCGTCCAGGCACCTTCAAGGCCGCTGGTCACGGTGTCTTCGGCATTGCCCTTGCCGCAGGAATTCTTCCAGCCCAGGCCCTGCTCTTCCAGTGGGGCAGCCGCGGGTTCGGGGCCCACGCACTCATCCGGCTTGTGCGCACCGTGCGCCTTGCCGAAGGTGTGGCCGCCGGCGATCAGCGCAACGGTTTCCTCATCGTTCATGGCCATGCGACCAAAGGTTTCGCGGATGTCCTTGGCGGCCAGCAACGGGTCGGGGTTGCCGTTGGGGCCTTCGGGGTTCACGTAGATCAGGCCCATCTGCACCGCAGCCAGCGGGTTGGCCAGCTTGCGGTCGCCGCTGTAGCGTTCATCGGCAAGAAACTCGTTCTCCGGCCCCCAGTAGACCAGGTCCGGTTCCCAGTCGTCTTCACGGCCGCCGGCAAAGCCGAAGGTCTTGAAGCCCATGGACTCCATGGCGACGTTTCCGGTGAGGGTCATCAGGTCGGCCCAGGAGATGCTGCGGCCGTACTTCTGTTTGATCGGCCACAACAGACGGCGGGCCTTGTCGAGGCTGACGTTGTCGGGCCAGCTGTTCAGCGGCTCGAAACGTTGCTGGCCACCGCCGGCGCCACCGCGGCCGTCGGCGATGCGGTAGGTGCCCGCTGCGTGCCAGGCCATGCGGATGAAGAACGGACCGTAGTTGCCGTAGTCGGCCGGCCACCAGTCCTGCGAGGTGGTCAGTACGGCCTCGATATCCTTCTTGACCGCGTCGAGGTCCAGCTCATTGAATGCAGCCGCGTAGTCGAAGGCCTCACCCATCGGGTCGGATTCGGCCGCGTGCTGCCGCAGGGGCGAGAGGTTCAGTTTCTCCGGCCACCAGAATTGGTTGGACATGGGTGCCTGCTGGGCGCTGGCGATAGTGGATGACACTGCGAGTGCCACCGCTGCCAGCAAAGGCATCTTTTTAGTATGCATTGCAACCTCCTGTGGTTGAGCAAGTCAGACGTGGCGAATGCCGCAGGAAGCAACATCCGGACTGACACCTTAACGCGGGGTGGCCTATTGGCATACTTAAAAAAAACGGAAGAACTGATCGATTTAATCGATTCACCTGTGGTCCCCCCCGGGTCCGGCGCGCCACGCCCTGCACGCGGCGGCGCAGCCGGGACCGTTCTGGATTGGCTTGCGCGGTAGCTCCCAACGGGTAATCATGGGCCTTTCGCGCAGGACAGGGAGTTGTCACAGTGGCCTTGAGTGCAGTCCAGGCTCTGCAGTTGACCCTGGTGGTCGTCAGCCTGGTGTTTGCCGGTGCCTGCTTCCTGGGTTGGCGCCTGTTCGAGCGGCCGCGACATGCACTGATCTGGAGTGCCGCGTTTCTGCTGGCGGCGCTGCAATACGGGCTGAATCTGACCCGTGACCTGTTCCCATCCTACGCGTGGTGGTGGGTGCTGGTGAATGT
This sequence comes from uncultured Haliea sp., assembly GCF_963973825.1. Classification (NCBI taxonomy): domain Bacteria; kingdom Pseudomonadati; phylum Pseudomonadota; class Gammaproteobacteria; order Cellvibrionales; family Halieaceae; genus Haliea; species uncultured Haliea sp. The sequence goes on from NZ_CAXBAE010000015.1 coordinate 2,806, forward strand.
CGTGTCCTGTCTGCTGGTGGTCACGGCAGCGCTGGGTCATCGTGTGCGCCTGGAGTTGCCGACGCCCGCGCGCCTGCTGGCCGCCCTTGTCCTGGCCGTTGCGCTGCTGCAAATCCTGTTTACCGTGCTGCTGAAACGCGACGACGTGCGTGTCGCCCTGGGCCCCGGGCTGGCCTGCCTGGCGTTCCTGCATATCGCCTGGATTCTCCTGCGCCACGGTCCAGAGCCGCGGCTCGCCCAGCGTGTTGCGGCGGGTGTCCACCTGCTCTTCGGACTGGCCCAGGGGCTGGCCACCGGCATTGCCCTGCAGTTCGGGGTCGAGGCACCGGCCGCGCTGCGCGACACCTACAACCTCGTCAACTTTGCCCTGATGCCCACCTTCTTCGTGGCGATGGGCGTGACGGTGATATTCCTGCTCGCCACTGACCTCTCCAATCGGTTGCGGCTGCAGGCGATCACTGACCAGCTCACCCAGGTCTCGAACCGGCGCGGCTTCCTGATCGCCGCAGACCTGCTCATGTCCAGCGCGCGCCGTTATCAGCGTCCCCTGGCCGTCGTGCTGGCGGACATCGATTTCTTCAAGCGCATCAATGACCGTTACGGGCACGCCGTGGGTGACCGGGCGCTGGCCCATTTCACGCAGATCCTGCGCGAATGCGTGCGCAGTGAAGATGCCATCGGGCGCATCGGCGGTGAGGAGTTCGCCGTGATGATGGGCGATTCCAGTGCCGAGGATGCCGGTCGTATGGTCGCGCGTGTGCGACAGACACTGCTGGACAGACCACTGCTGGAGCGCGGCCAGATGATTGTGATCACCGCAAGCTTCGGCATTGCCGAGTTCCACGTCGAAGACGACAAGGAGGATCTGCTGCTGCGCGCAGACCAGGCCCTGTACGACGCCAAGGCTTCCGGGCGCGATACCGTGCGGGTGGCCGGCAATCGACACCTCGTCGGTATGGTATCTCACGGCTGAGTTGACCATAATCAGCTGCTGAGCCCTTCCCCTTATAAGTACAACGCACACTGCTCCGGAGTTCCGAATGTCGCTGCGCAAGATGAAACACGCCCTCACCCTGTTTTTGATGAAGACCCTCGCCGGGCTTGCGCCCTCGCCGGCGTACATGGTGTATCTGGGTGGCGGCAGCGCGGCGCAGCTGTGCCGGCATATCGCCCGCAGCGGCGTGCGCAAACTGCTGATTGTGACGGACAAGCCCCTGCGCGAACTGGGCATTGTCGACCAGGCGACCGCAGCGCTCGCCGAGGCGGCCCTGCCGACAGTGGTGTACGACGGCGTCGAGCCCAACCCGACCTACGCCCAGGTGGCGGCGGGCAGGGCGTTGATGCTGGAGCACGGTTGCGATGCGGTGCTGGCCATTGGCGGCGGCTCATCGATTGATGCGGCCAAGATCATCGCCGCCTCCGCCACCAGTGACGAGGATCCGAAGACCTGGGTGGGTTTTGGCAAGGTCAAGCACGAGGTGCCCGCGCTGTATGCCATTCCCACCACGTCGGGTACGGGTTCCGAGGCCACCATGGGCGCAGTCATCTCCGACACGGTCACCCATGAGAAAGGGGTGATCTCCGGGGCCACCTTGCTGCCGGCCGCGGTCGCCCTCGACTCCGACCTGATGCTTGGCATGCCTGCGCCGATCACCGCGGCAACCGGCATGGACGCGCTGACCCATGCCATCGAGGCCTACATTTGTGTGTGGGACCGCGGAACGCGCAAGCAACATGCGAGCATGGCGGTGCAGCTCATCTTCGCCCATCTGCGCGATGCCGTGGCCGATGGCAGCAACCGCGAAGCGCGCGATGCCATGGCCCTCGCCGCGTACTATGCGGGCATCGCCATCAACCAGGTCAATGTGGGCAACGTGCACGCCATCGCTCACCAGATCGGCGGCAAGTACGGGATACCACACGGTCTGGCCAACTCACTGGTGCTGCCGCATGTGCTGAATTTCTGTCGGCGGGAATCGGTCAACGAACTCGCGGAGCTCGCTGTGCTCGCCGGTGTGGGGGAGTCAGGGCAGGCGCCCGACCGGCTCGCGGGCCAATTCATCGATGCCGTGGTGCAACTGCGCGCCGACGTCGGTATTGGTGAAACCTCCGACCGCATTCGTGCCGAGGACTACGGGTACCTGGCGGACCTCGCCCTGAAAGAATGTGAAGGTTACCCGGTGCCCAAGCTGCTCGAGCGCGATGCCACGCTGGACATCCTGCGCGCCATTACTGCCCGCTAGCGCGTCCGCGCTCAGCGCGCGCCGGTGGTCAAGCTGTCCAGCCACTGGCGCGTGAGCGTCATGAAATGCTGGAAATCGGGGTTCGGCCCCTGTGAGCAGGCAAAGCCGTGCTCCGCGCTGGCGTAGTGGTGTTGCGTCAGATCGACCCCCGCGTGTTGCAGTGCAGTTCCCAGTGCGCGTCCCTCGTCCCGCAACGGGTCGCGCTCCGCAGTCACCAGCAGGCAGGGTGGCAGGGAGCTCAGTTCGGGGCGCCCGGCAATCACCGCACCGGCGGCGCCCGCCGCGTCAGCGCCTCTACCTTCCAGCCAGGTATCCCAGAACCAGCGCATGACTGCGCTGGTCAGGGTTTGCCCGCGCGCGCGCTCTGTGTAGGACGGGTAGGGATGGCTGTAATGGTCGACCACGGGGTAGATGAGGAGTGCGCCGGCGAGCCGGGAGCGAAGCGCCGCATCCACCGCCAGCGCGGTGCAGGCGGCGAGATGACCGCCGGCGCTGTCACCGGCAAGCACAAAGTTGCCATTCGTGGGGCCAATACTTTCGACGTGACCGGCCAGCCAGCGGGTGGCCGCGAGGCAGTCGTCCAGTGCCGCAGGACAGGGGTGTTCCGGCGCCAGTCGGTAGTCCACTGCCACCACGGTACAGCCTGTATGCGCGCGCAGCTGCTGACAAAACGGATGATGGGTTGCGAGGTCGCCGATCACCCAGCCACCGCCGTGGAAGTAGATGATCAGCGGTTTGTCGCGGCCCTGTTTGCTGCTGTACACGCGCGTCTGCAGCTGTCCGCCCGGCCCCGGCAACTGCAGCGTGCTGAAGGGCGCATCGGTGAACTGGCCACGCCAGGCCCGGGCGTTGGCCCGGCGGTAGTAGGCTCGCGTAGCCCAGACTCTGAAGGTTTGCAGCATAGTGCGGACAGTGCGCTCCCGCCGCTCAGTCAAAGGCGACGGATTCAGGCAGCTGGAAGTACCAGCGCACGCCGTGGTCATCCGTGCGGAAATCGATCTGGCGGCGGCGGCGCAGGCAATTCAGGTGGGCGATGGTTTCACCCGTGGCGAGGCTGAGATGGTGTTCGGTAATCTCGCGCTTGAACAGCGCGGGGAAGCAGTCCACCACACGCTTCGGCTCGGCGAGGTGGTCGTAAAGCTGGTTGAGCTCCTTCTTGTGGGTCTCAATCAACTGCGTCAGGCGCACATGCAGGCCGTAGAATGGCGCTTCATGGGCCGGCAGCACCAGCAGGTCCTCTGGCAGCAGTTCGCGAATGCGGGCACAGGACTGCAGCCATTCCTGCAGCGGGTCGCTCTCGGGCTCGGTGGGGAATACACTGACGTTGGGTGTGATACGGGGCAGCACCTGGTCGCCGGAGATCAGCAGTTTCAGCGCCGGGCAGTACAGGCAGGCGTGCTCCGGCGAGTGACCGCTGCCCACGATGACCTGCCAGTAGCGGCCCCCGATGGTGAGCGTCTCGCGGTCCTTGAGGCGGTGGAAACTGTCCGGCAGGCGGTAGACCGCGCGGCCGAAACCACCGAAGGCCCGGCGGTAATTGTCGATCTGTTCTTCCGTGTACCCCGCTGCCTTGAAGTAGCGAATCGCCACTTCCGGCGCCGGTTTGCCGGTGTCGCTGACCAAGGAGCGACACATCAGAAACTCTTCCCGGGTCATCAGCAATTGGCAGTCGAAGCGCTCGGTCAGCCAGCCCGCGAGGCCCACATGATCCGGGTGCATGTGGGTACAGATGACGCGGGTAACGCGTTTGCCGCTGAGGAAGCCGGTGAACAGGCTCTCCCAGATCTCCCGTGAACGGGGCAGATCGAGGCAGGTGTCGACCACCACCCAGCCATCGCCGTCCTCCAGCAGCCAGATGTTGATGTGGTCCAGCCCCATGGGCATGGGGAAACGCACCCAGTAAACGCCCTCGGCAACCTGCTGCGGCACCCCCGATTCCGGATTGACGGCACGGGTCCAGGGGTAGGTGAGGCCGGCGTAGTTTTCAGGGTTGGCGACGAGCATCCGGGTTTCCAGGCTAGAGTGGCAGGTCGGCTATGTTCGGCGTTGCGGGCGGGAAAGTCCAGCATGGCGCGGGTCCTGCGTCGGGTGGAAGCCGCTGCCCTGCCGGCGCGGCGTGCTTTCCATCCGTACCGGCCTGCCGTATCCTGCCGGCTTTTTTCGGCGGATCTGCGATGTCACCCACCGATACGCTGCGCCTGCTGCTGCTCTCGTCATTGTGGGGATTCTCGTTCATCTTCCTGCGTGTGGCGGCACCAGAATTCGGCGCTCTGCCCCTGATTCTTGTGCGCATGCTGCTGGGCGCCCTGCTGTTGTTGCCGCTGCTCTGGCGACGCGACTACCTGCAGCTGATACGCAGCCACGCGGGCCCCCTGTTCCTGCTGGGGCTGACCAATGCAGCGCTGCCCTACACCTTTCTGGCACTGGCGACCCTGCGTCTGGAGGCGGGTGTGACCTCCCTGATCAATGCCGCGACGCCGATTTGCACGGCGCTGATGGGGGCGGCCTTGTTCGCCACGCCCATTCTGCGCCAGCAGGTGCTGGGGCTGGCTTTGGCTTTTGCGGGAGTCGCCGTGCTCTCGGCCGGTCGCCTGGGCTTCAGTGCCGGCGGCGACGGCTGGTTCATTCTCTCGGCACTCGCCGCGACGCTCTGTTATGGCTTCGCGGGCAATTACTCGCGTACCCGGCTGGGGCATCTGCCGACGCGGGTGCTGGCGGCGGGTAGCTGCGCCACCAGTGCCGTGATTCTGCTGTTGCCGGGCGTGTTGCTCTGGCCCGCGGAACCGGTCAGTGCCACGGCCTGGGGCGCAGCCATTGGTCTGGGCGCGGTGAGTACCGCGGCCGCGCTGTTGCTGTTCTTTGCACTGCTCTCCAGCGCGGGTGCAACGGCGGCGTCGACGGTGACCATGCTGGTGCCGGTGAGTGCCCTGGTCTGGGGTTTCCTGCTGTTGCAGGAGCCCATTACCCTGCAGGTGCTGGCGGGCATGGCCATCACCCTGCTGGGCACGGGCATTGCCACCGGTGTTGTCAGTCGCCGCAGGTGGCGAGGACTCGCCTGATCACCCCTGCGGGCTCCGGCTCAGCTGACCCCTCGGGCTTCCTTGCTCCAGTAGCGGGCACGCAGGGCCTTCTTGTCCGGTTTGCCCACGGGCGTGAGGGGAATGGCATCGAGGTAGTCCACGCTCTTCGGTGCCTGCACCGACCCCTTGGCGTCTTTCACCGTCTGCTTCAGGTCCGCGGCAAGCGCATCATCGGCAGCGACACCGGGTTTGACCACCACCACTGCCTTTACCGACTCACCCCACTGGGCGTCAGGCACGCCGATCACGGCCACCTGCTGCACGGCCGGATGCCGGCTCAGCACGTCCTCCACCTCCCGCGGGTAGACGTTGAAGCCCCCGGTGACGATCATGTCCTTGGTGCGATCGACAATGTACAGAAAGCCCTCGTCGTCCAGGCGTCCGATATCGCCGGTGTGCAGCCAGCCGCCGGCGAAAGCCTCGGCAGTGGCCTCCGGCATGTCCTTGTAACCACTCATGACCAGCGGGCCGCGCACGCAGATCTCGCCAGCCTCACCGGCTGCAACCGGTTTGCCGTCAGCGTCCAGCAGCGCCAGCGGCACCCAGGGGGAGGGTCGCCCACAGGCACCCAGCCGCTGGGGTCGGCTCAGGTCGTGCTCCTTGCGCCGCATGTTGGCCACCACCATGGGTGCCTCTGACTGGCCGAAAAACTGGTAGAACACCTGCCCCCACAGCGCGATCGCCTGCTGCAAACGTGCAGGACTCATCGGCGATGCGCCATAGAAGATGGTCTGCATACTGGACATGTCAGCGCTCTGGGCGCGCGGGGAGTCCAGCAGGAAATACAGCATCACCGGCACCAGCATGGTCGCCGTGATGCGGTGCTTCTGCACCGTGTCGAAAAACGCGTCCGGGCTGAAGCCCTGCATCACGTAGAATGCGCCACCTTTTTGCAGAACGGGTATGAAAAAAGCGGCTGCGGCGTGGGAGAGCGGTGTGGCGATCAGCATGCGCAGATCGTCGGGGAATTCCCATTCGGCCAGCTGTACCTGTGTCATGTAGCTGGTCACGCGGTAGCTGCTCATCACCCCCTTGGGTCGCCCGGTGGTGCCGCCGGTGAAGTTGATGGAGGCTATATCCTCCGGGCTGACGTCGGGGGCGACCAGGGGCTGCGGTGTGAAGCCGTCAGCCAGTGCCAGGTAATCCCTGCCGTGGGCGCTCGGGCCGAAGGCCAGCAGGTGCTTGACACCCGGGACCCGCGCCTGCAGTCGGGCTGCGTGCTCGTCGAAGGTGGCCGGATCGTAAACCAGCGCATCGATTTCCGCGGCTTCAAGCACGTAGGCGTGATCATCAAGTGACCCCAGCGGATGCAGGGGCGTGCCGATGCAGCCGTTGAGCTGCATGGCTGCGATATTGGCCAGCACTTCCGGGCGGTTGCCCGAGATGACCGCAATACGGCTGCCCTTGCCAAGGCCAACAGACTGCAGCGCCTGCACCAGTTGACTGGTGCGCTCGCGCACTTCGCGGTAGGTCGCCACCTTGTCGCCAAGGTACAGGCAGGGCTGGTCGTGGTGGCGGTTCAGCCCCTCAATCAGCAGCTGCGGCATCAGGGGCGGCTGGTAGAGCCTGCTTGTCTCCATGCTGTGTTTGCCCCCGGGTGGCTACTGTCGTGACTCGACGCAGAGACCGCGGCCCAAGGCGGCCAGCATATCTGCCACACCGCGTTTGCTGAGCGCCGCATCGACCACCATGCTGGAACCGTGGAAGGTCCCCGGGTAGCAGTGAATCTCCGTGGAGACGCCCGCCGCCAGCAGGCGCTGGGCATAGATCAGCGCCTCATCCCGCAGCGGGTCGAACTCCATGACGGTGACGCAGGCGGGCGGCAGCCCCTGGAGGCTCGCTGCGCGCGCCGGGGCGGCCAGCGCGGGGACCTCCGTCGAGCCGCGCTGCAGCGCGCTGCCCAGGTAGTAGTCCCAGCTCTGTTCGGCATTGGCCAGGTGCCAGATAGGGGTGTCGGTGAAGGCCTGCATGCTCGGCGTATCGAGGCGATCGTCTAGCACCGGAATGGAAAGAAACTGGTAGCACAGTGCCGGCCCGTTCTCATCGCGGGCGCGCAGCGCGCATGCGGCCGCCAGGCAACCCCCGGCACTCTGCCCCATGACGCCGAGCCGCCGCAGGTCGATGCCCAGCGTCGCTGCGTTGGCCTGCGTCCACAGCAGGGCGGCATAACAGTCGTCCAGCGGGCCCGGGAAGGCGGTCTCCGGGGAGAGCCGATAATCAACGGACACCACGACAATGCCCAACTGCCGGCTGATAGCGAGGCAGGTCGCGTGTTCGCTCTCCAGATTGCCAAACACAAAACCGCCGCCGTGCAGGTAGAGTAGCCCCGGCAGTGCAGCGGTGGCGCTCTCCGGCCGATAGACCCGCACAGGGACCTCCGGTGCACCAGCCAGACCGGGAGCCACGTGATCGCTGATGGTGGTGCCGCGGGTGTCCAGCGCCGCGTTGGCCGGGCCGACCATGGCGTCCATGGTGGCGCGCATGGTGGCGGGGTCCGCGAGATCGAAAGGCGGCAGCAGATCGAGGATCGGCCGCAGTTCCGGGTCGATATTGTATTTCATGGTGGCTAACTCCCTGTTTTATATTGGTTATTTGTTGGATGTGGGGCTCAGGCCTGACAGTCCAGCACGATCTTCCCGGGCACTGCGCCAGCGTCAATCAGCCGGTGCACCTCGGCTGCGTCGTGCAGTGGCCGTACTTCTGCGACGGCGGGGTGCAGGCGTCCTTCCCCCAGCCACTTCATCAGGGTCGCGACGTCGTTGCGGAACTCCTCCGGCAGTTTGCGTCGTCGGCTGAGGATGTTGTAGAAGCTGCTCTTGCGCCCGTCCGGACGCAGGCGCCACAGGCCAAGCAGTTTGGCAAAGCCCCACAGCAGGCTGGGTACGCTCTCCTCGCCGGTGGTTACCTGCAGCGCGCCAAAGCCGACCAGGCGGCCACCCCGCGCCACGCAGCGGTAAGAGCGCGCCCAGGACTTGCCGCCGATGGTGTCAAACACGGCCTGTACGCCCTTGCCCTCGGTGAGGCGGAGGGTTTCAGCGACAAAGTCCTTGTTGCGGTAGTCGATGGGCGTGGCGCCGAAGCTGCGCACCAGGTCGTGCTTGCTGCCGGATGCGGTACCGTAGACCGTGAGCTTCAGCTCGCGGGCCAGCTCCAGCAGCGCCGTTCCCACAGCGCCACCGGCTGCGTGTACCAGGATGGCATCGCCCGGTTTCAGGTCGCATTCGCGCGTCAGCATCTGCCAGGCGGTGGTGTAGGACAGCATCATGCACACGGCCTTGAACGGGTCGAGGCCGGCGGGGCAGGGCACCACACTGCTTGCGTCCACGCACAGGTATTGCGTATAGCCACCGATTGCCGGCATGTCCGCGACCGTGTCACCCGGCTGCAGGCCGCTGACGCCGCTGCCGAGTGCGTCGACGACGCCCACCCAGTCGTATCCGGGGGTAAAGGGCGGCTTGTCCTTCACGTCCACGTACTGACCCTGGCGCACGATGGTATCGGTGAACCCGGTGCCGGCGGCCAGTACCTTGACCCGGATCTGTCCCGGGCCGGGCTCGGGAAGCGTGTGCTCGGTGACCAGGTGCAGGTTTTCCGGGCCCCCGAATGCGCTGAGCTCAATGCGTTGCCAGTCTTTTGCCGTCATACCTGCCTGTCCTTGATCATCCGATTCCACATGCCGCGCTGCGCCGGGGGAAAGCTCCCGACGGCTTTGGCAGCAGAGTATGTCTGTGCCTCGCGTCTCTGTCTAATCGCGGTGGTGTAGATGTTTGGTCTGCAGCGCACAGCTGGCGTATGCTGGCTGTGGCACGCGCCTTTCCACACCAGGAAAAGGTGTGCGTTGCCATCACCGAGAGTTCTGTCAGGTCATGAGGTAACCATGTCGCTGCGCCAGACAAATCTCGCCAAACTGGCGGGGCAGGAGTTTGATGTGCTGGTCATCGGCGGCGGCATCAACGGCGCCGTGTCGGCCGCTGCGCTGGCCGGGCGCGGTGTCAACGTGGCCCTGATCGAGGCTGAGGACTTCGCCAGCGGCGTCAGCTCCCAGTCTTCCAATCTCGCCTGGGGTGGCATCAAGTACCTCGAGAGCTACGAATTCCTGCTGGTGAACAAGCTGTGCCGCTCGCGCAACGAACTCATGCGCGCCTACCCCTCCACCGTGAAGGAAATCCGCTTCTTCACCACCATCCAGAAGGGCTTTCGCTGGCCACCCTTCGTCATCTTTCTCGGGAGTGTGCTGTACTGGGTGATGGGGCGCTTCAAAACAAGACCACCAAGATATGTAAGCGCTCGCAAACTTGAGGCTGCAGAGCCGGTGATCGACACGCGGCAGGCAGCAGGTGGCCTGGAGTACTCCGACTGCTATCTCTACGACAACGATGCCCGCTTTGTCTTCGGCTTTGTGCGCAAGGCACTGGACTATGGCTGTGTCGCGGCCAATTACGTGGCCGCCACGTCCCTGCGCCGCGAAGGCGGGCGCTGGCTGGTGCAGGCACGCGATGCGGTCAGTGGCGAGACCTTTACCATCGCCGCCCGTGCGCTGGTCAACGCGGCAGGGCCGTGGCTGGACGGACTGAACGAGGCCGCCGGCGTGCGGACCAGGCACCACCATGTGTTCTCCAAGGGTATCCACCTGATTGTCGATCGGGTCACCGACAACAAGCGCGTGCTCACCTTCTTTGCCAGCGACGGCCGGCTGTTTTTCCTGATCCCCATGGGGTCGCGGACCTGCGTGGGGACCACGGACACGCGGGTGGAATCGCCGGAGGTCGGAGTGACCGACGAAGACCGCGATTTCGTGCTTTCGAATATCAATGCGCTGCTGGATATGGACCCGCCGCTGACCCGCGAGAGCATCATTGCCGAGCGCTGTGGTGTGCGGCCGCTGGCGGTCGCGGGCGATGGCAACGGGGCCGACTGGGTGCAGCTTTCCCGCAAACATGTGCTGGAAGTGGATCGCGAACGACAACACCTCAGTATTCTCGGCGGCAAGCTTACCGACTGCCTGAATGTGGGCGACGAGGTGGTCGCGGAGTTGTCCAGGCTGGGTATCGACGTGCCAGAGCCTCAGGCCACCTGGTATGGCGAGCCGCCGCCCGGCGTGCACGAAGAGTATTTGCGTCAGGCGCGGCTGATGCAGCTGGATGAGTTGACCGCACCCACCTCCTCGGAGCCCCTGAGCGAGCGCTTCTGGCGTCGCTATGGCCAGGCGGCCTTTCACCTGCTGGAACGCATCCGCGCCGACCGCAGTTGCGCCCGCCTGTTGATCGGCCGTGCCGAGTACACGCGCTGCGAAATGGAGATGACGGCGCAGCGCGAGATGGTGGTGAAACTGGAGGATTTCATGCGCCGGCGTTCCAAGATCGAGCTGGTGTTGCGTCGGGAGGAGATTGCCGAAGCGCCCGGGTTGCGCCGTGCAGCGGAAATTCTCTTCGGCGACGAGGCAGAGCAGCGTCTTGCGGAATACCTCGCGGAGAATCTGGTCTAAACTGACTGGGGGCGGACACTGGGTCGCAGGACAGGAATCCGGATAACAGTAAGGGGAATGGGATGAATTGGTATCTCGATGTATTGAAAAACAAGTATGCGATGTTCAACGGGCGCGCGCGTCGCAAGGAATACTGGTTTTTCGTGCTGTTCAACATTCTGGCGAGTATTGCCCTGGGCATCGTCGACACGATCACCGGCACTTTCAACGATGAGATGGGGGTGGGGCTTCTCGGCGGCATCTACTGGTTGGCGGTGCTGATCCCCGCCATCGCGGTCGCGGTGCGGCGCCTGCACGATACCGGTCGCACAGGCTGGTGGTTGCTGCTGGCCTTTATCCCGGTCATCGGTGGGCTCGTGTTGCTGATCTTCATGGTCTTCGACAGCGAGCCCGGCGACAACCAGTATGGGCCAAACCCCAAGCTGGGACCGAGCGTGGCTGTGTGACCACCGCTGCACGTTGATTACACCGTTCACCGAGCTGATATGCCCCCTGGACAGTCAGCCGCTTGCGGTCAGCGATGGCAGTTGGCGCTGTCCCAGTGGTCACAGCTTTGACATCGCCAGGCGCGGATACGTCAATCTCCTCGCGGTACAGAACAAGCGCTCCCGGGACCCGGGCGACAGTCGGGAGATGGTTGCCGCCCGTGCGCGTTTCCTCAACGCGGGCCACTATGGCCCGCTGGCGGCCGCGGTCGCGCGCACTGTGCTGGGATCCATGCCACGGGTCGACCCGCTGAGCTGCATCGATGCCGGTTGCGGCGAGGGCTTCTACCTGCGCGAACTGGCAAGGGCCGCCGGTGCCAGCCAGCCACTCAGGCTGGGCGGCGTGGACATTTCCAAATGGGCCGTGCAGGAAGCGGCGCGGCAGGATCGGCGCTCAGCCTGGATGGTGGCGAGCAACGCCCGCCTGCCCGTCGCCGGAAACAGCGTGGACAGGCTGTTGTGCCTGTTTGGTTTTCCTGTCTTTGCCGAGTTCGCTCGTGTGTTGAAGCCGGCCGGTGAGCTGCTGCTTGCGGAGGCGGGTCCGGCGCATTTGCAGGAGCTGCGTGAGGTCATCTACCCCACCCTGAAGCAAAAGACCTCGGCAGCGCCGCGCACGCACGCGGGTTTTCAGTTGCAGGCGGAGGAGTCGCTGCGCTTTCAGGTGCGGCTGCACAGCAGCGCGGCGATCGCCGATCTGCTGGCGATGACGCCCCACATGCACCGTGCCCCACCGGCGGGGCGGGCAGCGGCCCTCGCGCTGACCTCACTGCAGGTCACCGTGGATGTACGGCTGCGGAGCCTGGTGTCGAACTCAGCGTTTTGAGGTTCTTCGGGGTCGGCAGGACGGCGCGCTTGGCATAGAATAGCGTCATGCACGTTGCCTCGGGGCCGCGTGCCTTTTCCCCCGCAAGCGAGTGTTCACATGACCGATGTTATTACCGTTCCCGTTTCCTTTGGCGAGGTGCTGGACAAGATCACCATTCTGGAAATCAAGTCGGAGCGCATCAGTGACCCGGACAAGAACGCCAATGTGAAAACGGAACTGGACGCCCTGAACGGCATTTGGGCGGCCGCTGTGCCGGATGAGTCGGCGATTGCCGAGTTGCGGGCGCAGCTCAAGGCGGTCAATGAAGCGCTCTGGGTAATCGAGGATGACATCCGGGACTGTGAGCGCGCCCAGGATTTCGGCGCCACGTTCATCGAGCTGGCGCGCTCGGTGTACTTCACCAACGACAAACGGGCCGCCCTGAAAAAGTCCATCAACCTGGCGCTGGGCTCGCGCTTTGTTGAAGAGAAGTCGTATCAGGACTACACGGCCTAGCGGCGGCGGCCTGACTCCGCGGTCGCCGGTTTCTGCGCCGCCAGCCACTGGTCCAGCTTTCCGGTGGCGTCCGCAACCGTCACCAGCTCCATGGCTCCCGGCACCTCCACCTTCGCGCCCCAGCGGGCTTCATCAACGCTCTGCTGGCGGAAGCGGCGCAGTGCATCGGGGTAGCGATCCACGCACCAGTGCAGTGAGTTGTAGGGGCCGGAACGCTGTGGGTTACTGGCGGCAAACAGTCCCAGCACATCGGTGCCCACGCTGCTGGCGATATGCGCGGGCCCTGTGTCCGGCGCGACCAGCAGGTCGGCACCGGCCAGCAGTGCGGCGAGCTGTTTCAGCGTGTCCTGGCCGCAGATATTCTCGACGGGTTGCTGCATGGCAGCGGCTATGGCCGCGCAGGTTTCCTGCTCATGGGCCGCCGGGCTGCCCACGAGAATGACCTGCATGCCGTGGGTCCCCGCAGCGTAATCGGCGAGCGCGGCGTAATGGCTTACGGGCCAGTTGCGCAGGGCATGGCTGGAGCAGGGGCTGATCACCAGGGTGCGCCGGTCGGCAGCCAGGTGGCGCCGCGCGAAGGCATGGTCTTTCTCGTCCAGCGGGATGTGCCAGCGCGGAGCTGCGGGTTGTAATCCCAGCGGTTGCAGAAAACTGGCCAGGCAATCGCGTACATGTTGCCTGGGTGCCGGCGCGATGCGCCGGTTGATGCACAGGCCGTGGCCGTCCTTGCTGCGCGCACGGTCGTACCCGACCCGCAGGCGTGCCCGCACCAGCAGGGAAACAAGGTTGGCGCGGGCGGCCAACTGCATGTGCAGCAGGGCATCAAAACGCTGGCCGCGCAGCGTCCTGTACAGGTCGCGGTAGCCGCGCCAGCCGGCGCGCTTGTCGAACACGATGAACGTCACCCCCGGCAGGTCACCCACCAGGCGCGCTTCGAGCTTGCCGATAATCCAGGTGATACCCACGCCCGGAAGCTGCTCCTGCAGGCTCAAGACGACAGGTATCACATGGGTCACATCGCCCAGGGCTGACAGGCGCAGCAAGCAAATCGATTGAAGTGGCGTTTGTGACATCGCGGGTTCCAGCGGCGGTAGAGCTTGATGCATCATCATTGCTACACTGCATGCATTCTATCCGAGTCTCCCGCCGGGGTCTTTACCGCTGCCGCCGGTGACGGCTCGCACTGAGGACGTTGACGTGCCGTGAGCGGCGTGACAGAGCACATTGTTTCCGGGCATCGCTCCCTGTTGCTGTGCAACCCGGCCGTAGACGGTGTGCAGGCCGCGTGGCTGGAGCCGCAGTTCTGGGGTGAGCGCGCGCGCCCGGTGGCGGTCGGTGGTCGCGGCGGGGCGTTTTTTGTACAGGCTGACGCCGGCGAACTGGTGCTCCGGCAGTATCTGCGCGGCGGTATGATGGCGCGGATCATGCACCGCAGTTACCTGTTTACGGGCTTCAATCGCTGCCGTTCGCTGCGCGAGTTCCGCCTGCTGCAGCGCTTGCGTGACATGCACCTGCCTGTGCCGGAACCTATCGCTGCGCTGGCAGAGCGCGACGGTCTGTTCACCTGTCGCGCGGCCATCCTGCTGCGCCGCATACCCGGGGCGGTGCCGTTGCCGGTGTCCCCTGCAGTGGGGGACCCGGAGCTGTGGCAGCGGCTCGGTGCGCTTTTGGCCAGATTTCATGCAGCGGGCCTGGACCACGTGGACTTGAACTGCGACAACGTGCTGCATGCCCCTGAGGGCATCTGGTTGATCGATTTTGACCGCTGCAGGCTGCGTCACCCCGCGCAACGCTGGCAGCAGGCCAATCTCGATCGCTTGCAGCGTTCGGTTGCGAAGCGTTGCCATGCGCTCCCGGCAGCGCAGCGGCGTGCACTGTGGGCAGCGTTAATGCAGGGCTATGCTGCCATGAAGCCAGATCAGGAGAGGCAATGAAGGTATTGGTCACCGGCGCAGCCGGCTTTATCGGGTGCGAAACGGCGTTGCAGTTGCTGGCGCAGGGACACGAGGTGGCCGGCATCGACAACCTCAATGACTATTACGACGTCACGCTGAAGCAGGCGCGTCTCGCGCGCCTGCGGGCTCAACCGGGTTTCAGCGAGGCCGTGTTCTGCCTGTCTGATGCGGCCCGGCTGCGGGACTGGTTCAGCCATTTCCGTCCGGACGCTGTCATTCACCTGGCCGCGCAGGCGGGTGTGCGCTACTCACTGACGCACCCCGAGGCCTACCTGACCTCCAACCTGGTGGCGTTCGGCAATATGCTCGAATGTTGCCGGCATTTTCCGGTGGAGCACCTGGTCTACGCCAGTAGCAGCTCCGTTTACGGCAGCAATGCGCGTCAGCCCTTCAGTGTCAGCCACAGCGTGGACCACCCGGTGTCGCTGTACGCCGCCACGAAAAAGGCCAATGAGTTGATGGCGCACTCCTACAGCCATCTCTACCAGTTACCCACGACGGGGCTGCGCTTCTTCACGGTCTATGGCCCCTGGGGTCGTCCAGACATGGCGCCGATGATTTTCTGCCGCAAGATTCTGGCGGGGGAGCCGCTGGAGGTCTTCAACCACGGACAACACCGGCGCGACTTCACCTTTATCGAGGACATCGTCGACGGGATTCTGGGCGTGCTGGCCAGGCCTCCGGCGCCCAACCCCGATTGGGATGCCCTGGCTGCCGATCCTGCCACCTCCAGCGCCCCGTATCGTATTTTCAACATCGGTTGTGAGCGCCCGGTGCATTTGCTGGAGTTCATCGAATTGCTGGAACAGCGCCTGGGGCGCAGGGCGGAGAAGATCATGCTGCCCATGCAACCCGGTGACGTTGCCGAAACCTATGCCGATGTCAGCGCGTTGCGCGAACTGACAGGCTATGCGCCGCGCACAGGAGTTGCCGAGGGCGTGACGCGTTTTGTTGACTGGTATAAAGACTATTACGGGGCAGAGGCCAGCCGCTCCTGATACCAGGCGTAGGTGTTTACCGCGGTCTGCTCGGCATTGAATGCCTCTGCGATGCGGCGCCGCGCATTCTTCGCGCGCTGTGCCGCAGCCGCAGTATCCTGCAGGGCGTCACGGATTGCCGCGCTCAGTGCTGCGGGGCTGCGCTGCGGTACCAGCAGGCCGGTTTCACCGTGCAGCACGAGCTCCCGAGTGCCGCCGGCGTCAGTGGCGACAACGGGGGTGTTCACCGCCATCGCTTCGATGACAACCCGCGGCAGGCCTTCGCCGCTTTCCGAGGCTGACACCAGCAGATCGGCGGCGCTGAGTATCTGTGTGACATCAGTCCGGTAGCCGGTAAAGTGCACGCGCTCGGGGTGCCGGCAGCGGGCGGCGCGCTCGCGCACTCTGGCATTGCTGTCCACAGAGCCGATCAGCAGCAGATGGCTGTTCAACTCGGTGGGTAGTGCGTCAAAGGCATCAAGCAGGGTCAATGCGCCTTTTTTGGCGCTGTTGCGGCTGATGCAGCACAGGGTTATGGCATCCACAGGCACGCCAAACTCCGTCAGCGCCGCCGGCTCCACGTTATACCAGTCAAGTTCATGACCCTTGTGGATCGTTTTCAGCTTTTCGGGCGGCAGGTGCAACCAGAGCAGGCGCACGGCCAGCAGCGCATCCCGTATGGCATCGGCGACGCACAGGATCCCGTCCAGGCGCGGGTTGAGGAAGGTCAGCCAGGCTTCCGGCTTGCCATAGCCGACACCGGTCGTGACGCCCCGGTAGGCGAGCAGGCGGGCGCGGTGCCCGCCTGCGGCGCGCAACATACAGGTCACAGCGCGTGAATTGAACGCATGCACAATGTCGTAGTCGCCGGCGTACACGGTATCCCGGATCAGGGCTGTTGCCTCGCGATCGAAGCGGCCGCGGATTTTCAGGGGAATCACCTCGAGCCCTGCGTCCACCAGCAGGCTGTGATAGCGGCCGGCCGGATTGCTCATGATCGCAAAGCGTTCCATGCGATGGGCGAGCCGAATGAACAGCTCCGTTTCCGGGCGGTCTGCACAGTCTGTGATACAAAGCGCTTTCATCGGGCCGGGTCCTGTCTCGGCGTTGGAATCCGCGGGAACACCTGCGCTATAGTAGCGGCGCGGCTGGCGGCCCCGGTGGGTCGGCGTTCGCCACAGTGGCTACGCAGATCGACGAGAGTATACACAATGATTTCATCGGCACGAGGCCAACAGGTGCTGGCAGGCCTGGCGGTCGCCGGTTTTGCCGGGTCTCTGCTTTATTCCAGCCTGTTGTCCGCCGCCGTCATCCTGCTTGCGCTGGCCGCTGCGCTGCCTGCGTTGCGCCGGGAACTTCACGCCGGCGGGTGGGAACAGCCGCGCGAACTCCGTCTCCTGCATTTTGCCTGCTGGTTCCCGGTGGGGATTTTCCTGCTCTACTGGGCGGCAAGTGGTTTTGATTATCGTGGTCTCAAGGAGCTGGACGGCCCCGCTCGTCTGCTGCTCTTCTGGCCCCTGGTGCTGTCCCTCAGCTGGTCGGGCCTGAGTGCCCGTGGTGTATTTGCCGGCTTTGCGCTGATGGCACTGGGTGCTGCGGTGCACACCGTGGCCAGCCTGCTTTTCGCGGCACCCCCTTCGCCGGGGGAATCCATGCGCGCAGGGCTCTGGCTCAACCCCATTACGCTTGGCAATCTCTCGCTGCTGGCAGCGGCGGTGTTGCTGTCAGCCGCGCTGTACTGGCAGCGCTTGCAGCACAGGGGTTATGCGAGCCTGGCACTGGTGCTGGCGGGTCTCGCGCTGGCGGCTGCACTGCTTACCCAGACCCGGAGCAATGTGCTGGCGCTGCCCGTGTTGCTGGCTGTGCTGTTGCCACAGATGCGCCCGCCTCAGCGTGTCCTGGCGGTGCTGGCCGGCCTGGTGTTTCTGACGCTGACCGTGGTTGGCAACGCACGTTTTCTGGAAACCGTGATCAGGCTGCAGGCGGGCGATTTCGACGTGCAGACCGCCTCCCGTCTGGCCATATGGCAGATTGCCTGGGCTGAGTTTGTCGCCCAGCCCTGGTTTGGCGGGGGGCTGAATGCCTATCACGATGCGGTGCGGGCGGCGGCCGCGGCGGGCGCGCTGGACCAGCCGCAATTTGTGCTCAATTGCTGTACCAGCCATGCCCACAACGATCTGTTGCAAAACCTGGCGACCCGTGGGCTGCTCGGCGGCCTGAGCTGGCTGTTGCTGCTGCTGATTCCACTGCGGGTCTTTGCCCGCCATCTGCGCGCGCCGGAGCCGGCGGTGGCCTTTATCGCCTCAATTGGCGTGCTGCTGCCCGCGGGGTACGCCGTCTTCGGGCTCACCGAAGCCGTGTTCTCGCGCAGCGTGTTCATCACCTTTTACCTGCTCGCGCTGGCGGTCTGCGGCGCGGTACTGGTGACCGAGTTGCGGCGCGCCTGCACGCGCCAGCGCGCTGTAAGCCTGTCGGTAATTGTGATCACCAAGAACGAAGAGGAGCATATCGGCGCCTGCCTTGCCTCCGTGGCCGCAATAGCCGATGAGATCATCGTGGTCGACAGTGGTAGCGCCGACCGGACGGTGGCTATCGCACGCGAATTTACGCCTCACGTGGTCGAGACGGACTGGCCCGGTTTCGGCATCCAGAAACAGCGGGCGCTGGCGCGTGCCAGCGGCGACTGGGTGCTATCGATTGATGCGGACGAGCGGGTGAGTCCCGGGCTGGCGGCGGAGATCAACCACGTGCTGGCGGCGCCGTCTGCGGATGCCTACTGTCTGCCCTGGGCGGTGACCATCTATGGCACCCGGCTGGATTTTGGGCGTAGCGGTCGTGCACCACTGCGCCTTTTCCGGCGCGACGGGGTGCGTTTTTCCGATGCCCTGGTGCACGAAAAAATCCTGTTGCCGGCGGACCGCCGCGTGCGCACCTTGCGCGGGCGGCTGGTGCACTTCACCCACCGTGACTTCGGTCATGCGCTGCAGAAGGGCGCCCAGTACGCCTGGCTGGGCGCGCAGGAAAAGCACCGGCAGGGTAAACGGGTGCGCTCGCTGGTCTACCCCACGGCCCGCGGCCTGTTGACGTTCGTGCACGTGTATCTGTTGAGGCTGGGCTTTCTCGACGGGCAGGTAGGCTTTCTGTCAGCCGTCCTATACGCCCAGGTAAGTTTCAACAAATACGCCGGCCTGTGGACCCGGAATCGCCCCCGTTACGGCACTGACTGAGCCGTAGCGGCGAGCGCCTTGCGCAGTCGGCGGCGCATCTTCAGCTTGCGCCACAGGTTCAGTGGTTTGGATTTGGGCGGTGGTCCGGCAGCGAGCGCCTCATCAACCGCATCCAGTACCCTGGCGCTGGCATGTCCATCGGTAAACGCGTGCAGTTCTGTACACAGTGCCCGGGCCGCCTCCAGCAGCGCGGGTGGCCGCTCCAGCGCCTGCGCCAGCGCGGGCTCCACGGCATCCACCTCCTGTACATCCAGCAACCAGGGTCCGGCCATGCGGCTGCGGTAGGTCACCACCGGCCGGTCGAGGAACATGAACTCGAACATGATGGAGGAGGTGTCGCAGAGCATCACATCAGCCTCGGGGAGAATCGGCAGCAGATCCGCGTTGCTCTCTACGAAGCGCAGGTTGGGTCCGCTCATCTCCCGATAGCGCTGGACGATCTCCGGGTCCATTTTCGGGTGCAGGGTCACAATGAAGCGCCACTTGCCGGAGTCTGCCAACCGGGCGATCACACCCTCCAGCGCAGGTGCCGAGGTGATGGCCCGGCTGAAGGTGGAGGCGTAGAACACTACCGGAGGCTCGTCGCTGGCACGCAGGCGCTGCCCGGCAGGCGTGCCCGAGGCGAACAGTGGATCCAGTTTTGGCCAGCCGGTGCGGGCAACGCGGAAGTGCCCATGCTCTGCCGCCAGCGCCGAGAATTTCTGTGTATCGTTGCTGGCATGCGTGCAATAGAGGTCGAACCAGCCGCGAATGGTGTAATGGTCGCTGGCGTCCTCCGTGGCGTGCCCGCGCTTGTTGCGCGCCAGACCATGGAACACCTCCACCTTGATGCCGGGGAGAAAGTGCGGCACCCAGTCGCCGGGTACAAAGGTAGCCACCGCGGGATAGGCGCGCGCTTCTTCCAGTGTCCGCAGCAGGTGTTCGTCAGCCTGCAACGGCGCAGTGCTGCAGCCCGCAACAAACCAGGCCGCCTCATCGCCGCGGCGACGGATTTCGGCCTGCAGTGGACGCAGGATGGAGTAGGCGTAGGGCTGGTTGACGAAGAACAGGTAGTGGCGCATGCGGGCGTCGTGTCGGGTGGGGTTGGCCAGTTTAGCACACGGCGTTAGGGCGCCTTGCGGTAGGGGTCCGGCTGGCCGGGCGGGCGATGACGAAAGCGTTTGTATTCCCACTGGTACTGTTCGGGCGCCTCGCGCACACAGGCTTCCACCGAGCGATTGAGTGCGCTCGTTGCCACCACGGGATCCGGGTCTGCCATGCCCTCCTCACAACGCCGCACGATCAGGCGAAAGCCACGGCTGTTCGGCAGGCGCTGGCACCAGGTCATCAGGGGCACCGCGCCGGATTTTTGCAGCAGTTTGCTCACCAGTGTCATGGTGCGCACCTCCATGCCGAAAAACGGGGCATAGGCGCTACCGGCGGAACGGGGGCTCTGGTCGGGCAGGATGCCCGAAACCTCGCCTTCGCGCAGCAGCCCGATCAGTCGCGCGAGTCCGCGGCGATCTCCAGGAACATACTCTCCGCCGAAGCGGCCCCGGCACGCGGTCATGTAGTCTTCGAAGCCGGGTAGCGACGGCGGACTGTAGAGTGCAGCCATCCGGTAGCGGGAAGAAAAGTACAGCCCACAGAGCTCCCAGTTCCCGAGATGTGGGGCAAGCAGCAGCAGGCCCTTGCCGCCGGCCCTCGCCTCGGTGAGCAGTTCCTCCCCTTCGATCTCCTGCACCAGTTCCAGGCAGCGCTCCACCGGCCACTCCCAGATCAGCGGAATTTCCAGCGCCACCCGGCCAGTATGCTCGAGGCTCTGCCGCGCCAGGGCCTTGCGCTCGCGCTCGCCGAGCTCGGGGTAGGCGATGGCAAGATTGATCTGCGTCACCCGGCTGGAACGGTTGGGCAAGCGGCTTACGAGGCCGCCCAGCAGGGCACCGAGCCGCTGCGCGCTGGCCAGGCTCAGCCGGGCGAGCAGACGAATCAGTGCGATCAGCAGGGTTGCGCGGGTCAATGCCATAAAGCGTATGCTCAAACAGTGCCAACAGGTTGCAAAGCTATCACCGTCGAGCGCGTCACGCTAACGCTCCCTGCGGTAGGGGTCGGCATCCCGGGGGCTGGGGCGGGTCTTGAAGCGTCTGTGCATCCACAGGTACTGCTCCGGATGGCGGCGCACCTCGCGTTCGATGGTGGCGTTGACCAGCCTTGCATCGGCCTCGTCGTCACCGGAGGGAAAGTGCTCCAGCGGTGGGTGGAAGTAGATGTCGTAGCCCGGCACACCGTCGCTGCGGCGAAAGTGGCTGAAGGGCATGACCGCGCAGCCGCTGCGCTCCGCAATGCGAGAGGTCGCCGTAATGGAAGCGGTTTCGACGCCAAAGAAAGGTGCGAACACGATGCCCTTGCGGCCATAATCCTGGTCGGTTGCGTACCATATCGTGCGGTTTGCCCGCAGCTGCCGCAACAGGCCACGCAGGTCCTTGGCCGATAGCGCCACCCCGTAGCGGCGCTCACGGGCGCGGGTCATCACGGCATTGAGCAGGGCATTGTTGTGGTCGCGCTGCATGACGTCTGCTTCGACAAATTCGGTCACCAGGGTGCCGCACAGATCCAGCGAACTGTAATGCCCACCGAGTGCCAGAATGCCTTTGCCCTGAGCCAGCGCCCGTTCAACGTGCTCCAGGCCGTGCACCCGTGTCTGCGGCAGGAACGCGGCCGGGTCACGAAACCAGGCGAGGCCGATCTCCAGAATGCCGATGCCATTGGAATGAAAGGCACGCCGTACCAGGCTCGCCTGCTCTTCCGCACTCAGTTCCGGAAAGCACAGGCGAATGTTGACTTCGGCGATGTGCCTGCGGCGCGGGAGGGCCCGGTAGGCCAGTTCTCCCACGCCTTTGCCGAGCCACCACTGCGCCCGCAGCGGCAGCCGTGACAGCAGCCACATCAGCCCGATCAACAACCAGGTCGGCCACCAGCGGGGGTGCAGGTAACTGCCGTAGCGCGTGTCGCGGATGCGTTGCCGTGGGGTGCTCACCGGGTGGCACACTCTCATTCATCGAGCGGAGCCCGAAGTTTAACAGCCCTGCAGGGTCAGGCGGGAATAGTTCTGCGGCAGCGGGCGCGGGCATTGGGTAGAATGCGGGCTGTCCTGTGTTCCGGAATCGCCATGCTGCGCGCGCTGTACTCTTTTGTGTTTCGCCTTGCACTGCCCCTCGTGTTGCTGCAGCTGTGGTGGGCAAGCCGGGGTAATGCCACCCTGCGCGGCAACTGGCGTGAGCGTCTCGGTTGGGTGGCCCCGTCCTCCGGCCCCGTCATCTGGGTACACGCGGTGTCCGTGGGCGAGACCATCGCCGCCGCGCCCCTGGTGGATGCCCTGCTGCGGCGCCACCCCGGTTGCCGCATCCTCATGACCGCCATGACAGCCACCGGCTCGGCGCGGGCCCGCGCCCTGTTCGGTGACCGCATACGGTATGCGTTTTCCCCGTATGACACGCCGGGCGCGGTGTCACGCTTCCTGGACAGGGCGCGCCCAGCCGCCCTGATCATCATGGAAACCGAGCTGTGGCCGAACATGGTGGCCCTGACAGAGGAGCGCGGAATTCCCGTGGCGCTGGTGAATGCCAGACTGTCGGAGCGCTCGGCCCGCGGTTACCGGCGTATCGCCGGACTGGTCCACCCCATGGTAGCGCAGCTTGCCTGGATCGCCGCGCAGGGTGCGGACGATGCGCGGCGTTTTCGGGAAATCGGCGCTTCCGGCGAGCGGGTGTCGGTGACCGGCAGTATCAAGTTCGATGTGGTGGTCGACAGTGTATCGCGCGCGTCGGCGGAGCGCTTGCGTCGTCAGCTGGGCGAATCCCGTCCGGTGTGGATAGCGGCCAGTACCCACGACGGGGAGGACGAGCAGATTCTCGCCGCGCACCGGCGGGTACTGGAGCGCTGGCCCGAGGCCCTGCTCATGCTGGTGCCGCGTCACCCGGAACGTTTCGAGGCTGTTGCCCAGCGGATACAGGCCGGTGGCTTTGCGCTGGTCCGGCGCTCCGCAGGCGGAGATGACGCGCTGGCGCCCGGCACCCAGGTGTATCTGGGTGACACGATGGGTGAGTTGCTGCTGCTTTATGGCGCGGCGGATATTGCCTTTGTGGCAGGGTCGCTGATTCAGCGCGGTGGGCACAACCCGCTTGAACCGTCGGCCTGGGGCCTTCCGGTGCTGGCAGGCCCCCACGTATTCAACTTCGAAGCGATCTACGCCGCGCTGGATGAGGCCGGTGGCCTGGTGCCAGTGACAGGCGCCAACAGCCTGGCCAGCGCCGTGCAGGCCCTGCTGGCCGACAGCGACCTGCGGCGGCGGACGGGCGCTTGTGCCCTGGCCCTCATTGAAGCCAACCGTGGGCCGCTGGAGGCTGTGTTGCAGGGGCTGGCACAACGCCTGCCGGTACTGGGTGCGAGCCCACCCTAAAGGCTGCCGATCAGGGCCTCGCGCAGGGCCGGGCGACTGGTATCGGGCGAGAGCCAGATGGCAACGAAGTGCTCCCCGAAGTCAGCATCGTCAATGACGCCCAGTTTTTCGTTGTTGAAAAAGAACGTGCTGCGGTTATCGACATCGATTTCCAGCGCTATCACATCGTTCTTGCCCACATCCGGCCACAGTGTGGCGAGCTGTTGCAGCCACTGCTCGCGGCGCTCATGTGACAGTTGCAGGTGATCCCACTCTTCGCCGGTACGCTGTACCAGGGCCCTGGCCTCGAAGTCGCGCAGATACTGGATCTCCAGGCGCAATGGCCGCTGGTCGGGCTCGTAGCGGCCATTGGCGGTGTACAGCCTGGAGTCGTAGACCGACCAGAACATGACGTTGAGGCGCGCTTCGCCCACCAGCTGCAGATTGCCGGGTTGCGGAGTGTCGCTGGCAGACACCGCAGCCGGTAGAGCGAGGGCGCAGGCAAGGCTGAAGAGAAGGCTCGTGCACAGGCGTTTCATGGGTCTGTTACTCCTTGGCCTGAAAGAGACGTTGCTGCAGGTAGTATAGCGCGGGCAGGGTAAGCGACCAGATGGCGCTCATCATGAGCAGGCTCTGCCACAGCGGCCAGCCGAATTCCACGGCCCCGAGCTGGCTGCCCGCATAGTAATTGAACGGAAGCACGAGTGCGCCGGCCGCGGCTGTCAGCCATGGACGGCTGGCGAAGAACACGAGGCTGCGACCCAGCGTAGTGGCGAATGCCAGCCACAGCCCACAAAGCCAGAGGGGCAGGAGGACACCGTCAGTGAAGCGGAACACACCCAGTGCGCTGAGGCTGGCATCCACCGCCATGCCAATGCCGCCCAGCAGAAAGAGCTGGCGGAGCTCGCGGCCTCGCAGTGGCACCAGGGCAAAATGCAGTCCGATCAACCCCAGGGTGACGGCCAGCAGGGTATCCTGGCCGAGCACCGCACAAAACCAGGTGGTCTGAAACCATAGGGCATTGAACCACGCCTTCTCGGTGAGCTGGCGGGCGAAGGGTAACGGTGCTGTCGGACTGTCGGCGACGGGGTTACTCATGCGGGTGGTCCCACGTGATGGGTGCCTTGTTACGCTGCTCCCCGGCCGCCGGATCAGCCTGCTGTCAGTGGCTCGGCTTGCTGCCGTGCACGCCCAGGTAGTGGGAACTCAGGCTGGGAGCGGCAGCCAGCGGTTCGTTGATTTCGTAGAGACGCTCGTAGCGGGTCTCGCGGATCAGCCAGCGGCCGTCCTCCTTGACGTAGCGATCCCAATACAGTGCGGTGCCGGTGGTCAATGACTTGTATTCCAGCTGCCACATGTGGTCTGCAAGATACCAGATGCCGGTCGCTTCGCTGGCGCTGAGAATCTGGATTTCAGGCTGGTGGCCGTTGTGGTGTCCGATGGTGCCCGCATTGAAGGCGCCGCCGATGTTGGCCAGGTAATCATCGCGGCCGTTCACCTTCCACTCGTAGGTGCCGCCCTTGAAGTGCACCTCAACATCTTTGTGGAACAGCGGTGCCAGTTCTTCCAGGTTCGCGGTGTCGATGCAGCGGAAGTAGGCGTGCTTGAGCTGCTTGATGGCTTCCAGATCCATGAGCTGTTGAATATTCCGGCGCAGGCCCTCGATATCGGTGCCTGTGGCTTCCAGTGGGAGCCCTTCCTTGATGCCCATGGTGGTCTTGTTCAGTTTCTGGCGTTCTGTGCTCATGTTGCCCTCCCCGGGTTTATTGTCGTTACGCCGCAGTCTAAGCGGCGTGCCGGCGGGGGTCACCACGGGGCAGGCTGAATAGTTAGGCCTGCCGCGGACATCTGCCGCCCGGGACCGGTTCGTCTGGGTCCCGCCCGCGCGACAGGCGGTGCCCTTGGGGCCTGCGCCTACTTCACGCCGTAGTGCGCTGCGGTTTCGTCCAGTGCCTGCAGCAGCTTTTCCACCAGCGTGTCGATCTCCGCCCGCTGACTGACCAGTGGCGGCGCCATGATCATGGCGTCGCCTGTCTGGCGCACCATGAGGCCGTTGCTGTTGGCCCGGTCGCGGCAGTACACGGCAGCTTGGCTGTCGGGTGCCAGGCGTTCCCGGGAGTGTTTGTCGCGCACCAGTTCCACAGCGGCGAACATGCCCCGGCCTCGCACCTGGCCGACGATGGGATGACTCTGCAGGGTCTGTAGCTGGCTCTGGAAGTGCGGGGCGATCTGTACCGCTGCCGTCTGGATGATGTTGGTTTCACGCAGTGTACGCAGGGTGGCAATGCCCGCGGCGCAGGATGCCGGGTGGCCGGAGTAGGTAAGCCCATGGGTGAATTCGCCACCATGCGCCAGCAGCACATCGGCAATCTGGTCGCTGATCATGACGCCGCCCAGCGGGATATAGCCATTGGTGATGGCCTTGGCGAAGGTCATCAGATGCGGTCGAATGCCGTAGGTGTCGCTGCCGAACCATTGCCCGGTGCGGCCAAAGCCACAGATCACTTCGTCGGCGATCAGCAGAATGTCGCGCTCGTCGCAGATGCGCTGGATTTCGGGCCAGTAGGTATCAGGCGGCACAATCACGCCCCCGGCGCCCTGCACCGGTTCGGCAATGAAGGCTGCGACATTCTCTTCACCGAGTTCGTCGATTTTCGCTTCCAGCTCGCGCGCCACCTTGATGCCGAACTCGTCCGGCGACAGGTCGCCGCCCTCGGTGAACCAGTGCGGCTGGTTGATGTGATGGACGTAGTTCAGGCCCCAGACCTGCTGGTGCATGGCGTTCATCCCGCCCAGGGAGCCGGCGGCGATGGTGGAGCCGTGGTAGGCGTTCTTGCGGCTGATGAAGTGTTTTTTGTTCGGTTTGCCGAGCAGGTCGTAGTAGCGGTGCACCAGGCGGATGTTGGTGTCGTTGGCCTCCGAGCCGGAGTTGGTGAAAAAGACGTGGTTGAAGCGCTCCGGTGTGATCTCGACCAGGGCTCTGGCCAGTTCAACGGCGGGCTGGTTGGAGCAGCGGAAAAAGTTGTTGTAGAAGGGCAGCTCCTGCAGCTGCCGGTAGATGGCCTCCACAATCTGGTGCTGGCTGTAGCCCAGGTTGCAGCACCAGAGGCCGGACATGCCATCCAGCAGCTTGTTGCCGTCGGTGTCATAAATGTAGATGTGCTCGGCGCGGTTGACGATGCGTCCACCGCTTGCCGCGTAGTCACGCAGATCGGTAAACGGGTGGAAGTGGTGCGAACGGTCGAGGTCTTTCAGATTGAGAGCGTCGTTGTGCATGCCAGCTGTCCTGTGTCTCTGCCCGGGCCCGGTATGGCCGCGCAGGCGTGGAGCGTAGTTTAATGTAGAGTAAGCCCAGTGTGGCACAGGGCCACCGCGAATCCACTACCCCCTCCCGGTGTTTTTGCCGGGGACACCGGCCGGGCCAGGCCGGTGGCGGCCCGGGGTGTAGTACACAGGAAGACCAAACCGATGGACAATTCGCAGCAGTACCTGCAGGACTTTCTGCAGGGCAATCCGGACATTGAAGTGTTTGAAGTCATGCTGCCGGATCTCGGCGGTGGCATGCGCGGCAAGTGGATAAACCGGGACAAGATCCACAAGGTTGTCGCCGGTGAATTGAAACTGCCTGCCAGCTCCGTGGCCTTCGATGCCTGGGGGCGTGATATCGAAGCCTGGATCGCTGCGGGCGGGGATGGCGATGGCTTCTGCGAGGCGGATGTCGGCACGCTGGCGCGCGTGCCCTGGATGGCGCGGCCCACGGGCCAGGTGCTGATGTCCATGCGTGAGGCTGACGGCAGCCCGGGTGCGCTGGATGCCCGGTTCATCCTGCGCAATATCCTCCAGCGTTTCGCGCAGCGAGGCTTGACGCCGGTGCTGGCGACCGAGATGGAGTTTTACCTGCTGGGTCCCGAGAGCGACAGCCTGGGGCGGCCGCGGCATACGCAGTCGGACCGGGTGGGCGGCCAGCTGCACGCGGGGCAGACCTATGGTCTGGATACCATGGCCGACATGGCGCCGCTGATGCACGCCATACGGGATGCCTGCACGGTGCAGCAACTGCCGGTGGATACGCTGATCAAGGAGGGGGCGCCCTCGCAGTACGAAATCAACCTGTTGCACTGTGCGGACGCCCTGCGCGCCTGTGACCAGGCGGTGATGCTGCAGCGCCTCATCCGGGGCGTGGCCCGCAGTCATGACTTGCGGGCAACCTTCATGGCGAAACCCTTCGGCGACCTCGCCGGCAATGGCATGCACGTACATTGCAGTGTGCTGGATACAGCGGGCAACAATGTGTTCGACGATGGTACGGTTGCCGGTACGCCCCTGTTGCGGCAGGCGATAGCGGGCTGCCTGGCCAGCATGGAGGACTGCATGCTGCTGTTTGCGCCGCACCTGAACTCCTATCGCCGGTTCCGCCGCGGAACCCATGCGCCCGAGGCACCCTGCTGGGGCTATGAGAACCGCACGGTGTCGGTGCGGGTGCCGGCGGATCAACCCGCCGCCACGCGCATTGAGCACCGACTTGCCGGCGCCGATGCGCACCCGCATCTGGTCGTCGCAGCGATACTCGCCGGCATGCTGCATGGGCTGGAGCACGCGCTGCAGCCGCCTCCACCGGTGACCGGCAATGCCTATGACCAGGTGCCGCGGACGCTGCCCCGGCACTGGCCGGAGGCGGTGGAACGTTTTCGCAGTTCGGGGTTTATCGCGGAGTACTTCGGCGCCGAGTTCCAGCGTGTGTTCACGCTCATGAAAGAGCAGGAAATGCAGGAATTTGACCGCCATGTCACCCCCCTCGAGTATGACACCTCCCTGTGAAGCGCGACTATCTTCAGATAAAAGTGAACCAAAATCGCTTAAAATTCGAATAGATCGAAGGTAATGCAGTCGTTACGCTACGCCCATCGAATTTTGCAGAAAGGAGCGATCCATGAAGGCACTGAAGACATTTTCCCAGGCTCTGGCAATGGCCGCCGCTGTGGGCGCATTTGCTCCTGTGGCCTACGCTCTGGAGGCGCCGGTCACGCAAACCGCGGTCACCCAGGCGGCGCTGACCCCGGCGGACGCCGTGGCCATGCTGCGCGCGGGCAACGAGCGCTTCGTCTCCGGCGACATGCTCAAGCGTGACCTTCCCGGCCAGGTGGATGCAACGGCTGCCGGCCAGTATCCGCATTCCATTGTGCTCGGTTGTATAGACTCCCGCGTACCGCCGGAGCTGGTGTTTGACCAGGGTCTGGGTGATATTTTCAGCCCGCGCATTGCCGGCAACGTGGTAACGCCGGAACTGCTGGGCAGCATGGAGTTCGCGGCGGCCGTTGCCGGCTCCAAGGCGATCGTGGTGTTGGGCCACACGGCATGTGGCGCGGTGAAGGGCGCCTGTGACGGCGTGGAAATGGGCAACCTGACCAGCAACCTCGCACACATCCACGAGGCGGTGGAAGCGGTGCCAACGGCCAGTGGCCCGCGTGACTCCAGCAATACCGAGTGGGTCAACCAGGTGGCTGAGAAGAACGTGTCCCTGACGGTGGCGAAAATCCTCCGCGACAGCCCGGTCCTGAAAGGGCTGGTTGACCAGGGCAAGCTGACCGTGGTCGGCGCCATGTATGATGTGGCCACCGGCGAGGTCGACTTCCTCGACTGAGGCAGGCCTGACTATGCGGGCACGCCGGGCGGGGCGCCCGCACATCGATGCATCCCCCTTCCAATCTAGCTGTATGCCCTTCCGTCGTCCTCTTGTAGAGAAATCTGTTCCGCGCGCCGCAGGCGCCACTTTGTCGATGCCCCCGGGGCTGCTATCGTAGGCGCCCACAAGCAGCTTTAGGGGTGTCCCATGGCACAGGCAAAGCGCTGGCAGCGACTCAATTGGGAAGATCCGTTCCTGCTGGAGCAGCAACTCTCTGACGAGCAACGTATGGTGCGCGACAGCGCCCGGCAGTACGCCCAGGAGCGGCTGATGCCGCGCGTGCAGGAGGCGTTTCGGCAGGAAGACACCGACCTGGCCATTTTCCGTGAAATGGGTGAGCTCGGCCTGCTGGGCAGCACCATCGACGGCTACGGCTGCCCGGGGGTCGACTACATCAGTTACGGCCTGATTGCGCGGGAGGTGGAGCGCGTGGATTCGGGCTACCGCTCCATGATGAGCGTACAGTCTTCCCTGGTCATGTATCCCATCCACGCCTACGGCAACGAGGCGCAACGTGAGACCTACCTGCCGAAGCTGGCGAGCGGCGAGTGGATCGGCTGCTTTGGCCTGACCGAGCCGGACCACGGTTCCGATCCGGGCAGCATGGTCACCCGGGCGCGCAGTGTGCAAGGCGGCTACCTCCTCAATGGCGCGAAGATGTGGATCACCAACAGCCCGGTGGCGGATGTGTTTGTGGTCTGGGCCAAGACCGACGATGGCAAGATCCGCGGCTTTATTCTCGAGCGCGGCATGGAGGGGCTGAGTACGCCGGCGATTGCGGGCAAGCTCGCACTGCGGGCATCTGTCACCGGCCAGATCGTGCTGCAGGACGTGTTCGTGAGCGAGGCACAGCTGCTGCCCGGCGTGGAGGGATTGAAAGGGCCTTTTGGCTGCCTCAACAACGCTCGCTACGGCATCGCCTGGGGCGCCCTCGGCGCGGCGGAGACCTGCTGGTTTACCGCGCGGCAGTACACGCTGGAGCGGTCCCAGTTTGGTCGACCGCTGGCCGCCACGCAGCTGGTGCAACTCAAGCTGGCGGATATGCAGACCGAGATCAGCCTTGGCCTGCAGGGCTGCTACCGTGCGGGCCAGCTGCTGGATGCGGGGCAGATTGCCCCGGAGCTCATCTCCCTGATCAAGCGGAACTCCTGCGGCAAGGCCCTGCACATCGCCCGCCAGGCGCGGGATATGCTCGGCGGTAACGGCATCTCCGACGAGTATCCAGTGATGCGCCACATGGTGAACCTGGAAGTCGTAAACACCTACGAGGGCACGCACGATGTGCATGCGCTGATCCTCGGGCGCAGCCAGACCGACATCCCCGCTTTCTGAAAGCGGCTCCATTCTCGCCAGACAACAGGTACCGATGATCCGATGAAAACCTTGCTGAAATTTCTGCTGATAGTCTCGCTGCTGGTCGGCGGGGGGCTGTGGCTACTGGCCACGGGCAAGCAGCCCGAGCCCTTCGTGCCGGGCACCGAAAGCGCTGCACGGCTGCAGCCCGGCCCACTGCCTGTGGTCAAGGTGGAGCGTGACTACGTGGACACCTCGCGCCGCACGGATGCCAATGGCGACTATCCGGGCGCCGCCGACCGCCGGCTGGAAACCACGCTGTGGTATCCCGAGAACCGGGAGTCGGCGCCTTATCCCCTGCTGGTCTACAGCCACGGATTTTCCTCCTCGCGTCAGGAGGCAGAGTCGCTGGCGGCGTACCTGGCGAGCCACGGCTACATCGTTATTGCGCCTACCTATCCCCTGACCAACCTGCGCGCCCCCGGCGGTCCGCGCGTGCAGGATGTGGTAAACCAGCCCGCCGATGTCAGCTTCCTGATCGACGAGCTGCTGGCGGCATCCGAGACGCCGGGCAGTGCCCTATACCAGCAGGTTGACCCCGAGAGGATTGGCGCGCTCGGGCTTTCGCTGGGTGGCCTGACCTCGACACTGGTGGCCTTCCACCCGGAGATGCGCGACTCCCGTATTTCAGCGGCTTTGTCGATTGCCGGACCCACCTTCGTATTTACCGATGTGTTCTATCGCCATCACCCGCTGCCGTTTCTGATGCTGGCGGGTGATATCGACGCCATTGTGCCCTGGGAGGACAACGCCAGGCCGGTGCCGGAGCAGGTGCCCGGTGGCGAGCTGGTCACGCTGCGCGGTGCTTCCCATGCCGGTTTTGCCGACCCCGCGGCCGCCATGCGCTGGCTTTCCAACCCGGACGCGGTAGGCTGCTGGATCGTGCAACGCTCCATGGCGGGGGCGGAAGAAGAACCGTGGTTTGACCTGATAGGGCCACCCGAGATGGGCATCAATTACGGTGCGGAATCCGCGCTGTGCACCATGGACCCTCTGCCGGAGGCGATGAACCCGCTGCGCCAGCAGATGCTCACCCGGGTCGTGGTGGGCAGCTTCTTTGATCGGCAGTTCTCGCGCTCGGTCGCAACGCGTGCGGCCGCCGAACGTTACCTGAGCGAAGTGCTTGCCGATGAGCTGATGGAAGCGACCTATGTGCGCGCTGCTGACTGAAGCGCTTACTGGGCGTCGGCGGTAAGGACCTGGATCGGCTGCACCCTGGCCTTGCTGCCACTCGGGTTCAACTGGCGCGCCTCGTTCGCCATGGCGGCCAGTGCGGCCTGTCGGTTGCCCGGGGCAGGGTGTGTGCTGAGGAACTCCGGTGGCCGTTCGCCGCCGCCCACTGACCCCATTTTCTCCCACAGGGTGACCGCCGCATCCGGGTCGTAACCGGCGCGCACGGCGATTTCCATGCCCAGATGGTCGGCTTCAAGCTCCGCGGTGCGACTGTTGGGCAGCTCCAGCGCCAGCTTGGCAGCCACGGCAGCCCCGCCCATCGCGACTGCCGGCCGGTCGGACATGGCGCCGACGGCGACGACGCCCAGCGTGGTCGCCATGGCTCGGGACATGCGCTCGGCGGTGTGGTTGGCCAGTGCATGGGAGATTTCATGGCCCATGATCTGGGCGAATTCCGCATCGGTCAGCTTGAGCTGTTCAAACAGGCCGGTGTAAACCGCCATGCGGCCACCCGCCATGCACCAGGCGTTGACGGTTTTCGGGTCGTCAATGACCGCGACGCTCCACTCCCAGTCTGCGGAACGTGGGTATTCCTGCATCGCCACGGTGACCAGCCTGCCGGTAATTTCGGCAACGCGCTTGGCCAGCGCCTTGTCGCTGGACAGCTTGTTCTGCTTGTCGAGGTCGGAGACCGTGCTCAGATAGGCCGTGCGCGACTCCACGATGGCTGACTCGGGGGAAATCAGCATGAACTGGGAGCGCCCCGTGGGGCTGGTGGCACAGGCGGTCAGCAGGCAGGCCGCGGCGGCCGGGATGAGCAGTCGTTTCATGGGCGGGTCCCTCGCAGTGTGGCGGCCAGTGTAGCCGATTTCCGCGAGGGTTTTGACCCGCCGGGGGAGTGCCGGTTCCGCGTTGCGGAAGGCCTAGAAGGGCAGGCCGTCGTCGATCGAGTGGCCGGCTTCCTTCGGTGTGATCAGGCCCTGCGTGTAGTGCGTGCCGTTCACGTCCTTGCGAATCTCCGCCGCCTGCTCCGGCGTGGCGAAAAACTGGGAGTACCACTTGCGCCCGGTCTTGAATGGACCATCCGTTTTCATCTGCATGATTTTCAGCGCGGGGCGCTTGAACTTCCACACATTGAAGTCGGCGGCGAAGGCCTCCAGGGCGTTGGCCTGAAACTGCTTGGCTGCGGCCTTGTCGGCATCGCTGGCGGGTGATTCGGAGCCGCGGTAGAGCACCGCGTGCCAGGCCTTGACCCTGCCATCGTCCACGGGTGTGTTGGCGATCAGCTCGAACATGACGGCGTCACCGAACACCTGCTTGGACAGCAGCACACCCGGCCCGGTGTACCAGGTGGTGGTATACAGGTAGGTGTTGTAGAGCTGCATCGGACCACCCTGGCGCTGGATGTACACCTGGTCCCGGAGCTCGTTCTCGAAGTACTCGCAGGGTGCGCCGTGGGTGGGGCCCAGGTGGCGGCAGTCGGCCATATTGTCGATGATTTCCTGCGGGTGAATGTCCAGTTCGCCCAGGTGATCCAGTTCCCACTGCACCCACTGCGGGTCATCCCACTGCTTGAGCAGGGGCGCGTCGTAGTCGGGTGCGCGTCCGTCCGGATCGTACCAGGCCATTACGCAGCCCATGCTGTCTACCACGGGGTAGGAGCGTATCGACGCCGATTTGGGGTAAGGGCCGTCGGAGTAGGGGATGTCGTCTACATCGCCATCGCAGCTGTAGCGCCAGCCGTGGTAGGGGCAGCGAATGGAGTCGCCTTCAATCTGCTCGCCGTTCTTCACGATCATGGCACTGGTGCTGGCGGTCAGGTGGGTGCCCATATGCGCGCAGTAGGCGTCCAGCAGCACGGGCTTGCCGCTTTCGCCACGGTACAGCGCGAGATCCTGGCCGAAGAAACGCACGGCCATGGGCCCCGCATCCAGCTCCTTGCTCTCCGCGACAATAAACCAGCCGCGGGGGAATGTGTTGGGTCCGAGATTGTAGTCAGCCGCTGTGGCCATGGTGGTGACCTCCGAGAATCGCTTGGTGTCAGGCAGTATAGCCCTCGCGGGCACCGGGGCTAGGGGCAGCCGCCCCGCTGAGTGCACGCGGTGCGGGTTGGCTCAACTATTTGGTGCGCCGGACCGTGGGCTGTACTGACGCTCAAAGCTGCGTCCAAGGTAAATGCCGGTCAGGCCCCAGCAGGCGGCGATGCCTGCGCCGATCAGCGCAATCGCCGCCATGCCAAGGCCCAGCCCCTGGGTGAGGGCGGTAAACGCCCAGGCGTTGAGCATGTCGCCTCCCCGGTAGACCACAATATCGATCACCGGTTTCGCCTTGAAGCGGGTTTCGCGGTCCACTGCGGTGAACAGCATCTCCCGGGCCGGGCGCGAAATGGCATAGTTACCTGCACGCCGGACCACCTGCACGACCACGACCACGGCAACCGCGGGGGCAGCTGCGAGCAGCAGCATCCCGCCGCAGATGGCGACGGGCACGCTGGCAAGGGTGAAAGGCAGGCCCAGATGATTCGCCATGCGGCCGGTGGCAAAGGCCGCGATCAGCACCGTGAGGGTGTTTACCGCAAGGTCCATGGCAGCCCAGATCTGTGCGCGTCTGCCCTCGTCGTAGTCCGCGAGCAGGTTTTTCAGCTCAAAATAGACAAACGAGCTGATGGCGGTGTAGAGAAACAGAAACAGGGCGATGCCCCACAGGTAGCGGTTGTCGCGAAATGCAGCAAAGCCGGCAAAGGGGTTGCCGCCGATGGTCGCGAGCTCATCGCGGCCGCTGCTGACAAAATCCTGCGCGAGGCCCTTGAGCTGTTGCCGTTGCAGCAGCGCAATAACGGGTAGCGTGAGTACCAGCATAAGGGCCGCGATCAGCAGCAAGGGTTCTACGCCGCCTGTACCCGCCAGCACGGTGACCAGGGCCGGCCCCCCGAGGGCACCGATACTCGCGCCGGCGCCAATGAAGCCGAACAGCCGCTTGGACTGTCCGCGGGAGAAGCAGTCGGACATGAAGCTCCAGAACACGGACACATGAAACAGGCTGAACACGCTGACCCAGACGTAAAACGCTTTGTCGATCAGGGTGTTGCGCGTGTCACCGCTGGCCGCGAGGTAGAAGAGTACGAAACTCAGGGCAAAGCAGCCGTAGACACCGGGTACCAGGTACTGCAGGCGGATACGCGCAACAGCGGCGCCATACAACGAGACCGCCGCTGTACTGAAAACAAAGGTGAAGGTCCACAGCCAGCTGACTTCCGCATCGCTCCAGTTGCTGGCCATTGCGTCGCGGACCGGGCGTAGCAGGTAGTATGCCCCCATCAGCGTCAGTATCAGGACAAAGGACGCGAGGGTGGCAGTGACTTCTCTGGTTTCTACCTCACAGGCCAGTGACAGCAGGCGTTGCAGCGGGCGGCGTGTGGGGGTCAACTGCTGGCTCGCAGCGCGGCAAAGACCCGCAGCATTTCCTCTCGCTGCGCTGCATCGGGCAGGGCGCCGAAGCCCGCCTGCATGTTGTCCTGCATGTGTCTGGGGCTGGAGGTGGCCGGTATCACGCAGGTCACCGCGGGATGGCCGAGAATGAATTTAAGGAAAAACTGGCCCCAGCTGCTGCAGCCCAGCTCTGTTGCCACAGCGGGCAGCGGGGCACCGCGGGTTGCCGCAAACAGGTCGCCGCGCTGGTAGGGGCGGTTGATCATGGTGGCAATGCCGCGGTCTGCGGCGGTGGGCAGCAGCGCTTCCTCCGCCCGTCGGTCGGCAATGTTGTAGCTGAACTGCACGAAATCCAGGGGTTCCTCGCGCATGATCTGCAGAAATTCGGCGTGATCGCGTCCGTGCGAGGTGGTGATCCCGATATAGCGGACCTTGCCTTCCTCTTTCCAGCGCTTGAGGGTGTCCAGCTGGGTGCGCCAGTCGACCAGGTTGTGCACGGCAATCAGGTCGAACCGCTCCACGGCCATGCGCCTGGCGGATTCTTCCATCTGGGCAATACCCGCTTCGCGACCATCGGTCCATACCTTCGTTGCGGCAAACAGGGGGGGACGTTCCGGCATCGAGCGCAGCAGGTCGCCCACGCGGGTTTCCGCCTTGCCATACATAGGGGATGAGTCGATAACCTGGCCACCGTTGGCAAAGAACGTCTCCAGCACCGCCATGAGGGGTTGCGCCGCATCCGCTCCGGCGTCGACATCGAAGGTGCGGGAGGTGCCCATGCCGATCACAGGCAGCATTTCCCCGGAGGCGGGGATGGGGCGCCGCAGGGCTGTGCCGCGTGGCGCAGGCGCGGC
Source organism: uncultured Haliea sp. (assembly GCF_963973825.1). Classification (NCBI taxonomy): domain Bacteria; kingdom Pseudomonadati; phylum Pseudomonadota; class Gammaproteobacteria; order Cellvibrionales; family Halieaceae; genus Haliea; species uncultured Haliea sp. Next base: position 38,487 of record NZ_CAXBAE010000015.1, read on the forward strand.
GGCGTGGAGAGTGCCGCCCCGTGTCGCGGCGAGCAGGGCACTGGCAAGCAGGAGTTGACGGCGACTGAGCATGGCAAACCTCGCGGGCGGCAAACGTCGCGTCAGTATTTCAAGCCCGGACTTGCCGGGTCAAGTTCTAGCGACCGGCGAGCAGCCAGCGGCGCAGCCGGTTGGAATCGCCGAAGGGGGTGAGCTTGCCAAAGGAGTTCAACAGCACGATGGACACCGGCTCCCCCTCAATGGTCGCCTGCATGACAAGACAGCGGCCGGCCTCGTTGAGGTAGCCCGTCTTGCTGAGCCCGATCTGCCAGTTCTGGTTCTTCAGCAGGCGATTGGTGTTGTTGTAATTCAGGGGGCCGCGCCGGGCAAAGGGGTAGACGGCCATACCGGGTGTGGTGCTGGCCTCGGCGATCAGGGGGTATTCGCCAGCAGCGCGCACCATGATGGCCAGGTCGCGCGCAGTGGACAGGTTCTCGCCGTGCAGCCCGGCGGGGTCGGCGAAGCGGCTATTGCGCATGCCCAGCTGCTGCGCCTTGTCGTTCATCGCCTGCACAAAGGCATCCAGGCCGCCGGGGTAGGTTCTGCCGAGGGCACTGGCAGCCCGGTTTTCCGATGACATCAGCGCCAGCAACAGCATGTCCCTGCGGCTCAGGGTTGCGCCGTAGTCAAGGCGTGAGCCGGTCTGGCGCACCACATCGCGATCGTCCTTGGTGATGGTAATGGCCTGGTCGAGATCCAGCTGTGCATCCAGCGTCACCATGGCGGTCATCAGCTTGGTGATGGAGGCGATGGGCCGCACGGTGTCGGTGTCCTTGCCGTAGATGACCTCGCCGGACGCGTCGAGAACCAGCGCAGAGGCAGAGCGCAGGTCGGGGTTGCCGCTGAGATGCGTGAACTTGCCGGCATGTGCCGCCTGGGTGGTTAGTGCGCTGAGCGCGAGCAGGACAAGGGCCAGTGGCAGGTTCTTCATGGGGGCTTCCGTCATGTTGCGTTGGCGCCATTCTGCACCAGAGCCGGGCCCGGAAAAAGGGGCGGTCGTGAAAAGCCCTTCAGCCCGGCTCGGATTCTGCACCTGCGGTCACCCGCAGCAGGCCGCGGAAGATACGCTGCGCCGATGTCTCGCCGCTGAGCACCTTGTACACGTCACTGGCGATGGGCATTTCGACGCCATACTGCTGCGCCAGCGCCATCACCGCGGGGGCGCTCTTCGCGCCCTCAGCGACCATGAACATGTCCGCCGCGATGGTTTCCAGCGTCTTGCCGCGGCCCAGCTCCATGCCGACGTGGCGGTTGCGGCTCTGCGCGCTGGTGCAGGTGGCAATCATGTCGCCCATGCCCGCAAGGCCGGAAAACGTCTCCGCCTTGCCGCCCATGGCACAGCCCAGGCGCGTGATCTCGGCGAGACCGCGGGTAATCAGCGCGGCGCGGGTGTTGTCCCCGGCGCCCAGGCCGTCGCCCATGCCGACGGCGATGGCGATGATGTTCTTCAGCACGCCGCCCAATTCGCAGCCCACCACATCCGTGTTGGTGTAGACACGGAACAGGCCGCTGGAAAACAGGCACTGCAGCTCGCGCACGATAATGGCATCTTCCATGGCAATGACGCTGGCCGCGGCCTGCCCGGCCATGATTTCCCGCGCCAGGTTGGGCCCGGTAAGCACACCCACGGGGTGGCCGGGCAGCACTTCCGCGATGATCTCGGTCATGCGCATGCGGGTGTCCAGTTCCAGGCCCTTGGTCAGGCTGATTACGGGTACCCAGGGCCGGATATGCCTGCGTACCTCCTGCAGCACGCTGCGAAAATTCTGCGAGGGAATACCCATCACGATCACGTCTGCACCGGCGACCGCCTCGCCGATATCCGCGGTCGCCTGCAGTTTCTCGGGCAGCCTGGCACCGGGCAGGTAGGTGGCGTTGCTGTGCTCCTCGTTGATTTCCCTGACCGTTTCCGGGTTGCGCGCCCAGAGTATGGCGGGCGCATTGCGCGCCACCAGCGCCGCCACGGTGGTGCCCCAGGAGCCGCCGCCCAGCAGGCCGACTTTCAGGTTGTTCATTGCAGGGATTCCTTGCTTCGGTCGCGTCCGGTCAGGCCCAGCGCGCGGATAACTTCCAGGCGCCGCTTCAAGGCACGCAGCTGCCTCGCCAGTGCCTGCCTGCGCGGTCCCAGCTCGGGGTCGTCGCCGCCGGTCAGTTTACGGTGCTCAAGCATCTGGTAGCCGTTGCGGAACAGCAGCTTGCCGATTGACGACGCACTGCTGATGCGTCGCTGCAGGTAGAGTTGCTGACCCAGAGTGAGGGCATCGGTGACACACTGCTGGCTGTCCAGTGGCGCGTCGCCCATACGCGCCGCCAGGTCGGAGACCACAGAGTAGGCCTCGACATAGGTCAGCAGCGTGACGTGGGCCACCACCGGTGTCATGCCCAGCAGCAGCTGCGTAAAGCCGCCGGGCGTTCTCGCGGGCAGTGATTCCCAGTCGGGATGGTAGCGGGCAAGCTCGTCGCGGATCTCCTGGTGGAATTCCGCCGTAGGCGAGTAGAAGAACTCGAATTTGAACAGGTCCCGCAGTTCGTCCACCTCGGCCCAGAATGTTGTGAGAGCGTCTGCATCCTTGCCTTCTGTGGACTTTACCAGCGCCAGTTCAATAATCGCCTTGTTGACGAAGAAGTGAATAACGGTGTTCCGGTAGTAGCTCGCGACAGGGTGTTGCTCGAGCGCGATGGCGTAGACATCCTCGGGGCCCTCGTCGTAGCGGGAGACAATCCCCTCGTTGATCATGATGCCGAGCAGACCGTCCATCTGCTCCGCGTAGCCACGGTCGAAGTCCGCGGATATGCGCAGGGAGCGCGCCTCCGCCCAGTCCAGCAGCGCTCGCAGGTCCTCCACCACCTCCGCTTCGGTCAGCGCCTTGGGTGCTGCACCCAGCAGGCTCATGGTCACCAGCGAGGGGAAGGTAATGGGGGTGACGCGATTGGCCTCGACTGCCACTTCAAAGGCGATTTTCGACAGGGCGAGGCTGTCATCCGGTTCCGGCGCCGACGGCAGAACCACCGGGGTGCCGATGTCCATATAGATCTTGCCCATGGGCCGCGCCAGGCTGCGCACATAGCCGATAAACCAGCGCAGCGACTCGGCCCCCTTGCCGCGCCCGGTTTGTTCAGTGGCGTATTCCTCCACATCGCGGATCAGGTCGTAGCTGATGGAGATGGGAATAATGTGAATATCGCGCGCATCGGTGGCGTGGCAGGCTTCCAGTGCATATTTGAGCAGCCCGTAGCGCGGTGGCATGAGCTTGCCCAGGCGGGAGCGCGTGCCCTCGAAGGACCAGTTCATCGGAAAGCGCTTCTCCATCAGGTAGCCGATGTAATGACGCAGCGTGAGCTTGTACAGCGCGTTGTCGCCAAAGCTGCGCTTGATGAAGATGCCACCCGAGCGACGGATGAGAAAGCCCATCCCGGCGAAGGCGATATTGGCGCCGCCGAACATGTGCGGCATGGGGAAGTCGTTGTCGTAGAGAACCTTGGGCACCACCATGCCGTCGAGGTAGGTTTTATGCGTCCAGAGCAGCAGGGAGGGGTGGTCGCGCACGGTCTGTCGCATGGCCTCAATGGCTTGCGGGTCGCAGACGATTTCCCGCTCATAGCCCAGCCGCAGGCAGAAGCTGCAGAAACGCGCCCAGACATCCAGCCAGAAGGTGCTGGGGATGGAAATCATTTCCTCCATGTAGGCCTCTGCCTGTTTCAGCAGGGCCTCGCGGGTCGTACCCTGTTCCTGCGCCAGCTTTTCCAGGGCTTCGTTGTAGCTGCGGTTGGCGCGCAGGCTTTCCGCTACATAGCGCGGTACCTTGTAGCGGCCGCCCTGCAGGCGGCGCTCGGCGATATCCAGAACCACCGCGGCCTGCCGTGCGACAAAGGTGCCGAACGCCGCACTGTCGGCTGCGCTTTCCTGGGCATACTTGGTGTTGTAGCGCTGTCGCAGGTTGCCCAGCGAATCGGGCTCGCCGCACACCAGGTGCATGCGCTCCGGCTCCTTTTCCGCGATGCGTCGGGCGCGCCGGGGGCTTGGGCGTCGCGGATCGCCCAGAATCAGGTCCCGTAGCTGGGGGCCCGAATTGATCGCGGCAAGCGGTGGCGTCCAGGCCACCCGCAGGGGCGCAATGATGACCTCGTCCGGCAGCGACAGGCGTTCGCGCAGCTCGCGCGTATCGATGCCCCGACGGTCGTCCCCCAGGTCGATAGTGAGTGCCTCGCAGTCGCGGCCAGCGCCCGTCTCGGTATGCTGGTCAAGCCAGCGCTGCAGCAACGCTTCTTCAAAGCGGTTGCTGGTGTCCAACAGGAAGAGTACCGGTCCGCTGCCCGGAGGCCATGGGCACTGGTCGAACTTGCCCTCCAGGGTCACAGATCGCGCACCGTATCGGCCCGGCTCTTGGGCCTTGCCTTGGGCCTCGGTTCAGGCGGGCGCTTGCGTACAGCTGCCGCCTTTGGCGTCGCTTTGGCGGCCACCTTCGTCCCTGTGGACGCCGTCTTTTTCCGCGCTGCGGTTTTCTTTGCTGTGGCGACTTTCTTCTTTGTGGGGGTCTTTGTGCCGGCTTTGGCCTTGGCTTTGGATTTGGTTTTGGCTTTGGTTTTTGCGGGGTTTGGACGCTTTGCAGTGACGCTGGCGGCTTTTTCGGCAGGCTCCAGTGGCTGTCCCAGGACGGCCAGCATACGGTTGCGCACCTCGCGGATGTGCTCGTTGAGATCACTCACCTGCCAATTGGACGTATCGATGGGCTCCAGCACTTCAACGTCCACCGTGGCGGGTCGGAACACGAACTCGCCTTTCGGGGCGACATCTCCGGCATTGCGTATGACGATGGGGATGATGGGGACTCCGGCCTGCATGGCGAGGTGGAAAGCACCTTTTTTGAAAGGGCCGAGACGCGGTGACACGCTGCGCGTGCCCTCCGGTGCCAGCACCACCGATTTACCTTCGTCCCGCATCGCCTCAACCAGCGGTGTCATCGCTTCGATGGCGCTCGCCGAGTTGGCGCGATCAATCATCACCACACCGGCGGTTTCCAGTACCCGGCCGATCACCGGCATATCGCGAATTTCCTTTTTACCCACCCCCGCCATGTCGGCCCGCAGCAGGCTGGCGATCACCACCACATCCGCCTTGCTCTGGTGGTTGAAGATGAACACCGCCGGTCGGTGCGACCACAGGTGCTGCTTGCCTTTGACGTTGAGGTCCAATCCAATCAGTGCGCTCGCGGTGTCCGCGAACAGTGACAGGGAGAAATTCAGCGACTGGCGTTTCGATCGGGTCAGTGCATAGACCGGCAGGCCGGCGAGAAAGGTCGGCACCAGGCTCACGGTTGCCGCCGCTGAACGCAGGTAGAGCGACAGCGAGGGGCGGCCGCGGCTGGAGAAGCGCGCGACGGGCCAGTGCCGGTCCCGGGCGATGCCCAGCAGACGCGTGTTCGGGTTCAGGACCCTCGGCAGGCCCACACGTTCCAGCAGCAGGAGGTCGTCGTGGCTGTCACTGTAAAAGAAACTCTGGTCGAGGTCGGCGCCCTGCTCGCCTGCGAGGCGTTCTGCCGCATCTACCTTGCCCTGGCCGAAGCAGGTGGGCCGGATTACCTGCCCGGTGAACAGCCCGTCCTCGACTTCCAGTTCGGTGCACATGACGTGCTCAATGCCCAGGTCGCGCGCGGCCGGCACAACCTGGTATGGCGTGGCCGAGGAAATCACGGCGACGGTGTGCCCCTTGGCCAGGTGGGCATTGATCAGGGCGCGCGATTCCGGGTAGATGCGACGCGCGAGCTGGTCGTTGTACAGCGTTTCCCCGAGATCTTCGTAGCTGGCTTCGGTGATGCCGCGCAGGAACTGGGTTGTCACGGTCATCATGGCGGAAAAGCCGAGGTTGCCCAGCCCGAAGCTGGTCATGGCCTGGGCCAGTTCCAGCAGCTCCCGGGTTTGCAGGTCGCCGCGCCGCAACTGTTCGCGGATGAACGAGGTTGCGGAGTAGCCGGAGATAATCGTGCCGTCGAAATCGAATATGGCGGCAATGGCTGGACCATCCGGCGCGGCCGCTATATCCCTGAGAAGTTGTTGAACACTTGCCATGCCGATCCCCGCCGCGCCAGTGTGTAGTCGCCTGTTATGCCTTCAAGCATATCATCCCGCTTGTGAGAGGGAAGCGTTCAGGCAAGCGGGGTCAACGTGCCATCCGCAGCGACCTGCATCAGGGCATTGCGCGGGTCATCGGTCTCCCAGTAACCACGCAGCGACAGCAGCTTGCCGGCGTCATCGACGTGATAGGTGAACACACCGTGCACCTTCTGCTGCAAGGTTTTGCCTTCGCCGCCGTCGATAGTGATGGTCAGCGTGACCAGGTTGGCAACCTCGTTGCCCGCGGCAAAGGATTCAAGAATCTCGATGCGGATGTCCACCGGCGCTATGAAGTTGTCCCAGAAGGCTTCTCGTGCCGCGGGCCCACGGTGCCCCTTGCCGGCCGGGTCAATGTGCGAGACCCCAATAGGGTCCTCGATGATCGCGTCCTCAGCGTAGAGGCCCAGCCATCCGGCCTTGTTCTTGCTGTGAACGTACTCGCGCGAGAGCAGGGCTGCTCGCCGCGCCGGGTGCTCGTTATCAAACATACCAATGTCCTGTTATTCGAATGACTGGACAGTGGAGTGTATACGCATTCGGTTTTGCGGCGCCACAGTCGCGTTTCCCGGTTCACCCTTGGCGGAGTGAAAGCCCCGGTCGCGGCAAAAACCTTGCCCGCGAAACTGGTTGAGGAATCCTCGCGGCAGCTTTATAATCGCGGCCCTCACGACAGGACCATAGCTCAGTTGGTTAGAGCGCTACCTTGACATGGTAGAGGTCGGCGGTTCGAATCCGCCTGGTCCTACCACCCTTACTTCCCCCTAAAACTGTCCACGATCTCCTGCAAGCGCGATTCGCTGGCAGATTTCGCATCGGCGAGTTTCTGTCCCGCGTCATCGATCTGCTCCTGCAGCTTTCGGGTGCGCTCCTTGAGCTCGGTTTGCATGTCCGCCCGCGCTTTTTCGCTTTCGGCTTCGGCCATTTTACGTTCCGCCTCGGCCTGCTCTGCTTCGATCTTGTGATTCAGTTGCTCCATTCGTTTCTCAATCATTTCGGTAGCTGAGTCGAGTAGTGACATGGTGGAACCTCCAATGTGGGTCGTGGGTTTTCTCGGCGTTCGATGAAAAGTCGGGGCCTTGCGACCCCGATTGGCAGCTGTTATGGCGCCGGCGGCTTGCGACCAGTCACCAGGTGGATGACCAGCAGCACGATACCGATGACGAACAGTATCCATGCAATCTGGCTCGCGATGGCGGCAATGCCAGAGGCGCCAAGCAAGCCAGCGACGAGACCAACCACAAGAAAGATAAGTGCCCAGTACAGCATGATAATTCTCCTCGTTGCGCCTTCAGGTGCCCAGTTGTGCAGACACGCTGAGCGGCTGTAAGAGGGTTGTTGCGAGAACCGTGCCAAAGCCGCTCAGATCGCTTGAAAGCCCTGTATACCTTGGGTCTGGCGAGGAGTGAGTTGATGCGCTGCGTCTCAGGTGACGCCCTGTACTTGCAAAAATGACCGGGGGTCCTGCACCTTTTTACAAAAACAGTGGTGCAGCTGAGGCGGGCGATGCTCCCTGCGGTGGTGATGACGCGGATTTGCGCGCGGAATCCATATTGGTGTGGATTATGCATCCCCCAACGGATGACGTAGCAAGAGGGTGAAAGCATGGACCAGGCGACGCCAACCGCAAACCTGCTGGGCGCTGGAGTGTATGATGCCCGTGGCTCTGAAGTCGGGGTGATCTCGGAGCTGCAGATCGACCCCGCCGCGGGCATTGTGCGCTTCGCGCGAATCACGCTGCCGCAACGGGGCACGGTACTCATGCCCTGGGCAGCCATGTTCCGGGTGAAGCACAGGCAGGGCTTCGTGTTGACGGCTCGGGGAGAGCAACTGTTGCGCGAGAACCGGGAGTGACGGGCCCGGGCCGGCCCGCGTGTCCTAATCCTTCTCGTATTCCTTGAGTTTGTTGTACAGCGTCTTCAAGGCGATGCCGAGCGTTTCAGCAGCCGCCTTCTTGTTGCCTTTGCAGGCCTCGATGGTCGCGAGGATCTGCTGCTTCTCGGTCTGCTGCAGTGATTCTCCCACGGATATGCGCAGGAATTCACCGGCCTGCTCAATCTGGCCCTCGGGCAGGTGCTGCGGCTCGAGCGTGTCTTCGGCGAGGATAAAAGCCCGCTCTACGGCGCTTTTCAGCTCGCGCACGTTACCCGGCCAGGCGTAGTCTTCAATGGTGGCGATGGCATCCGGTGAGAAACGCTTCGCTGTGCCGTGTTCCGTGTTGAGTTCGTTCAGGAACGCGTGCGCCAGACCTGCGATATCCCGGTCACGTTCGCGCAGCGGCGGCATGCGCAGGCAGAACTGCGCAATACGGAAATAGAGGTCTTCACGCAGCAAGCCCTCTTGAATCGCCGCCTCCGGATCCCGGTTGGTTGCTGCAACAAAGCGCACGTTCATCGACAGGTCCTCGGTGCCGCCGACGCGACGAAACTTGCCCGTTTCCAGTACGCGAAGCAGCTTGACCTGCAGGTCCAGCGGCATCTCCCCCACCTCGTCGAGTAGCAGCGTGCCGCCCTCTGCCCTTTCAAAGTAGCCGGCATGGCGCCGCTCCGCACCACTGAAGCTGCCTTTCTCGTGGCCGAAGAGCTCGCTTTCCGCCAGTTCGCTGGCGATAGCCCCACAGTTCATGGCGACGAAGGGACCCTCCGAACCGGACATCTGGTGCAGGGTCTGGGCAGCGAGTTCCTTGCCGGTGCCGCTTTCACCCACCACGAGTACCGTTGCACTGGAAGGTGCCACCTTCCTCACTACGCGGTACAGTTTGCGCATCGCCGGTGAGTTGCCGCGCATCATGCCGAACTGGTCGATGGCCACGCTGTCATCAACGGCGTCCCCGCTCGCCTCCTGCGCGCATTCCCGGCCGATATCCTCAAGCACTTCGCCGATGAATACGGCGTCCAGTGGCTTGCGAAAGAAGTAGCTCGCCTGCTCCCGGATACCGCGCTGCGTGCGTGCGGGATCATCGTCATGATGTATCAGGGCGACATCGGTGTGGTCCCGAAGCAGGCTGTTCTTGCCCAGCAATTCGAGGCCTTCTCCGTCAGGCAGGTCCAGGGCGATGAAGGCCACCGCTAGAGCGTCAGCATGTGCCTCGAGGGTCTCGCTGGCCTCGACAAGAGTGCCGCAGTGCAGGGTGCTAAACCCCTTTGCGGTAAGCAGCTCGGAGAGTGCATCAACGGTCTCCTGATCGGCGTCAACGATCAGGCCCAGGGGCGCAGCAGTGCCCTGCGTTACCACCAGGGGTAGAAGGCGGGCATGGCGGACGCTTTGCCGCTGAAGTTGGGGTCGCGTTTCTCCCGGAAACTGGCGACCCCCTCCTTGCCGTCCTCCAGGCTGGTATAGAACATGGCGATGGAATCTACTTCGTGCGCCACACGCGGGTGTTCCGCTGCCGCATTCCGGTACAGCATTTGCCTGGCCAGTGCGATGGCCACCGGCGAGCGGTTGGTGATGATGCGCTGCGCCAGGGCGCGCGCCGCCGGCAGCAACTCATCGGGCGTATAGACCGCCTTCACCAGGCGGCCGCTCATGGCTTCCTGCGCATCGAAGATGTCTGCGGTGTAGACCCATTCCAGCGCTTGCTGAATACCGACGATACGCGGCAGGAACCAGCTTGAGCAGGCTTCTGGCACAATGCCGAGCTTGCCGAAGACAAAGCCGATGCGCGCACGGTCGGAGGCCAGGCGGATATCCATCGCCAGGGTCATGGTGGCGCCAATGCCTACCGCAGCGCCGTTGATGGCGCCGATCACCGGCTTCTTGCAGTCGAAAATCGCCAGTGTGACCCGGCCGCCGGTGTCGCGCACACCGTCGACGATCTCTGGATCGTCAGGGCGCTCGCGCAGGTCTGCCAGTGTGGGTGTCAGCGTTTCATTCAGGCCAAAGGTGTTGCCGTCGGGTGACAGGTCCATGCCGGCGCAAAAGGCGCGGCCGGCGCCGGTCACGACAATGGCGCCGATGTCGTCATCGTCGCTGGCGCGCGTGAAAAAATCGATAAGCTCGTTGGCCATCTCCACGGTGAACGCGTTCAACTGCTCGGGACGGTTCAGGGTGAGGGTGCAAACCCGATCCTCAACCTGGGTGGTGAGTGTCTGGTACTGATACACAATTCGCTCCTATAGAAATGGGCCGTCGACACAGCCGCGGCGGCCGTCCGGCGCGGCGCAGGCTCCGCAGATGCCCACCCCGCACTTGGTGAGGTAGTCGATGGCACTGAAAATCTGCCCGGGTTGGCAGAACTCGCGCTGTACCGCCTCAGCGGCGTGCACCATGGGCTCAGGGCCGCAGTTGTAAAACACCAGCGCATCCCTGTCTTCCGCGGGCATGCCACTCAGTCGCTCGCGCAGTAACTCGGTGACGCGGCCGTGGTAGCCGGCGCTGCCGTCGTCGGTGGCCACGTGCAGCTCTGCAATCTGCGCGCATTCATCGAGGAAGTACAGCCTGTCGTCGCTGCGCGCCCCGACAAATATCTCGGCGTTGCCGAAATCCCGGGCAATCTGGTAGACGGCAGCCAGCCCTGTCCCGCCTGCCACTGCCATGATGCGCGCGTCTTCCGGAGGCTCTACCGGCACGCCGTGCGGCCCGCGCACGTAGGCTTCGGTGCCCACAGGCAGGTCCATCAGCGCGTGGGTAAACTCGCCCAGGTCGATGACCACCAGAGAGAAGGGGTCATCGGTCAGTGCCGAGAACGGCTTCTCGCCCAGGCCCGGAATCCACAGGAAAATGAACTCCCCCGCCTGCACGTTGATCTTGCGGTCGAAGGTGAGAATGGCAATGTCGTCACACACCCGCTCATTGCTGACCAGCGAGACCGGGCGGAACTGCATGTCGATGTCATAGCGCACCAGGCTTCCGGCCCGGTCGCTGTTGTGGTCCAGGTCGCGCTGCAGGGTGCTGAAGTACGCCTGCATGTCGCCGGTGGTCATGCCCACCAGCGCAGAACCCACGCCCACCACGCTGGCGCCGGCGTCGAAAAAGGCGCGCACGTCCTCCGCGCTGCTCGCACCCCCACAGCCGATGACGGGCAGTCCGGTCGCGGCGATCACCTCGCGCACACATTTCAGGGCAATGGGCAGCACCCCCTTGCCCGACATGCCACCGGCGCCGTTGCTCAACACCGGGTGGCCGTGTGAAGACGTGTAGCCCGGCCCCAGGGTGTTGATGGCGCAGAGTGCGTCAGCCCCGCCCTCGGCAGCGGCCCGGGCAATCTCGGCGATATTCGGGGTATTGGGAGTCAGCTTCGGAATGACGGGGATATCGACCACGGCCTTTACCGCCGCGGTGATGGCGCGCACCATCTCCGGATCCTGCCCCATGGCCATACCGTAGCCCTTGGCGTGGGGGCAGGACAGGTTCAGCTCCAGGCCGTCGGAAACCGGCGCGAGTAACTTCGCGACTTCGACGAATTCCTCCAGGCTGCCGCCAAAGATGGAGGTGAGCAGAAAGCGATCCGCCGGCACGCGCAGCTGCCCCAGCAGCGCCACCGACTCGTGGGCGCCGGGGTTGGTCAGCCCCACGGCGTTCACGAAACAGCCCGGAGCGTACTGGCTCAGCACCGGCTCCCGGTTCCCGAGCCGCGGTGCCAGGCCGATACTCTTGGTCGTGACCACGCCGACTTCCGGCATATGATCGAACACGTACTGGATGATCGAGGTCGCGGTGGTCACGATGCCGGACGGGATCGTGAAGGGACCGGAAAGGGTCTTGCCGAAAAATTGCGTGTTCAAGGCGTCACTCGAGGCGTGGGCTGGGTGAAGCCAGCATTATACTGCCTTGCCCCAGCGGAGTCGAAACGCGGTGCCCCCGCGCCTTGGCCGCCAGCGGCCGCAGGGCGCTCAGGTGCCGCAGAAGGTCTGGTGCACGCGCTGGCCGGCCTCGGGCGGCATGGCCAGGTGTCTGTCCCCGGGGTCCCATTGCCCCGGCCGTGCGAGGCGCTCGACCAGGGTGTGAAAGGGTGCGTAATCCCCGTGATCCGTGGCCGCAGTCAGTACCGCTTCCACCGAGTGGTTGCGCGGGATGAATACCGGGTTGGCCCGGTACATGGCCGCCTGCCGCGCTCGCGGGTCGCCCGGTTCGCGCGCCAGCCGTGACTGCCACTGCGCCAGCCATGCATCGAAAGCCGGGGGCAGGGTGTACAGGTCGCCAATATCCTGCGGGTTGCCGGGCTCTGGGTGGGCCAGGTCGGCCAAACGGCGGAAGGTGAGGGTGAAGTCGGTGGCTTCCTCGGCCATCAGCGCGTAGAGCTGTTCGATGAGCTGTGCGTCATCCGCCTGTTGCCCGGTGAGCCCCAGTTTCGCGTTCAGGCCTTCGGTGTGCGCTGCAAGAAAGTGGTCGCTGAACGTGTCGACCGCGGCCTGTGCCAGTGCCACCGCCTGTTCCGGATCACGGTGCAGCACGGGCACCAGGGCCTGCGCCAGAGAAGCCAGGTTCCAGTGCGCGATGCCGGGCTGGTTGCGGTAGGCGTAGCGACCCGCGTGGTCAATGGAGCTGAAGACAGTATCCGGGTTGAAGGCGTCCATGAACGCGCAGGGTCCATAGTCGATGGTTTCCCCGCAGAGCAGCATGTTGTCGGTGTTCATCACCCCGTGAATAAAGCCCAGCAGTTGCCACTGGGAGACCAGTTGTGCCTGTGCCTGGAGCACCGCGTTGAGCAGGGCCAGCGCCGGATTGTCCGTGTCGGCCTGTGCCGGGAAATGCCGCTGCAGCGCGTAGTCGACCAGAAGCTGCAGGGCTTCCGTGTCCTTGCGGGCCGAAAAATACTCCACGCTGCCAATGCGCAGGTGGCTGCTGGCAACCCGCGCCAGAATCGCCCCGGGCAGCGGTCGGTCGCGCATGACGGTCTCGCCGCTGCTGACCGCGGCCAGCGCCCGGGAAGTGGGCACGCCCAGAGCGGCCATGGCCTCACTGACCAGATACTCGCGCAGGACCGGACCCAGCGGCGAGCGCCCGTCCCCGCCGCGCGACCAGCGGGTAGGGCCGGCACCTTTCAGCTGCAGGTCAAAAAGCCTGCCCTGTGCATCCCGCAATTCGCCCAGCAGTATGGCGCGTCCATCGCCCAGCTGCGGATTGAAACCGCCGAACTGATGACCTGCGTAGGCCGCTGCCAGGGGGCGTGACGCGGTTGCGACGGTGTTCCCGGCCAGCCATTCAGTGCCTGCAGCCGAGTTCAGCCAGTCGGGATCCAGGCCCAGGCGTCGGGCGAGATCGTCGTTGACGCGGATTGCCTGCGGTGCCGCCACTGGTGTGGGAGCAAGGGCCTGGTAAAAGCGCTCGGGCAGGTCGGCAAAGGTATGCTCAAGGGCGGGGGTGGTGCCGGTGCGGTTCATCAGGGGTCGTCTCTCCGGGCTCAAGCCTCCGTGGCCGGAGCGCTGGCCTCATGCAGGTCTTTCGGAACGCGCAGCAGAAGTACCATCGGGATGGCTGCCAGATTGACCCACATGAGCAGATGGAAGTCATTCACATAGGCGATCTCGGCAGCCTGCCGGCTGACGGTGGCGATCAGCTCACCGGGTAAGGCCGCCAGTGCGGACGGGTCGCGGAGACCCTGTGGCAGGCCCGCTTCCAGCGTCAGACGTGCGGCCAGTTCCTGCTGGTTGATCCACATATTCCGGCTCAATAATGCCATGATCAGGGAGACACCGATACTGCTGCCCAGGTTGCGTGACAGGCTGAACAGGGCCGCGCCCTCATCGCGCAGCTGCGGGGCAAGGGTCGCATAGGCCAGGGTGGTGGTGGGAATGAACACCAGCCCGAGTCCGAGTCCCTGCACGAAGCCGGTCATGGCCAGGGTGGTTTGCCCCACTTCCAGGGTGAAGCGCGCCATCTCCGCCAGCGTCGCGCTGGCCGTACACATGCCGAGGATGATCAGTATGCGCGGGTCGAAGTGGCGCATCAGCCGCGCCACCACCATCATGCCGAGCATGGTTCCCACGCCGCGGGGCATCAGCACCAGCCCCGTGGTAACCGCCGGGTAACCCTTCCAGATCTGCAGAAAGGGCGGCAGCAGGGCCATGGTGGCCAGCAGCACAATGCCCACCAGGAAAATGAACAGCACACCGGTCACGTAATTGCGGTCCCGGAACAGCGCCGGCGATACAAAACGCTGGTCGCTGGTGAGGGTGTGCACGGTGAACAGGTACAGCCCAAGGCCGATCATCACTGCGTACAGCTGTATTTCCAGCGACTCAAACCACAGCACGTGCTCGCCGCGGTCCAGCAGCAATTGCAGTGCGCCCACCGCCACTGCCAGCAGGCCGAAGCCGAGCAGGTCGAAGCGCTTCTCCAGGGTCGGGGTTTTGGGTACGAAGCAGTAAATGCCGATCAGCGACGCGACGCCCAGCGGCACGTTGATGTAAAAAACGTAGCGCCAGGAGTAGCTGTCGGTGAGCCAGCCACCCAGTGTGGGGCCCAGGATCGGACCTATCATGATGCCCATGCCCCAGATGCTCATGGCAGAGGCGTGTTTTTCCTTGGGGAAGGTGTCCAGCAGGATGGACTGCGACAGCGGTGCCAGTGACGCTCCAAAGGCGCCCTGGGCAATGCGCCAGATGACCATTTCATTCAGGCTGGTGGCCTGGCCGCAGAGCATGGACGTGAGTGTGAAGCCGGCAACCGACCAGAGCAGCACTGAGCGGCGGCCGAAGCGCTGAGCCATGTAGCCCACCGGAAGGGTCATGATTGCCGCAGTCACAATGTACGAGGTCAGGATCCAGATGACCTGGTCGCTGCTTGCGCCCAGGCTGCCCTGCATGTGCGGCAGTGCCACATTGGCGATCGTGGTATCCACCACCTGGATAATGGTGGCCGGCATGACGCTGGCGGCCACCAGCCAGGGTGCTGCGGTGCGCGGACTCACAGGGAGCTGGCAGCCACCTGGTCGGCGCCGGGAGTGGGGCTCACACCTGCACTGGCCAGCGGTGCAGGACTCTCCGTCGCAATACGCACCTCGGCGCTCATGCCGGCCCGCAGCACGGCGTCCTGCGGTCTGCTCTCCAGTCGCAGGCGCACGGGAATCCGCTGCACGACCTTGACCCAGTTGCCGCTGGCGTTCTGTGCCGGAATCATGGCGAATTCTGATCCACTGGCCGGGCTCAGGGTGTCGACCCGTGCTCGCAGTACCTGCCCGGGGTAGGCGTCGATGGTCACCTCGGCGGTCTGGCCGGGGCGCACGTGGGTCAGTTGCGTTTCCTTGAGATTGGCTTCAATCCAGATGTCGTCGGTCGCCATCAGGGTGACCACGGCAAAGCCTGCCATGGTCATTTCGCCCAGTTGGGGCACTTCGTTGGCGACGGTGCCTGCGGTGGGTGCGGTGATGCGGGTGCGGGACAGTTGATAGCGGGCGCGATCCAGCTGCGCCTGTGCGACCTGTATGTCAGCCTGGGCCTCAAGAGGGGTGTCGGGGTTGCCACCCAGTGCGGCACGCAGGCCTGCCAGCTTCTGCCGGTTGATGGCGATCCGGGCCTGTGAGCGCGCCAGCTCTTGCCGTGACTCGTCGAGGTCGGCTTCGGAAATCGCCGACGGCCCCATGCGCTGGTTGCGCGCCAGCTGACGTTGGTAAAACGCCGCATCTTCCTCGGCCTGGCGCAGTTCGGCCTCGACTTCGGCGTAGTCGGCGCGTCGCACCATGATCTGGTTTTTCACCTGCGCGAGGTGTGCCTCGGCTTCCGCCACCGCCAGCTGGAACGGCTGGTCCTCCAGCTGTACCAGCAGCTGTCCTGCCTCGACCGGCTGATTGGGCTGTACCAGCACCGCCTTGACGATGGCGTTCACCTCACTGGACAGCGCCAGCTTGTTGGCTTTGACGTAGGCGTTCTCGGTGCTGATGCTGCCCTGCCCACCGAGCAGGAACCAGGCAACCGCCAGCGCGCCGGCGACCAGCCCTGCACCCATCAGCAGACGTCTTTGCAATAGCAGTGACACAGTGGTTCTACTCCTCTCTGCCCAGGTTCTGGCGAATGCGCTCCAGCAGTGATTTCAGCTGCACGATCTCTTCATGGCTGAGCCCCGCCAGCGCCTCACCGCGGGTCAATTCCGCCAGCTCGCGCAGCGTGGTCAGTGCCGGCTGCGCCGCATCGGTCAGGTAGATGCGAAAGCAGCGTCGATCCTGTTCGTCGCGGCGCCGCTCCAGCAGGCCCTCCTGCTCGAGCACATCCAGCTGACGGGTGAGACTGATGGGGGCAACGTCCAGTCGCTCGGCGAGCTCGGCCTGTTTTACCCCCTGTTCCCGCGACAGCGACCACAGCACCTGCCACTTGGCACGGGTCAGGCCGTGGGCGCGGGCGCGCCGGTCATAATTGCGCCGCAGCAGGCGCGCCGTGGTGTGCAGTTCAAAGCTGAGCTGGTCGGTGGCGTCGTTGCGCGCGCGGCTCACGTCAGGTTCCCGCTGTTCGTAGGTTTGTTTATTATAAGTATGCTTATTAAATTGGCAAGTCGCGATTCTGCCCGATGCGGTCCTGCCACCGCAGTGCGGAAGCGCTTTACTGCACCGCCGGCGGATGGCAGATTGAGGCCTGATGCAATAACACCAGCACACAGCCATGGAGAGCGAACCGCATGAGCACAACCTGGGACACCCTGATCACTGACGCATTGGTATTTGACGGTAGCGGCGACGCGCCGCAGGTACTGGATATCGCCATTCGTGACGGCAGGATAGCGGCGCGCGGGGCGGGTCTGCCCCGGGCCGAGGCCGGGCGCGTCATTGATGGCAGCGGCCAGTGGTTGATGCCGGGCCTGCTGGATATCCACACGCACCTCGACCTGGAGGTGGATCTGGATCCAAGGCTGCCCGAGGTGGTCCGCCACGGCACCACGACTGTGCTGGTGGGCAACTGCAGCCTGGGTACCTGCTTCGGACAGCAGGTGGAGGGTGAACAGAACCCGATTGTCGACTGTTTTACCCGCGTGGAGAACATCCCGAAGAAAGTCCTCAGCAAATGCGTTGAGGCAATCACCTGGGACAACACCGGGGATTACATGGATCACTTTGACAATCTGGCGCTCGGCCCGAATATTGGTGCTTTTGTGCCCCACTCCATGCTGCGCGTCGAAGTGATGGGGCTGCAGGACAGCATCAGTCGCAAACCCACTGCGGCCGAGCTGAGCCGCATGGAAAACCTGCTGGACACAGCCATGGAGCAGGGCTATCTGGGCTTGAGCACCGACGGTCTGCCGTTCCATTACCTGGCCAACGAGCCCCACACGGACCAGCGCATTCCCACACAATTCGCGGGTTACAGCGAGCTCAAGCGCCTGCTGGGTGTTGTGCGTCGGCGCGGCAGGGTATGGCAGACCACGCCGTTGATCGAGAACCGGGTGAAGGGCCTGCTGTATTTTCTGTTCAGCAGCGGGCGCCTGTTCGGCAAGCCACTGAAAACGTCTGCGCTGTCGGTGATGGAGTTCGTGCTGGCGCCCAGGGCCTCGAACGCGTTTCTGGGGCTGGCGAAGCTGATCAACAGTTCATTGCTGAAGGGGCGCATCCATTTTCAGGCGCTGGGCACCAATTTCCGTCTCTGGTCGGACGGTATCGTCAGCCCGGTATTCGAGGAGCTGCCTTCCACCTGCAAACTGATTGCGAAGGAGTATGACGATGTCGCCGGCCGCCGCGCGCTGCTGGACGATCCGGCCTTCGTGGAGGAGTTTCGTCACGATTGGGAGCACGGCCGCAAGGGACGCAATCTCGCGCGCCTCAAGGCAAAGCTGGGGCTCCCTGACAAGCTGGTGATTCGCGACCTGGAGCGCATGATCTTCGACGGTGCGCCGGTCGCGGACTGGGACGGCGAAAGCATGCAGCAGGTGTTCGACCGTTTGCGGCGCGTGCAGCGCGGCCAGGCTGCCGAGGCCCGGTCCGAGGCAGAGCGGGAGGCCTTCGCCAAATTTCCCTCACCCACGGAGGATGAGGTCAATTTCATGCTGCATCTGCTGCGCGAATACGACAAGTCGTTCCGCTGGTGGGTGGATGTCGGCAACAAGGACAACCGTGCCACGCTGGGCTATCTGCTGCATCCCAGTGCCCTGCCCGGCTTCAACGATTCCGGTGCCCACCTGACCAATATGGCATTCTTTGACGGCAACCTGATGTCGCTGAAGCTGGCCCAGGCGGAGGGGCTCGGTACCGTGGCCGCCATGGTGCGGCGCCTGACCCGCGAGCCCGCGGCATTTTTCGGCCTGGACGTCGGCAGCCTCGAGATCGGTGCGCAGGCCGATATCACCATGCTGGATCCGGCGGCGCTGCAGGGCTGGGACAGCAACGATCACCGCGCCTTTATCCACCGCGAGTTGTTTGACCACAAGCAGATGGTAAACCGCTCAGATGGCGTGGTGACGCGGGTGCTGATTCACGGTGAGCCTGTGTGGCAGGACGGCGACTTTACCGAAGTGCTGGGCAGCCGCCGCCTCGGACGCGCACTGCGCGCTGCCTGAAATCAGTCCTTGCCCTTGAACAGGCGCTGCAGGAAGCGCCCGCCTTCTTCCTTGGCTTTGCGTTCGAGCTCGTTGCGGGTCAGTGACGCGATGATCTCCTTGCTGTCGACGCGGCACCAGCTGGCGGGGCTGTCGTCCAGTGTACCGCTGCACAGCACCGGCCAGCTGATGGCGGTGAGGCGTTCGTTCACCCGGCAGGCAGGATCAAGCTCGCCCAGCGTCGGTGAGAGGCGCGCGCGGAACTCGGCGTTGAACGCGTAGCTGTCGAGCTGCAGGTTCCCCGTGCCGCGCAGTGCCATGTGTGCGAGATCGGCCTGCAGGGGGTCCAGCCGTGCCTTGCCTTCGCCGAGCGTGACGCGGGCGCTCAGGTCCTGGAAGTTGCTCTGCTGCGGCAGCTCCGCCGCCAGTGCTTCCTGATTGACCTGGGCAACCACTTCGCACAGCATCCGCTCGACCCCGAACTGTTCCAGCACTACATTGCGTGTGGTCAGGTTGAGCGGCCCCTGGAGATTCTGAACCAGCGCAGCCGCCGTATTGCCGCGGCTTTGCAGCTCCCAGTCTGCGTCCGCGAGCCCGGAGAGCAGTGGCTCCGCCTCCAGTGCGGCGAGCAACTGCGCTGTATCCAGCCCGGTCAGTTCACCGCGGGAGGACAACACGGCGGTTGCCCGGTGGGCGTCCAGGGTTGCGGTGGCGTTCAATGCGCCGCCGTGCAGTGTGCCGGCGATGGTGTCAATCTTGAGCACGCCCTCGGCTGCCCGCAGGCGCAGGCGCAGGTTGTCGATGGCGTGTGGCCCCAGGAGGGCACGCTCGACACGCAGGTCGGCCCGGGTGTCCGCCAGACGGATGGCGTCCAGCGGCAATGCATCGTCACCGCTTCCCGCGCTGTCTGGTGTTGAGGTCGCAGCCTCCGGCCCGGCGAGCAGCAGCAGTGCCGGGTCCAGCAGGTTGAGACGGAGCTGGGCGTCGATCTGCGGACTCTCGAAGCTGCTGTAGACCAGCGTCCCCGTGCCCTGAATCTCACCGCTGCTCAGTTCCAGCGCGAGTTCGGCGCGCTGGGTATTCAGGGTGATGGTGCCGCTGGTCTGCAGCACCACGGGTTCCCGCGTGGCGCCGGCGAGCGTGATGGTCAGCTCCTCGACGTCGGCTGCGCTCTGGTCGGCGCTGAGTGTAAAGCCTGCGGTGAGCGTGACGTCGACAGGGCGCTCGCCGGCGAGCTGCAGGGCGAGGCTGAGCGCCGCGGGGCGGCCCTCGAGGTTGATGTCGCTGGCAGTCATGGATGAAATCGTGATCTCTTGCGGTGCCGCGCCATCGGCTTGCAGCAGCTGCACGCGCGCATCATCGAGCGACAGATTGGCAATGTTCAGGGCCAGCGGCAGACCCAGCGCCGCGCCGGCACCGGCTTCAGCAGCCGCGCGCAGGGCTTGCCGACGCTGCGCGTAGAATGCTTCCAGCTCGGCATCGGTCAGGGCCAGGGTCGAGCTGGCGGGCGCGGACTCGGGGGCGGGCACGATGACCTCGAGTCCCGTCAGGCTGATCCCCTTGATGGCCACCTCCCGCGACAGCAGTGGCCACAGGAACACTTCCACCGACAGCTGCTGCACGCTGATTTCTGGCTGTTGCTCTTCCGGCAAGCGCAGCACCGTATCCTCCAGCTGCAGCGACAGCCGTGGCAGCAGGGAGAGGCCGGCATCGCCCCGGACCTCCAGCCTGGCGCCGCTGCGCTGCTCCAGGGTTTCGGTGGCGAGCCGTATCAGCCGCGCCTCATCCAGAAACACCGGCAGCAGCGCTGCTGTCGCCAGCACGAGAAGGACGGGAACAGCGATGATGTAGATCAGTAGTCTGGGCATAGGGCGGCGACCGTGACAATCCGTTGCCACGATGGTAGCAGAATTCCCCCTCAGGCTGCCCGTAGCGGCTGCCGCTAGAAGTTGTAACCCAGTGCCAGGCCGAAGGTTCGCGGCTCGATGGAAAACACATTGGTGAACAGGCCGGAGGACGGGTCGGTGACGTACATGGCCACCAGGTGATCATCATCGGTGATGTTCTTGATGTAGGCCCTGGCATACCATTGGCCATCGGCTGCCGTGTAGGTGGCCTGCGCGTTCCAGACGTCCCAGGCGTCAATGCGGTCGATGGGGCGGTTGAACAGCCGTGCATACATGGCGTCCTGCCAGTAGTAGTCGATGCGCAATGCCAGTGAGCTGCTGTCGGCAAAAGCCAGGTTGTACTGCGCGCCGACACTCAGTGACCACTCCGGGGCGTTCTGCAGGTGGTTTCCATCAAGGTTCTGCGCAATGCCATCGGTAATCGGCACACCGGCCGCCGCCAGCGCACTGCAGCGGGTGAACGGTGAGCCAAACTGCGCGGCGTAGACGTCCGGCGCCAGCAGGGCTACACAGTTGGAGGCGTTGGTCAGGTCCTTGAGCAGGGTGACATCGCTGCGCCCGGCGGTGGGATCGCGGGTATCGAAGCTTTCGAAGTCCTTCACCTCGGTGTTGAGGTAGGCGAGGTTGGCGTTCAGCACCCAACTGGCGCTGGGTGCAAACACGAACTCTGCCTCACCCCCCCAGATCTGTGCGTCGGTGTTCTCGTTGAAGGACGTGCGGTTGACGATCTTGGACACCTGCATGTCGGTGTAGTCGTAGAGGAAGGCACTGAAGTTTGCCTGCAGGGTGTTGTCCAGCAGCGTGTTCTTGGTGCCGAATTCCAGCGCGTCGACAAACTCCGGTTCGAAGTTCGGTTCCTGGCTGGGGAACTGCACCGGGTCGAAGGGGGGGTTGAAGCCGCCACCCTTGTAGCCGCGGGACAGTGAGACGTAGGCCAGTGTGTCGGCGGTGACTGACCAGTCGAGCACGATACGCCCCGTGGCTTCCTGCCAGTCATTGCTTTCGCGGCGTGTCGCGGTGGGGATGGGCAGGTCCGCGCCCAGTGGCTGCAGCACCGGTGCGCCGGTCGCCGGGTCGTTGTTGAACAGGATCTGCCGATCCTCAATGGTTTTTTTGTCCCGTGTATAGCGCGCCCCCAGCGTCAGCTTCAGGGTGTCGGTCAGTGCGTAGTAGACTTCGCCGAACACTGCCTGTGAGCGGATGCCATACTCGCCGGTTTCGTTGTTGAACTGTGGGCCGACCCAGCCCTGCCCGTCGAGGCCGAGCGCGGCGGCCGGAAACACGCTGGCAAAATAGTCGAAGCCGGAGGAGAAGACCCAGTACTGGTTATCGAGATCGACGTCCATCCAGAAGCCGCCGATGAGGAAGTTCAGCTGACCGTCGAAGTCCGACTGCAGGCGCAGCTCGGCGGACACCTGCTCTGAGGACTGGTTGGATTGGTCGTAGGCTTCAAGGCCGGGGCTGAAGGAATCGATATGGCCGCCAACGCTGCCGGTGGCATTGCGCGAGGGTGCAGAGATGGGCCAGAGGCCGTCGGCATAGAGCGTGGCCGCCGCCGTGGGCGCGACAACAGGCAGCAGCGCCGGAATGGGAAAAGCGCCGGCCACCGTCCACTGGTAATCCATTTGCGACAGGACCGTGGTGTCCTGATAGCCGCCGACAAAACTCACGGTGTAGTCACCCAGTTCCTGTGCGATGTTCAGCGTGAGCAGGGTTTCGTCTGCCCTGTAGACGGGTGACCGTTCACTGGCGACTTTGCGCAGGTCCCGCGGCACTTCGCCGCGTATATTGGAACCCAGCGTGAACGCCCCCAGCGGCCCCAGAAGCGCGTTGGATGCCAGAATATTGGAGAGCTGCGACGAGGGATTGGGAACATCGAAGTCCAGTCGATCCGGCAGGCAGCCCATGACGCCGCTGGGGTCGTTGTGACAGAGCGTCTTCTGGCTGCGGGTGCGTGTGCTGTCCTCGTCGAACCAGGACAGCATCAGGTCGACCTGGGTGCTGTCTGTCGGCAGCCAGCGCAGGGATGCGCGCAGCGACACCTGGTCCCGGCCATCGACATCGCTGCCATTGAATACGTTGTCGGTATAGCCCTCCCGGTCCAGCCACAGCCCGGCAAGCCGCAGGGCGAGGCTGTCAGTCACGGGGAGATTCACCGCGCCGCTGAGCTTCGTGTGGTCATAATTGCCGTATTGCGCTTCCACATTGCCTTCCCAGCCATCGAGACTGGCTGGCCGTGTCACCATGTTGGCGGCGCCGCCTGTGGAGTTGCGACCGTACAGCGTGCCCTGGGGGCCGCGCAGCACGGAGACCTGCTCGATATCGTAGTATTCGGTTTCGAACAGTCGCGGCGAAATCAGCGGCACTTCGTTGACGTGTACGCCCACACCGGCGTCCGCCGACGCGGCGACGAGGTTGGTGCCCACGCCGCGAATCTGGAAGTTGTTGCCGGTGAAGTTGCCCTTGTTGAAGGTGACGTTCGGGGCAGTGAAACGCATGTCGGCGAAGCCGTTGATCTGCTTGCTGCGCAGCGCGTTCTCATCGAAGGCGGTGATGGCGATAGGGACATCCTGCACGGACTCCGCGCGTTTCTGGGCGGTGACGATGACTTCCTCGAGCTGTGCCTGCACCGCAGTGGAGAAGGGCAGTGCACTGGCGACCAGCGTCGCAAGCCAGAGGGGGCGCCCCGAGGGGCGGTCGGAAACGATCATTCCAGCTCCTGCATGATGGTTTGTTATTGTTGTGTTCTGCTGGCCCTGAGCGGGTCGGTTCAAGTTTATGCACAATCGGGTTAACGTAGCAACTTCGCCGCACCTCGGCAGGAAGGGGAATAACGTGAAAATCACGCTGCAACAGTTGCAACACAGTGTGGGCCTGACCCGCGTGGTCATTCATTCGCTGGACTTCAGTATCTACCTCGCCTACGCCGATTTCGGCGCAGAGCCGCTGCTGGTCACCGAAGCCGACGGCAAACCGCTGCGCACGCGCAATGTGACGGAAATGAAGCAGCGCCTCGCCGGCGTGCCCCTGCCGGCGCTGTTTCTGCGCCACCAGAGCGCCTACGATGAGATGGTGGGGCAGCCGTTGCGCACCGGGGACAACAGTCTGGAAGTGCCGCTCGCGCGGGACTGGGGTGATTTCCCCGAAGGCCAATGAGGTGAGTAAACGCGCACACACGATCGTCAACCCGATCCACTCGCTGAACCTGCTTTCGCAGGCGGAGATCGCGGCCTTCACAACCACCCGGGGCGAACTGTTCGAACTGTACCGACGCTGCGCGCTGGCCATTCTCAATACCGACAGCGACAAGGACGACGCGGCACAGATCTACGCTGACTTCTCGGATTTTGACCTGCAATTCGTGCCCCAACCTCGCGGCCTGCGCCTTGAGCTGTTCAACGCGCCGGCCCAGGCCTTCGTGGACGGACGCATGATTCGCGGCTTGCGCGAGCACCTGTTCGCGGCCCTGCGGGATATTGTCTACACCGCCATTTCCCGCGATGCGGGACCGCTGGCGGGGGCTGCCGACCCCACCGATGAGGTGTTCCGGATTCTGCGTAACGCTGACGTGGTGCGGCCGAATGAACAGCCGCGACTGGTGGTCTGCTGGGGTGGCCATGCGATTCCCCGCGAAGAGTATGACTACGCCAAGGCGGTGGGCTATGCCTTGGGATTGCGCGGTCTGGACATCGTCACAGGCTGCGGTATCGGCGCCATGAAGGGCCCGATGAAGGGGGCCGCCGTGGGCCACGCCAAGCAGCAGATCAAGTCGGGGCGCTACATCGGCATCAGCGAACCGGGCATCATCGCGTCCGAATCGCCCAACGCCATCGTCAACGAACTGGTGATCATGCCCGACATCGAGAAGCGGCTGGAGGCCTTTGTTCGTCTGGCGCACGCGATTGTGGTGTTCCCGGGTGGCGTCGGTACGGTGGAGGAGGTGCTCTACCTGCTGTCCATTCTCATGCACCCGGACAACGCACAGAGCCTGCCATTGGTCTTTGCCGGGCCGCGCCACTGTGCCGAGTATTTCCGCGAATTGGAGCGTTTCCTCATCGCCTGCCTGGGCGAGGGGGTGCGCGACCACTACCGGGTTATCCTCGGCGCTCCCGATGAGGTCGGTGCCGCTGTCCGCGCGGCGGTGCAGGCCCAGCACGTGCGCCGGCGCAAACTGCAGCAGGCCTATTATTTCAATTGGGAGCTGGTGATCGCGCCGGACCTGCAGCGTCCCTTTGTGCCTACCCACGAGCACATGGCGGCACTGGATTTGCGCAGTACCCTGCCGCCGCATGAACTGGCCAGCCAGCTGCGCCGCGCCTTCTCCGGCCTGGTCGCCGGCAACGTCAAGTCCTTCGGCATCGAGCAGGTGGCCCTGCACGGTCCGTATCAGTTGAACGGCGAGGCGGGGTTGATGCAGGCCATGGATCGACTGCTGCGTCTGCTGGTCAGGGAGAAGCGCATGAAGCTGGGTGAGGGCGAGTTCGACTACCGGCCCTGTTACCGTATCTGACCGTTGCTCTCCTCGATACGCACACGGTCGCGCCCTGCGGCTTTGGCCGCATAGAGGGCCTGGTCCGCGCGCTGGATGAGCTCGTCCGGGGTACCCTTTTCGGCGGGCCAGGCAGTGGCGCCGCCGACGCTCACCGTCAGGTAGTCCGCAACCGGGCTGTTGGGGTGGGGGATCTTCAGTTCCCGGACCAGTGAGCGAATGCGCTGTGCCACCTGGGTGACGGCGGCGGAATCGGCGCCGGGCAGCAGGGCGAGGAATTCCTCGCCGCCATAGCGGGCCACCAGATCCTCGTCACGCAAGACGTCAGACTGCAGCGCCTCGGCGACCTTGCGCAGGCACTCGTCCCCGGCGATATGGCCAGCGGCATCGTTGTACTGTTTGAAGCAGTCGATATCCAGCATGATGATGCTGACTGGTGCGTGCTGCGCTGCACACTGGGCCCAGGTGCTGTCGAGGTTCTCATCGAGGAAGCGTCGGTTGGCGAGGCCGGTCAGGCTGTCGATGCGCGAGATTTCCTGCACCTTGGACAGGGCGATCTGCAGTTCGCGGGTGCGCCGGTTGACCAGCATCTCCAGTTGCCGTTCGCGCACCACTGCGCGGCGAATTGCCAGGCGGTACAGCCGGTGGAGCAGCAGCAGGGCCAGTATGGTGCCCAGTATCCGGAACCACCACGTCTGGTACCAGTAGGGTGCGCGGTAGATCGCCAGGCGCGTTTCCGCGCCCCGCGGGGAGGTGTCCTGTGCGGCATCGTGGTTGGACGCGGCGACCCGCAGCGTCATTGATCCTGGCGGCAGACCGGTGAAGTAGGCGGTACGACGGCCGCCTACCCTGTGCCAGTCGCGATCAAAGCCCTCCAGCAGGTACTCGAAGCGCAGGGTATGGGGCGCGCCCAGCCGCGGCACTGTGTAGTCCACTTCCAGCGTGGCGGCTTCGGCTGGCAGCATCAGCGGGTCGGCGATGGGTACCGGTTCACCGTTGACGCGTATTTCCTCGATCTGCGGCGGCGCGGGCGCAGCCAGTGTGCTGAAGTCCCTGGGGACCACAGCGACCAGTCCAAGGTTGGAGGGGAACCACAGTCGCCCGTCCTCGGTCTTCCAGCCGGCGGGCTGGAATCCGCCCAGGAACTGGGCCGAGCGCAGGCCGTCGGTCTCGTCGTAGAGACGGGCGCGCACCCGGCGGGACTCACCCCGAGCCACCGCATCCAGCGCGGCGCGCTCGACGGCAACCAGCCCATCTGCCCCGCTCATCCACAGACAGCCGGCATCGTCCTCGAGTATGGCCAGTACCGACAGCTGCGGCATTCCATGCTCCAGCGTGAACTGGAACAGCTGGTCGCCATCGAGCCGGGCAAGGCCGGACTCCCGGCTGCCGATCCAGACGACACCGTTGGCATCGGTGTAGGTGGTGCTGACCAGATTGCTGCCCAGCCCATCAGCCTCTGACCAGAGTTGATAGCTGTCGTTGCTGAGCTGGAGCAGGCCGCCATTGCTGGTTAGCCAGAGGCGGCCCTGTGCATCGGCGCGAAGCTCCCGCAGCAGGGTGGCGGGGAGGTCGGTGCGTTCGATGAAGCGCCCGCTGTCGGGGTCCAGCCAGACCAGACCGCCATCGGTGACCACCCAGAGCCGGCCGTTGGCGTCGCGCTGCAACCCCATCACGTGCACGTTGGGCAGGCCATCGTCGCGGCCGTACTGCATTACCGAGCCATCGCGGTGCAGATGATTCAGCCCGCCGCCGAAGGTGCCCACCCAGAGGGTGCCGTCGGGTTCAGCCAGCAGTGAGGACACGTTGTCGTTGGAGAGACCCTGCTCGCTGGTGTACTGCGTTACGCTGTGATCGGGGTTCAGTCGAAACAGTCCGCTGCCTTCGGTGCCGGTCCAGATGCTGCCGTCCACGGGGCTCTGTGTCACCACAAAGGTCGCGGCGGCCAGGCCCTCGGCGGGGCCAAACTGCAGGAAGTCGCTGTCGCGCAGGCGGTGTACACCGTGCATGGTCGCCGCCCAGACATTGCCCTCGGCATCTTCTGACAGCTCGAAGACATAGCCCGGCTGCTGTGTGGCCAGCGGAAACGCTTCCAGCGTGTCGTTTTTCCCCACTCGCCAGAGGCCATCCCCGTAGGTGCCCAGCCAGAGGTTGCCGTCCCCGTCGCGCAGTGCCGAGTGGAGAATCATCCCGGTTTGCAGCACCGCGCTTTCGTGGGGCACGGGGCCGGTGGCGGTCAGGCGGTAGGTGGAGCCCGCTGCGGTCGCGGCAATCAGGCCCAGTTGTGGATCCTGGTGGAGCAAGTGGACCTGGGTGGAGTCGAGGCCGCTGCCTTCGGTGAAATTGGTGAATGCCGTGCCGTCGAAACGGCTCAGGCCGTTGGTCAGCGTGCTCACCCAGATGGCACCCCCGGGTTCCTCCAGCAAGCGGAACGTGCGGTTGTCCACCAGGCCGTCCTGCTGCGTCCAACTGCGCATCTCGTTTCCGCGAAGCCGCGAGAGCCCCTGGCTGGTGGCAAACCAGAGTGTGCCGTCGGCGGCCGGCAGGATGTCGTGCACGATATTGTCGGCGAGGCCCTCGTCGGTGGTGTAGGCCGTGAATGCGCCATCTACATAGTGCAGTACGCCGCCACCGTAGGTCGCCAGCCACACGCTGCCGTCGGCGACAATTTCAATGTCGCGGATATCGTTGGAGCGGAAGGCGGGTTGATTGAGTTTGTTGAACAGCGTGAACTTGACGCCATCGAAGCGTGCCAGGCCGTTTTTGGTGCCCAGCCAGAGAAAGCCCTCGCGGTCGGACCGGGCGACCCACACGGTGTCCGAGGGCAGGCCCTCATCGCGCCCGAAGCGGTCGAAAAGGTATTGGCTGGGCAGGCGATCGGGATTCAGCGCGACGCCCGGCGGGGCCCACAGGCAGGCGAGCAGCAACGACCCCGCCAGGGCCGGCCAACCGAAGGGGAACCGGATTGTGATACGTGAAGATTTCAGGATGGAGCCACCAACTCGCCAAGCATGCGAGGATACGACAGTGACGCAGCGGTAACAACGTGTAACCCGCGGGGTGTGACCCAGGTCTCCTTGTGCGGGGTGGTCAGTCTGTCGCTGCGTCCCGTCTGACCAGCCAGGCTGCCAGCTGTGCCGCGCTGTCGATCAGGTAACTGCGTGCGCGTGCCAGCCATCCCTGATCGGTGCGCAGGGCGTGGTCTTCATGTGCCCGTGCGATGACGTAGGCGTGGATGTTATCCACCTGTGCCTTGTCGAGCACATCGTCGAAGCGGGGCATTCCCGCCTGCTCCATCAGGCCGTCCAGAACCACGCTGGCGAAGTTCTCATGCCAGACCGGCGCCAGGTAGCGCAGGTCGGGGATGGAGCCATCCCCCACGACATCGGCGCCGTGGCAGCGCGCGCAGAAGCGGTTGAACAGGTTGCGACCCTCGGCGATCTGCTCGTCGCTCGCCTCCGGCATGGGTGGGGGCAGGGGGCGCTCTGCGACGGGGGTCACGGGCAGCGTGCCCGAGGCGCCGAGCTTGAATGCCAGCAGACGGTTGTTGGGATTGCCGGTCGGGTAGCTCCTGCCCATGTTCATCATCAACGCGCCGCCGCGACCTGCGGTGACGGCGATGTATTGCTCGCCGTTGACGCGGTAGCTGATGGGGCCTGCCATCACGCTGGTTTCCGTGGGGAAGGACCAGAGTAATTCGCCGCTATCCGCGCGCACGGCGATAAAGCGGCCGTCCGAAGTGCCCTGGAACACGAGGTTGCCGCCGGTGGCCAGCACCCCGCCGTTGTGCGTGTAGGGGTGGGGGAGCTTCCAGGCCGCCTGTTGGCGCACCGGATCCCAGGCCAGCAGGTGAGCCTTGGGCAAGTGGCTGAGCATGGCCTGGGTAAAGGCCTGCGAGTAGGCTTTGCCACTCAATTCATAGCCGGTGTTGTAGTGTCGGCGCAGGTGCTGGTAGTCAACGGCATCAATCTCGTTGAACTCCATGCCCATGTCCAGCTCCGGGATGTACAGCAGCCCGGTATCCGGACTGTAGGCCATGGGGTGCCAGTTGTGTCCGCCCATGGCGGAGGGGAACACCATGGCCGGCTCCCCGTCGTAGTCCTGCCCCGGATTTTCCTGCGGGCGGCCAGTATCCAGGTCGTAGCCGCTGGCCCAAGTGACCGTGGTGTAGGGTTCTGCAGAGAGCAGTTTGCCCGTTGCACGGTCGACGATGTAGACGAAGCCCGCCTTGGGCGCATGCAGGATGACCTTGCGCTGCTCGCCCTGCCAGGGGATGTCCGCCAGGGTCATTTGCTGGCTGGCGGTGTAGTCCCAGGTGTCGCCCGGTACCTGCTGGTAGTGCCACAGGTACTCGCCGGTGTCCGGGTTCAGCGCCACAATGGAGGCGAGGTAGAGATTGTCGCCGCCCCCGGGGCTGCGAATGCGTCGATTGTGCGGCGCGCCGTTGCCCACCCCCAGGTAGAGCTGATTGAACTCCGGGTCATAGACGATACTGTCCCACACCGTGCCGCCGCCGCCGTAGCGCCACCATTCACCGTTCCAGGTGGCGGCGGCGCGTTCCATGGCGTCGTTCTCGAAGCCGTCAGCGGGGTTGCCGGGTACCGTGTAGAAGCGCCAGGCCAGTTCACCGCTGGCGGCATCATAGGCGCTGACGAATCCCCGCGTGCCGAATTCGGAGCCGCCGTTGCCGATAAACACCTTGCCCCGGGCGACACGCGGCGCACCGGTGATGGAGTAGGCCTGATTGGGGTCGGTGGTCTGGGCCGACCAGCGCAGGCTGCCCGTGGCGCGTTCAATGGCAATCAGGCGTCCGTCGAGTGTGCCGATGTACAGCAGGTCTTCCCAGGCGGCGAGACCGCGGTTCAGCACGCCACAGCAGGCGGTGATGCTTTTGCTGCGCGGCACTTCCGGGTCGAAGGTCCAGAGCATCTGGCCGGTGGCGCCATCAACGGCGTACACCGTGTTCCAGGCACCACTGAAATACAGCACACCGTCAATCGCCAGCGGGGTGGACTGCAGGCCGAGGTGCGTGTCGGTTTCGAAATACCAGGCCATGCCCAACCCGTCGACGTTCCCGTCGTTGATCTGGTCCAGCGGTGTGTAGCGCTGTTCGCTGTAGTCGCGGCCATAGCTCATCCAGTTGTCCACGTCGCTGCCGGCGGCGAGCAGGCGCTGTTCGCTGACCGGCGCAGCATGGGCGATACCTGCCAGCAGGCAGGCGGTGAGGCAGGATGTAGCGAGGAAGCGCATCGTTCGGGACACTCTGTCGATGGGTTGTCACAGGCAATGGTGACCTATTGGGCCGGAAAAACCCGGTCGTGGCCATGCTTCCGGGCAGGCCCTGCGAGGTGGCGTAAATACTTGAACCTGCCGCGCGCCGTGATTCAGGTGGCTGCGACGGGGGCGTCGGCACTCTCCCCGGCGTCCGCGGCGAGCTGCGGGTAAATCACCTCGGCGATGTGCAGGATGTGTTTGGCGGCGCCCTCGAACAGGGCCACGACGTGCAGGCGGCGGGTCGCCTCCGGGGCGGCCAGCAGCCCGTTGCCGATCTGTTCCAGCAGCTCCGCCCGGCGCTGCCGCCGCAGGCGTTTGACGGTTTGCAGCTGTGCCCGCCGCTCCTCCAGGGTCAACTGTTTCAGCTCGCCGCTGCGCATGAGTCCGAGTAGCGCCTCCTGCAGGGCCGGCGTCAGGGCGGCGTTGATATCGGCCTGGGGAAACTCTGCCAGTTCCAGGAAAAGATCGCGCAACTGCATGCATTCCTCACGCGCCCAGTTCAGGTTGAGAAACTGCTCCGAGAGCCCGTTGTTGAGGTGCTGGGCGCCGATGCGGTTGCCGTAGTCGGCGATGGCTGTGAGCAGCACACCGGTGTGCAGGGTTTCCTCCGGTGCCGGCTCCCGGTCCGGGTCGATGATAATGCGTCCCCGGGACAGCAGCTGCTTGAATACGCGCTTGATTTCGGAGTGCATGGCATTCACGCCCATCGCGGGTAACGCGAGTACCGTGTCGTCGAGGTAGCGCAAGCGCTCGGAGCTCAGTTCGGGTTGCTTCACCCAGCGCTCCACGAGGCGCAGCAGTCGGTCTGCCAGCAGCCACATCAGCGCCAGTCCCAGCAGGTTGAACAGGGTATGGAACAGGGCCAGCCCGGTGCTGATATTGGTGCGCCCGTCGGCGCCGCCGGAAAGCTGCTCGGACACCCACCACAGGGGTCCCAGCAGGATCAGCGCAATCACGCCGGTGAACATTTTCTCGGTTACATGCACCAGTGCCAGCCGGCGGGCGTTTGCCGTGGCGCCGATGCTGGCCAGCAGGCTGGTTGCCGTGGTGCCGATATTGGCGCCGATGACCAGCGAGGCGCCCAGCAGGGGCGTAAGCACGCCGGTGACGGATGCGGTCAGGACAATGGCCAGCGCCGCGGAGGATGACTGGATCAACGCCGTCAGCAGGGCCCCGAATACGACGCCGAGCACGATGCCCAGCACACCCGAAGCGCCGAGGCGCTCGATGGGAATCCAGTCGGCCACATCGATAAAGGCATCGCGCAGCATGCCGAGCCCGAGAAACAGCAGGCCGAAGCCCGCCAACGCGATGCCGATGTGTGCCATGCGCCGGTTATCACCGAACAGCTTGAGCAGCATGCCCACGCCGATCAGCGGCAGCGCAACCACTTCAACCTTGATGCGCAGTCCGATCAGGGCGACGATCCACGCTGTCATGGTGGTGCCCACGTTGCTGCCGAAGACTACCCAGGCGGCCTGCTTCAGGCGCAGCATGCCGGCGTTGGTGAACCCCAGCGTGGCGACGATCACCGCGCTGGAGGACTGCACCAGCGCGGTAATGCCGAAGCCGGCGAGCGCCGCGCGCAGCCGCGTGCGGGTGGAACGTTCGAGAAATCCCTGCAGCGAATTGCCGGCGGCGGCCTTCAGGCCATCGGTCATCATGGCCATACCCAACAGGAGCAGCCCCAGGCCCCCGAGTGACAGCGTCAGGGTCATCCACGCCATGGCGGTTCCTCCGCTGTCCCGGTCACCCGGGCGCGGAAATCCTCGGGCACGGGTACCACGCGGCGCGACGGGTAGTCGAAAAAGAGCAGCGTGGTGGCTACCCTGGCCACTTCGACGCTGCTGTCATCCTTGCTGATGCGGTAAACGAACTGGAAGCTTTTCTCCTCGACCTCGCGCGCACCCAGCTCCACCCGCAGCCGGTCGCCGTAATCCGCTTCGGCCAGGTACGCGGTTTCCGCGTGGGCCATGATCAGCCCGGCGTCCTCAAAGGCGATGGCCTGGCCGTGGCCGAGCTGGCGAATGAAGCGCAGCTGCGCCTCCATGGCAATGGACAGCAGCCGGTCCGCGCCGAGGTGATTGGCCGCATTGACGTCGGTGTAGAGCACGTCATAGTGCGTTTCAAACAGAAAGTGATCGGGCAGGTCGATGGTTTTGCGCGGCATGGCCGGGTCCGTCCGGGTGGTTGGTCTACCCGCGCAGTCTAGCGCTGGCGGATGCAATTTGCATGAACCACCGCCTCCCGCGGCACGGGCGCCGGGTGCCCAGGCTGTGCCACGTGAAGCTATAATGCGGAAAACGGTATTATTGGATGGTTTGAGCCGCAATATCATCCATATATACCGCAATTTTCTCCCTTTGACAGTTCACCGCCGCGGCGTAGTCTGCTCGGCTACTATAAGAGTTCCGGTAGCAGGCCGTGGCTGGAACCCATTTATCCCGTGTACGACAGGAGTACGCCCCATGGCGACAGCAGAGCATAATCAGGATCCGAATCCGGTACAGCAGGAAATTGCCGAGATGATGGCGCGTGCCCGCGCAGCGCAGGCGGCCATCGAACACTATACCCAGGAGCAGGTGGACGAACTGATTACCGCCATGGTCTGGTCGGTGGCGCGTGAAGGTGTGTCGGAGAAAATTGCCCGCTTTACCGTCGAGGAAACCCAGCTTGGGAACTACGACGGCAAGTTCCTCAAGATTCACCGTAAAACGCGCGCGACCCTGATGGACATCATCAACGACAAGTCCGTCGGCGTGATCGAAGAGGACCCGGTTCGCAACATCATCAAGATCGCCAAGCCGGTCGGTGTCATCGGTGCCCTGTCACCCTCCACGAACCCGGAGGCCACGCCAGTGATCAAGGCCATCTCTGCGGTGAAGGGGCGCAATGCCATTATCATCGCGCCGCACCCGCGCGCCAAACTGACCAACAAGATGATCTGTGACTACATGCGCGAGGCGATCGTTGCCATGGGCGCGCCGGCGGACCTGGTGCAGAGCATTGATGTGCCCTCGCTGGACAAGACCAACGAGTTGATGCGCCAGTGTGACCGCATTCTCGCCACCGGCGGTGAAGCGATGGTGTCGGCGGCCTATTCTTCCGGCACGCCTGCGCTGGGCGTGGGGGTAGGCAATGCGGTGATTACGGTCGACGACAGTGCCGACCTGGACGAAGCCGCGGAGAAAATCCGTATCTCCAAGACGCTGGACCTGGCCGCCTCCTGCTCCTCGGACAACTCCGTGCTGGTGTTTGAATCCATCTACGACGAGTTTCTCGAGAAGCTCAAGCACGAGGGCGGTTACGTCATCGAAGGTGAGGACAAGGCCCGGCTGCAGAGCGTGATCTGGCAGGACGGCCACCTGAACGCGGCGATCGTCGCGCAGCACGCCACGACCATCGCCGGACGCGCGGGTATCGACCTGCCCGAGGGCAAGCAGTTTCTGATTGTGCCCGAAGTGGGTGCCGGCCCCGATTATCCCTTCTCGGGCGAGAAGCTGACCGTGACCATGGCCCTGTACAAGGTGCGCGACATCGACGAAGCCATCGAGCTGACCAATCGTATCCAGGCGTATCAGGGCCAGGGCCACAGCTGTGGCATCTACTCCAACAACGACGACAACATCCTGAAACTGGCGATGGCCACGCGCACCTCGCGGGTGATGGTTAACCAGCCCCAGGCAGCCTCCAATAGCGGCAACCTGTGGAACGGCATGCGCCAGACCTTTTCGCTGGGCTGTGGCTCCTGGGGCGGCAACAGCATCAACCACAACATTACCTGGCGCGACCTCATCAACGAGACCTGGGTATCCAAACCGCTGGCGCAAACCAAGGTCATCCCGCCCGACGAGGAGTTGTTCGGCAAAGTCATGAATCGCTTCTGAGGAGAGCTGGCCATGGATTTTTCCATCTCAGAGGAGCAGCAGGCGTTTATTGACAGTGCGCGCGCGTTCTCCGACGGTGTGCTGGCACCCAACGCCGCGCAGTGGGACGAGGAGTCTTTCTTTCCGAAGGACGCTCTGCGCCAGGCCGGTGAGCTTGGCTTCATGGGGATGTACACGCCGGAGAGTGCCGGTGGGCTGGGTATGGGCCGGTTGGATGCCAGTCTGATTGTGGAGGAACTGGCGCGCGGTTGCACCACCACGGCGGCATTCCTGACCATCCACAACATGGCGACCAGCATGATCGGCAACTTCTGCACCGATGCCGTTATCGAGGCCTGGTGCCCCGCGCTGGTCAGTGGCGAAAAGCTGGCGTCCTATTGCCTGACAGAGCCCGGTGCGGGCTCCGACGCCGCCTCGCTGCGCACCTCGGCGCGACGTGAGGGGGGCGACTATGTGATCAACGGCAGCAAGGTGTTCATTTCCGGCGCCGGCGAAACCGACGTGCTGGTGGTCATGCTGCGAACCAGCGACAACGGCGCGCGCGGTATCACGGCGCTGCTGGTGCCGGCGGATGCCGAGGGTATCAGCTACGGCAAGAAAGAAGCGAAGATGGGCTGGAACGCCCAGCCCACACGCATGGTGACCTTCGATAACGTGCGCGTACCGGTGGAGAACCGGCTCGGTGCCGAGGGGCAGGGCTTTTCCATCGCCATGATGGGACTCGACGGTGGACGTATCAACATCGCCACCTGCAGCGTGGGCACAGCCCAGCAGGCGCTGGAAGAAGCTACCGCCTACGTGCAGGAGCGGCGCCAGTTCGACACGGCTATCGCCGACTTCCAGCACACCCAGTTCAAACTCGCCGACATGCTCACAGAACTGGTGGCGGCGCGGCAGATGGTGCGGCTCGCCGCCAGCAAGCTGGACCACAAGGACCCACAGGCCACCACCTACTGCGCCATGGCCAAACGCTTTGCGACCGATGTGGGTTTCCAGGTCTGCAACGATGCCCTGCAACTGTTCGGCGGCTATGGCTATATCCGCGAATACCCGATGGAGCGCCATGTGCGTGATACACGGGTGCACCAGATACTCGAGGGTACCAACGAAATCATGCGCGTGATTGTGGCGCGCAAACTGTTAATGGAAGGCGCACTGGAGGTGATCAAATGAGCCTGAGCACATCGGACAAACTGAAAGTCGAGATTCGCGGCCACACCGCACTGGTGACGATCGACAACCCCGCAGCCAATACCTGGGACACCGAGAGCCTGCCCGCGCTGCGCGATCTGGTCGCTGCGCTGAACAGCAATCTGGATATATACGCGCTGGTGCTGACCGGCGCTGGCAGCAAGTTCTTCTCGGCCGGAGCGGACCTGAAACTGTTTGCCGACGGCGACCCGAAAACGGCGGAGCGCATGGCACGCTTTTTCGGCGAGGCCTTTGAAGCGCTGGCGGACTTCCGCGGCGTCTCCATTGCTGCTGTGAACGGCTTTGCCATGGGCGGCGGTCTGGAAGTCGCCCTGGCCTGCGACCTGCGCATTGTTGAAGAGCAGGCCCAGCTCGCGCTGCCCGAGGCGCGGGTCGGCCTGCTGCCCTGTGCCGGCGGCACCCAGCGTCTGGCCTGGCTGGCGGGCGAAGGCTGGGCCAAGCGGATGATCCTCTGCGGTGAGCGCATCAATGCTGCCACAGCGGAGCGCATTGGCCTGGCAGAAGAGGTGGTTGGCACCGGCGAGGCGCTGGAACGTGCCCTGGCCCTGGCCGAGCAGGTGGGCGAGCAGAGCCCCAGCTCGATCGGGCGCTGCAAGCAGCTGATCCACTCCGCCCGCGACAAGGCGATCGGCGATGGTCTGGCGGCAGAGCGCGAACTGTTCGTTGAGCTGTTCTCCACCGAAGACCAGCGCGAGGGTGTGAATGCGTTTCTCGAGAAGCGCAAGCCCGAATGGAAAAACCGCTAAGGATTCAACCATGTCAGATGCCCCTGTCATTGTTGAGCTTGTCGCCTGTGCCGAGCGCAAGCTCGGCCGGCTCACGCTCAACGTGCCCAAAACCCTCAACTCACTGACCCTACCGATGGTTGACACGCTGCAGCAACAGCTGGATGCGTGGCGCGATGACCCTGAGATCGGCGCCATCCTGATTGATGGCAGTGGTGAAAAGGCCTTCTGCGCCGGCGGCGATGTGCAGGCCCTGCACCGCTCCGCAACCGCCACGCCCGGTGG
This sequence comes from uncultured Haliea sp., assembly GCF_963973825.1. Taxonomy (NCBI): domain Bacteria; kingdom Pseudomonadati; phylum Pseudomonadota; class Gammaproteobacteria; order Cellvibrionales; family Halieaceae; genus Haliea; species uncultured Haliea sp. Next base: position 74,809 of record NZ_CAXBAE010000015.1, read on the forward strand.
GCCCTGCGAGGAGGCGGAGGCCTTCTTCGCCCGCGAATATCGCATGAACTACACCCTGCACACCTATCCCAAGCCGATCATCTGCTGGGGTCATGGGATCGTGATGGGCGGCGGTCTGGGTGTGATGGCGGGTTGTTCGCACCGGGTGGTGACGGAAGCCACCCGCATCGCCATGCCGGAAATCACCATCGCGCTGTTCCCGGATGTGGGCGGCAGCTGGTTTCTCAACCACATGCCCGGGAAGTCGGGGCAATTCCTTGCCCTCACCGGTGCCTCCATCAACGCTGCCGACGCGGTGTTTACCGGGCTCGCGGACCGTTTTATCGCCAGTGAACACAAGGACGCCGTGCTGGAGCAGCTGCGTCGCAGCGCCTGGCGCGGGGACTGCGCAGCCAATCATGCCCGCGTGCGGCATATCCTGCGCCCGCTCACCGAGCAGAGTATCGGCAGCATGCCCGGGGGCCAGGTGGAGCCGCACCTGAGCCGGATCAATTCCCTCTGCGACGGCGACGACGTCCATCAGGTGGTGGATAACATCGTTAACCAGCAGACCACCGACCAGTGGCTGTCCCGCGCCCGCGACGGCCTGGCGCATGGCTCGCCACTGGCGGCGCTCTGGATCAGTCGCCAGCTGCAGGCCACCCGGCACTGCTCCCTGCGGGAGGTGTTCCAGTCGGAAGTCCAGCTGGCTACCAACGTGGTGCGCTACCCGGAGTTTGCCGAAGGCGTGCGCGCTCTGCTGCTGGACAAGGATCGCAACCCGGCCTGGGCCTACAAAAGCACCCGTGAAGTACCGGAAGCGCTGCTCGATGGCTTCTTCACGGCGCCCTGGCCGAACAACCCGCTGGCCGACCTCTAAACCGCACAGGAGACTTCACAATGGCGCAAGTTGGATTTATCGGCCTTGGCAACATGGGTGGCCCGATGGCCGCCAACCTGATTCGGGCCGGTCATAGCGTAACCGTCTTTGACCTGTCGCAGGCCGCCTGTCAGCAGTTGGCTGAGGCCGGGGCCCAGGTCGCCACCTCCGCCGGTGAGGCAGTGGTGGGCGCCGAGTATGTCATCTCCATGCTGCCTGCCGGCAAGCATGTGGCCAGTGTCTACCTGGGCGATGATGGCCTGCTGGCTCGCCTGGGGCCGGAGACCACCGTGCTGGATTGCAGCACAATCGATGCCGCAACGTCACGCGAAGTGGGCCAGGCCGCAGCGGCCCTGGGTATCGGTTTCATGGATGCGCCGGTATCCGGCGGCGTTGCTGCCGCCGCCGCAGGCACCCTGGCCTTCATGTGTGGCGGCGAGGCGGCAACCTTCGAGAAGGCCCGGGTCATTCTGTCGGGCATGGGCAAGAACATCTTCCACGCCGGCCCGGCAGGGGCGGGGCAGGTGGCCAAGGGCTGTAACAACATGCTGTTGGCCATTCACATGATCGGCACCTGTGAGGCCCTGGAAATGGGTGTACGCAACGGGCTGGATCCTGCGGTGCTGTCGGAAATCATGCTCGCCAGCTCGGGGCGCAACTGGTCCCTGGAGGTGTACAACCCCTATCCCGGCGTGATGGAAAAAGCACCGGCCAGCAACGGCTACAAGCCCGGCTTCATGGTCGACCTGATGGCCAAGGACCTCGGCCTGGCCATGGATATCGCCAGCCAGAGTGGCGTCGACAATCGCATGGGCCAGCTGGCGCGCGAGCTTTACACGCGCCTGCAGGAGGCCGGCATGGGTCAGCAGGATTTCTCCAGCGTGCTCACCTTACTCGAGCAGAAAAACTGAGCTGCCGCGCTCCGCGCCCTGCTGCCGGGCGCTGCGGAGTGCGCGTCGTCAGGCATCCCAGGTCTGTTCAGCCCACACAATGGCCCCATCATTATTGCGGTCCCAGGACTTCTGGCCCAGATGGTTGAGCCGTAGAACGCCGTCATCTTCCTGACGGCTTCCTGTAATGGGCCTGGCCTGCAGAACGTATCCCTTGGCGTCTGCCGATTCGATGGTGAGCTCGTAGTGCGCCGCCCTGTTGGACAGCGCTTCGCGGGGAAAAAGTGCGGAGGAGGGCGCCGCTGGCGTAGGCGCACCGTGCTCGGTGGCTCCGGCATAGGTGCCGCCGAGCGCAAGGTGTTGCTCCATCGCTCCCGCCAGGGCCAGCAGTGCGGCCTTCGCCTGCGAGCGGTTTTCGCCGGCAGAGCGATCCTGGTAGGCGGGCAGGGCCAGAGCGACCGGTATCGCCACCATCGCCAGAAAAACCGCGGCGAGCAATCGGTCGAACCGTTTGAAATGGTGCGCAGCAGTGCGTGATTTGCGAGTCATCCGGTTGTACCCCCGCTTGGCGTCTACTCCCAAGCGCACTAGATACAGGATCGCGCCGCGATTGACGACCATTTCCGCAATGCACGTCGCCAGGATGTGATGCGACTCACGTTTCCCGGCACGCGGTCACGATAAGTCGCCCTGCCAGCGCATCAGGTTGAGAAATTCCCGGCGGTTTTTTGGGCCATAAGTGCGGAAATGCGGGTCCGGTGCATTGCGGCTGTCTTCCCGCCGCTGTGCGACGCTGTCCAGGCTGAAACGCGGCATCAGGTCGGCCACGTGCTGCCCGTAGGGTTTCAGCGCATTGAGCCCGAACACCTTGGCCCGCAGCTCGGCGGTCATTTTCGGGTAGCCGTACATCGCTTGCAGCTTCTCGGCAATCTGGAAGGTGCGAAACGCCTGTATCTGGTCCTGCGGCGACCCGTACCAGATGGAGTCGGTGCCCCAGAGGACGTTGTCCTCCCCCACGTAGGTGAGCAGCTTGCCCAGGGTGTGCGCCGCGCTGTCGGGGTCGCGCATCAGATAGCGCCACGTACTGCCCATCTCCGCATACACATTGCTGTTGGGTGCAATGCCGTTGGCGCGCAGTGACGTGACCAGTGCGTCAACGCCGTCTTCACGGTTCGGGTCGTAGGGCCCCTCTGCGCTGCCGGCGACATAGCCGGAGTGATAGACCAGAAAACTCATATCGGGGTAGCGCCTGGCAACCCTGCCGATGTCGGCGCAGGTCGAATGCTCATAGGACTCTTTGCCAAAGGGCAGGCCCTTGTGGATGGCGACAATCTTCACGCCCAGTTTGCGCGCCTTCTCCAGAAACGGAATGCCGGTGTCTTCGTCGTCCAGCCAGAAGCCTGTGCCATCCGGTCCCCACTGCGTATAGGTCTTCCACGCTGCGACGCCCCAGTGTTCGGCGAGTTCATCCATGGCATCCAGGTCGCCCTCCTGGTTGGGGTTGACCCGGCCGTGCAGCAGCAGGCGGTGGGTGCCCTGCATCTGCTCCACGATTTCCGCGGTAGCGGCCGCTTCCTCTATGGTCAGCGGCTCGGCATCGGAGCGTGAGGGCACGAAGGAGAGCACCATCAGGTCGGTATCCGAGTCGATGAAAACGTCCTGAACAAACTGTTCGGCATTGAAGCAGTCGAGGTAGGCGCGACCCGGCCCTTCCGCGGCAGGGCAGCTGGCGTTGGGCAGCCCGCTCAGGGGGCGAGCTTCGGCAGGCAGCTTTGCTGTCCAGGCACCTGTGGGGTTCACGAAGTGGCCCTGCACATCAAAGATGAACTCGTTGCCACCCACCTGGGCGGCGGCCAGTTGCTGGTCCCATTGTGCATCGGGTTCCAGTTCGAAATAGCCGCCGCGCTCGCCGAGGCTGGCATAGGCACGGTTGAAGGCGAGCAGGGTGGTGGCGGCGCCGCAGGCACTGGTCAGAAAAGCGCGTCGGCGCAGGCCGGAATGCCGTGCACTCTCATCAGCCGTGCTGAGCGCCAGGCGGTTGGCATGGTGGTGTATCGCGTCCAGCGGGATGGGCATGAACTCCCCGTTGGATGTTGTGTCGAGTTTTACCGGCAGGCGGATACCATCCGGGTCCTGTGGGGTGCGCGGGGCCATGGGCTACTCCAGATCAACGGTTCAGGTTCGTGCATGGTAGAACATCGGGTGAATGCCTGCTCAGGTGTTGAAGTCTCCGTGGCGGCCTGCCCCGCCCGCAAAGCGCGCGGCGCCGCCCAGTGCCTCGCTGGCGATGACCGGGTAGCCCCCGCGACCTTCCTCTTGCAGTGCGTTTTCCAGTGGCAGGCTCCACTGGGCGAGACAGGACGCGCGGTCGGCGCGCAGGCAGTGCTGCGGAAAGGCCGCGATTGTGGCGGCCAGCGTCTCTGCGGCCCGCCGCGCCTCGCCATCTTGCACGACCCGGTTGGCAAGGCCCATCTGCAAGGCTTCTGCGGCGTCCACCGGGCGCCCGGTGAGTATCATGTCCAGGGCGCGGCCCTGGCCGACGATCCTCGGCAGACGCACGGTACCCCCATCAATCAGGGGTACGCCCCAGCGCCGGCAAAACACGCCAAAGGTCGCGGATTGCTCTGCGATGCGCAGGTCGCACCAGAGTGCCAGTTCCAGTCCACCGGCCACCGCGTAGCCCGCAACCGCGGCAATCACCGGTTTCTCCAGCTGCAGGTGGGTGGGGCCCATGGGCCCGGGACCGGTGCCGTCTTCATTCACTGTGTTGCGCAGCTCGGGATCGTTCATCGCGGCAAGGTCCGCCCCGGCACAAAAATGCCCACCCGCGCCGGTGAGCACGGCTACGCGCAGCGTGTCATCGTTGGCGAAGTTGATGAAGGCGGCATGCAGGGCTTCCGCCGTGGGCCTGTCAACCGCATTGCGCTGCGCTGGCCGGTTGAGAATGATCGTACACACAGGGCCTGCGCGCTCGGTGATGACGGGCGGTTGAGACATGGCTTCCTCCAATGCGTTTGGGTGGCTTCAGCCACTCTGGGAGAGCAGCCAGTAGAGGGTGGGCAGGGTGACCAGCGATAACAGGATGCCGATACCGATCAGGCCTGCAACCAGGCGCGGTGCCAGACCCGCCATGATGGCGATGGTGCCGGCGGAGATCATCGGTGGCATCGCGGCCTGGAATACGGCGATTTGCGTGGCCAGCCCGCGCTGGCCCAGGGCTTTCCACAGTATGAAGGTACACAGCGGCATCAACACCAGCTTGATCCCCAGTGCAATGGCCAGGGTGAGCCGTTCGCTGCGTGCCAGACGAATGCTGATCTGGAAGCCCACGGCAATCATTACCAGTGGCACCAAGGTGGCGGCAACGGTCGCTACCAGCTGCTCTACAAGGGGGGGCAGCGTCGTCCCGCGCAGCGCCAGCCCGGCCAGCAGGGCGAGGAAAGGTGGAAAACTGACAATCCGTGTGAAAATAGCGCGGGCAGAGGGCGTCGCCACCTGCGGGCTGTAGAAGGCCGCGATCACCACTGCGTAGCTGGCCAGTGCGAGAAAGGAGCCCAACTGGTCGTACACCATGGCGTAGGGCATGCCGGCCGTGCCAAAAAACGACTGCACCAGTGGAAAGCCCAGGTAGGAGGTATTGCCCAAAGGCAGCACGATCAGCAGCGCCCCCACCACATTGCGCGGCCAGTGCAGCAGGCGGCCCAGCAGGAGAACCAGGGGCACCACCAGTAACATGAGCAGCCAGGGGGTAATGGTAGGAATCAGCAGCGCGCTGGAAAACGTGAGCAGCGGCACATTGCTCAGAATCACCGCCGGCAGCGCCACGTTGAGTGCGTAGGCGTTCAGCACCTCCGAGGTATTCCCGGGCATGCCGCGCAGCCGGCGCAGGCACAGGCCGATGCCGAGGTAGGCGAGGATCAGCAGGAAATTGTCCATGTTAGGCGGTGGTGCTCGGCGACCGGAGCGCACATGGTAAGCAAGCAGAGCGGGAATGGGTAGTCGCGCATCACACGCCTTTGCAAATGGCGCGGACGCCGCTACGCTGGCACTCTTTGCCACGGACAGCGAGACGACCTGAGCAATGGACTCCCGCGCTATGGATATGCACCGTAAAGCGCTCGCACAGCAGGGCTATACCGTGTTGCCCGACTTTCTGTCCGCGCAGCAGCTGCACCGTATCAACCTGCTGTTCGACCAGTGGCTGGGCGGTCATCTCGGCCGCAATGCCTTTGAGGGGCAAGCCACCGAGCGCATCTACACGCTGGTTGCGCGGGACAGGGTGTTCCAGGATATCGTGGAGGACCCGCGTATCCTCGCCCTGTGTTCGACACAATTGCTGCCTAATTTCCTGCTCACCGCGAGCCAGGCCATTGTTATCGGCCCGGGTGAAACAGCGCAGCCCTGGCATACCGACGATGCGTTCTACACGGTGCCGCGGCCACGCCCGATGATCAGTCTTTCCACCATCGTAGCCGTTGAGGACTTCACCCCGGAGAATGGCGGTACCCAAGTGGTTCCCGGTAGCCATCGCTGGTCGGACGCGGAGTTGGCGGGCGCCTACCTGCAGGGCGATGAGCCGGCAGGCGAGGCGCTGGACCAGCGCGTGGCAGCCCAGGTGCAAACGGTGACCATGAGTGCCGGCAGCTGCCTGGTGTTCGCGGGAACCCTGCTGCATCGCGGCGGTGCCAACGCGAGTTGCGGAACACGTCGGGCCTTTTCCAACCAGTACTGCCAGCCCTGGGCCCGACCACAGGAGAACTTCTTTCTCGGCATTCCCCCGCAGCTGGCATCCGCGATGTCGCCACAGCTGCAGTCGCTGTTGGGCTATTCTATCCACCCCCCTTTCATGGGTCAGGTTACTGCCTATCACCCGCGCCGCGCGCTGGACCCGGATTTCGTGGCGCCGGTACTCCGCGATCTCGGGGACGCCGAGCGCCGATGATCCACGTCTTCCCCTCAAACAGGCTGGAACACCTGGCCGGCGCGCTGGCCGCCTTGCTCAATGTGCCCGCCGCCTCGCCGCTGGCACCGGAGCATATACTGGTGCAGCACCGGGGCATGCAGCACTGGCTCAGCATGCAGCTCGCAGAGCATCCGCAGCGCGGCATTGCCATGAACCTGCAGTTTCCGCTGCCGGTGCGGTTCATGTGGACGCTGATTCGCACAGTGCTGGGCGAGGACGCTGTGCCGGAGGCCTCCCCTTACCAGCGGGAAGTGCTGGCCTGGCGTATCTACGACCTGCTGGGCAGCCCATCGGTGACTGCAGACCCCCTGTTCCTGGAGCCCACCCGCTACTGGCAGCAGCAGTCCGAGCGGCAACAGCCGCTGCGTCGCTACCAGTTGGCAGAGGAGCTTGCGGACCTGTACGAGCAGTACCTGATGTACCGGCCCGACTGGGTAGAGGCCTGGGACCGCGGTGGCCGTGGAGCACGTGAACCGGACCCGGGAGAGCCGCTGCACTGGCAGGGACTGCTCTGGCGCATGTTGGTGGCCGAGGTGCCCGCGCATCCGGTGGCGTTATTGCGTGAGGCTATGCAGCGTCTCACGCAGCCGGTGGTCGGGTTGCCCGAGCGCTTCTTCGTGTTCGGTGTGAACTCCCTCGCGCCACTGTGGCTGGATTTTTTGCGCGTGCTGTCTGCGCAGCAGGGCGTCGAGATCTTTTTGCTCTACCTGAACCCCAGCAATGAGTTCTGGCAGGAGGCTGCAAGCGAGCGCCAGGTCGCGCGCCGGCGTGCAACCTGGCTGGCGGAGCATGACAGTGAAGACGGCTTCGTCGAGGAACCGGGCAATCCGCTGATTACCAGCTTCGGCCAGCAGGGCCAGCAGTTTGTGCGCCTGCTCGCGGACTGGGCGGACACGGAGACCGAGCTGTTCACGGAACCTGCAGCGGACACGCTGCTGACGATGCTGCAACGCGACATGTTCCGGTTTGTCGACGGTCGCGAAGCACCGACGCCGGTGTCTGATGACTCCATTACCATCGCTTCGGCGCACAGTGCGCTGCGCGAAGTACAGGGACTCCATGACTGGCTGTTGCACCGGTTCAATGCCGATCCCGCCCTGAAACCGCGCGATGTGGTGGTGCTCTGTCCCAGCGTGGAGGACTACGCCCCCTTTGTGGAAGCGGTGTTTGCCGGCCGCTACGAGGGTCTCGGTGATGATGTGCCGCCGCTGCCTTGCTCGATTGCCGATCGCAACCCCGGCGACGCGGACCCCACGATTGCTGCCTTCCTGGCGTTGCTGGCGCTGCCGGATGCGCGTTTGCAGGTCGGTCAGGTGCTGGGCTGGCTACAGGTGCCTGCCATCCAGCAGCGCGCTGGCATTACGCCTGCGGAGCTGGTGCGTATCGGCCACTGGCTGCAGGCCGCTGCGGTGCACTGGGGCCTGGATGGTGAGCACCGCCAGGAATGGGTGCCGGGCACCAGCGGCGACGAATTCACCTGGGCCCAGGGGCTGGAGCGCCTGCTGCTGGGGTTTGCCTGGGGTGACGAAGAGGCGGTGGTGGAGCAACGTTTACTGCTGCCACAGGTCGAGGGCGCCGATGCCCTCCTGCTCGGGCGCCTGTGCGCCTTCATCGAGGCCCTGCAGGCACTGCGCCGGGATCTCGGCGCGCTGCGCAGCGTCGCCGACTGGCAGCAGTTCCTGCACGACAGACTGCGCCTGGCCTTCCTGGCCGAGGGTGGCCCGCTGGATGCGGCGCATGAGGACCTGGTCGCTGTGATCCGGGAGCTGGGCGAGCACAGCAGAGCGGCGGGTTTTAGCAGCGAGCTGCCGCTGGCGGTGGTTCGGGAGGTGTTGCAGCGCAGCCTGCAAAGCCCCACGCGCACGGGGCGACAGTTCCTCACCGGGCAGGTGACGGTCTGCTCCATGGTGCCCATGCGGTCGATTCCCTTCAAACTGGTGGCGGTGCTGGGGCTGAATGACGGCGAGTTTCCGCGCCAGCGCCCGCCGCTGGGTTTCGACCTGATGGCGCAGGATCGGCCGCGACCGGGTGATCGCTCCCGCCGCGGTGATGATCGCTACCTGTTCCTGGAGGCCCTCGTTTCCGCACGCGATGCCTTGTACCTGAGCTACCAGGGGCACGATGTGCGCAATAACAGCGAGCGCCAGCCTTCTCTGGTACTGGCAGAACTTACCCGCTATCTGGAGCAGGCCACGCATTGGCGACGCAGCGATCTCAGGACGCTGCCACTACAGCCCTTCAGTGCGGACAATTACCGGGGCCAACTGCGCACCTTTGATCCCCACTGGCGGCGTCTCGCTGCACCGCTCGCTGCGCCCCTGCGGGTGGTGAGCCTGCCGGCGCCGGAGCAGCTGCCTGAAACCCTGCCGCTCACCACGCTGGTGCGGGCGCTCGAACACCCGGCGCGACACTTTGCCGAGCAACGCCTGGGCCTGACCCCGGAGCGCACGGCCACCGCGCTGCTCAGCGATAGCGAACCTTTCGTCACCACGCACCTGGATCGCTACCGTGTGCAACAGGACATGCTGGGGCACCTGTGGGCGGGTGACAGCGCCGGACTGGAGGCGGCGGTCAGGCGCGAAATGCTCTCCGGCCGCTTGCCCGCCAACCCGGTAACCCCACTGCAGATTGCACAATGGCGGGAGCAGGCGAGCGGTTTTGCACAGCACCTGCAGTCACGTTCAGCGCCGCCAGCGGGTGAGCAGGTGTCACTGGCGCTGCACGGCCTGCAGTTGACGGCCACGCTGCCGCGAGGTGCCGAGGGCAGCCTGGTGTTTGCGCGTCTGGCCAACCCCAAGGCCCGAGACTACCTGACCCTCTGGCTGCACCACCTGGTGGCCAATTGCCTCGCCCCCAGCGATACGCTGGGTTTTTATCGTGGCGAGGACAATGGCGTGCTGGAACTGCACGCAGCGCCTCTGCCAGCGGAGCACGCTCGGCAGCTGTTATCGGACTGGTGTCAGCTGTGGCAGGACAGCCTGCTGACGCCACTGCCGCTGCACGGCAGTCTGGGCATGCTGGCCCTGGAGGAGGGCTTCGTGGAGACCCATTTTCCGGCGCTGTGGGAGGACAGTTATCAGCGCGCGGGGTTGGGCGCGGACCCGTGGCTGGCCTGGTTCTGGCCCGAGCCCCCGGACCCGCAGTCTCTGCAGGCGCAATTGCTTCCTTTCTACGGCCCCATGCTGCAGCACCTTGAACACACGCAGATTGCGCTGGAGGCAGGCGGTGGTTGAATCCCTGCGGGCACAGACCCTGCCGCTGCAGGGGCGGCAGCTGATCGAAGCCAGCGCCGGCACCGGCAAGACTTTCAACATTGCCCGTCTCTACCTGCGCCTGCTGCTGGAGCGGCAGCTGACGGTGCAGCAGATTCTGGTGATGACCTTCACCCGGGCCGCTACGGCGGAGCTCAAGGGGCGTCTCGCCGAGGCAATCAACGCGGCCCTCACACGCTGGGGGGGCGACGCCGAAGACCCGTTCTTCGCCCACCTCTACGCGCAGCAGCCGGCGCCGCGCGCGCGTGCCCTGCTGCGCCGCGCGCTGCTGGATATGGATGAAGCTGCGGTGTTTACCATCCACGGGTTCTGCAAGCGGGCGCTGACCCAGCAGGCCTTTCGCAGCGGCATCAGTTTTCATGCCGATATGGAAGCGGAGACGCGTGCGCTTGTGCTGGAGGCACTGCAGGACTGGTATCGGCAACAGAGCCAGCAACCCGGTTTTGCGGCGCTGTATGCGCTGTGGGATGGACCGGAGGCCTTTTTCGCCACCTGGGGCCGGGTGATCGCCGGCACCGAACCCGTGCAGGCACCGGACATGCCGGACCTGCGGGCTGACTGGCGCGCGCTGCGTGCGGCCTGGACCGAGGAGTCTGCAGCGTTTCAGGCGCTGGATGTGGACAAGCGGCGTTCGCTGCACACCCGGGCCGAGGCCGCATCGGTGCTGCAGTCCCTCACCGAGGCACTGGACGCCGAATGGCATCCGGTACAGGCGGCGCAACTGGCGTCGTTATTGCCGGCCAGATCCTACGTCAATACAGCCGCCAAGCAGGCCCGTATGCCGCTGCTCTACGCGCTGATGCAGCAGCTCCCCGCTGCGGCGCGCGCCTACCGGGCCAGTGTGGCGCAGGCGGGCATCCGCTTTGCCCGTGAGCACCTGTCTGTGGCCAAGGACCGGCTCGACCAGCTGGATTTCAGTGATCTGGTTGCACGTCTGCGACAGCGGCTACACGACAGAGAGCAGGGCCCGGCGCTGGCCGCTGCGTTGCTGCAACAGTATCCGGTGGCGCTGGTGGACGAGTTCCAGGATACCGACCCGGAGCAGTACGACGTGCTCAACGCCATTTACGCTGCTGCGTCGCCCTCAGCGCCACTGCTGTGCATGATCGGTGACCCCAAGCAGGCCATTTACGGCTTTCGCGGCGGTGATGTGTTTGCCTACCTGCAGGCACGTGATGACGCCGACACGCAGTGGGTGATGGACACCAACTACCGCTCCAGCGAGGGCGTGATCCGCGGTTACAACCGGCTTTTTTACGGCGCCGAGCTGTCCGCTGCCGCCGGCAGCGATGTTTTTGGCTTCGGCATCGACTACCACCCGGTGCGGGCGGGGCGAACCGATCTCGCGGGTCTGGAAGACCCGGCTCCACGTGCCGATTTCCAGTGGTGTCTGTTGCCCCATGACCCGACATTGCCCGGCGCAGACAAGCGGGGCACGGGCTACACCCGGGCCGGCCAGCAGCATCTGGCGCGCTGGACTGCGGAGGAGATCGCGCGCCTGCTGCGCCAGGCCCGCCTGGAGGGCGAGGCCCTGTCACCGGCGGATATCGCCATTCTGGTACGCGACCGTTTCGAGGCCGCCGAGATGCAGCGGGCGCTGCGCGAGCTGGGCCTGGATGCGGTTTACCTGAGTGCCTCGGACAATGTTTTCAACAGCGACGAGGCGGCCAGCCTGCAGCAGGCCTTGCTCGGTATTCTGCATATGGAGGATGACCGGCTGCTGGTAGCGGCCCTGGCCACGCCGTGGCTGGGCTATGACACCCCGGCCCTGTATGCGCTGCGTCAGGACGAGCACCGCTGGGCCGCGGCCTGCGCTGATGTCGCAGCGCTGCGCCAGCAGTGGTTTGCCCAGGGCTTCATGAAAATGGCGCTGGGCCTTTACCAGAAACATCTGCAACCGCTGCCCGGCAGTCACGAACGAACACTCACCAACAGCCTGCACCTGCTGGAGCTGCTGCAGGCGGCCAGCCAGCGCCATCGCCAACCTGAAGCCCTGCTGCACTGGTTCGCCAACGCCCGCCAGGAAGCCGAGGGCAGTGCCGGTACGGAAACACAGCAACTGCGCCTGGAGAGTGACGGCAGGCTGATCCGTCTGGTAACGCTGCACGGGGCCAAGGGTCTGGAGTATCCCGTGGTGTTCCTGCCGTTTATCAGTTACGGCCGTGATCAGGCCCGCCAGCGTCCGGGCATTGTGCGCTACCACCAGCGCCATGACTTCAGTGCCCGGCACGCCCTCGAGCCTACGGATGAGGAACTGGCCTGGTATCGCGAGGAGCAGGCTGCGGAGGATGTGCGCCTGCTGTACGTGGGGGCGACGCGCGCTGCGCGCCGCGTCTACCTGATGGCAGCGGCCTTTGCCAGCCTGCAGACCTCGCCGCTGGCGCGTTGCCTGAAGGTCACCCGCTGGGACGCCCTGGAGCAGCAGGTGCGGGCCATGGCCGATGCCGGCGACTGCGCCGTGTTGCAGCTGGAAGGGCAGGATACGGCACCTGCGCCTGCCACCGCTGCCACAGCAGACACCGCGCTGGCACCGGCTGTGTTCACCGGGCGCATTGAGCGCGACTGGTGGCTGTCATCCTTTTCTGCACTGACCCGCAACGTGCGCCACGGCGGCCTGTCGACGCCGGACAGAGACGGCGAGGTCACCGCGCCTGCCGAGCCCGGCCCCGACTCGCCCGGAGAATTGCGCTTCTCGTTGCGCCGTGGCGCTGAGGCCGGCAACCTGCTGCATGATCTGCTCGAGGACCTGGACTTCCAGCGCCCGGACCTGGCGCGCGCGCTGGACCAGGCGGAACGCCGCTATCCCAACCTGCTGCTGGGTCAACCCGGCTGGCGCGCGGCGCTGGCGGAGTGGGTGGCGCAGCAGCTCGCGGCGCCGTTGCCCAGTGGTGCGCGCCTGGCGGACCTGGCGCCGCAGCAGACCCTGCGCGAGGTGGAATTCTATTTTCCCATGCAGGGTGACGCTGATCCCGAGGCGCTCGGGCGCCTGCTTGTGCGCCATCGGCGCGGCGCCGAGGCACCGCTGCCAGCCCCGGTGCGGCTGAAGGGCATGATGCACGGCTATATCGACCTGGTGTACCTGTGGCAGGGGCGCTACTACGTGGTGGATTACAAGTCGACCTACCTCGGCAATCGGCTGGGGGACTACCATGCCGATGCGCTCACCGCCGATGTACAGCAAAACGTCTACGACCTGCAGTATTTGCTCTATACCCTGGCACTGCACCGCTACCTGCGCACGCGGCTCGTGGACTACGACCCCGCCCAGCATCTGGGGGGGGTGCACTACCTTTACCTGCGCGGCCTGCACCCCCGTGGGGGAGCAGGGGTTTACCACCGCGATGTGGACATCGATGGTCTCCATGCGCTGGATAGCTTCTTCCGCGCGCAGGAGGGTGGCGGATGATGTTGTCGACCGAGGCCCCGGCGCTGGATCGCGCCCTGGCACAGGCGCTGTGCCGGTGGTACCGCTGCGAAGACGACTGGTTGCGCCTGACGGTTATGGCTGTCAGTCAGGCGCTACAGGAGGGGCACAGCTGTCTGTACCTCCCCGACTGGGCCGAGCGCGGCGTCGCGGGCGCCCTGGGGCACGGTGCCTTGCCGGCACTGGATGACTGGCAACACAGACTGTCGGCCTTGCCGCTGGATGCGGACAGCGCGACGCCGCTGGTGCTCGACGGGCCGCGACTCTACCTGCGGCGCTATTGGCAGTTCGAGCAGCGGCTGGCGGCGGCACTGCGTCCGCGCCTGGCGTCGGCCCCAGCGGCCGATCCTGCGCAGGCGCGTGAGGTGCTGGACACGCTGTTCCCCGCCCGTGCCGTGGGTGAGCCGCCCGACTGGCAGAAAGTGGCAGCGGCGAATGCCCTGCTGCAGTCATTTACCGTGGTGGCTGGCGGCCCGGGTACGGGCAAGACCTACACCGTCACCCGTCTGCTGGCCTGCCTGATTGCCTGTCTGGCACCCGGGCGTGCCGCGCCGCTGGCGATTGGCATGGCGGCGCCCACCGGCAAGGCCGCCCAGCGGCTGGCCGAGTCGATAGCGGCGGCCCGGTCGGATCTCCAGGGGCTGTTGCCGGCAGCGGTGCTCGATGCCATACCGGATACCGGCATCACACTGCACCGTCTGCTCGGGGTGGTGTCATATAGCCCCGGTTTCCGGCACCGCGCCGACAACCCGCTGCGGCTGGATATCCTGGTGGTGGACGAAGCCTCCATGGTCGACCTGCCCCTGATGACGCGCCTGTTTGAGGCGCTGCCGGCGCACTGTCGTGTTATTCTCCTGGGGGATCCCGACCAGTTGCCCTCGGTGGCCGCCGGATCGGTGCTGGCGGATCTCGCCGCTGGCGCTGCCAGCGGCTACAGCCCTGGGCGGCTGGCCGGGTTTGCCGCGCTGGGGGTGACGCTGGAGGCAGCAGAGGCGGGATCCGGCGAGGCTGATTACCTCACGGTGCTGCGCCAGAGCCGCCGTTTCGATGGCAGCGGCGGCATTGCCCGGCTGGCGCGGCAGGTTCTGGCAGGCGACGGCGCGGGGAGCCTGCAGACACTGAGTGCCGCCGATGACACACTGGCCCGGTTTGACGACGCGGGCAGCGGGGCGGCGGTGACGCGCTGGCTGGATCTGTACTACCAGCCCATTGCGAAGGCCGACAGCCTGGCGCAGGCGTTCATGCACCTGCAGCAGTTCCGCATTCTGTGTCCGACCCGCGGTGGGCCGCGTGGCGTGGAAGCGATCAACCGTCTGGCGCTGGCGCGGATGAACCCTGCGGGGCTGGCGCACTACCGCGGCAAACCCATCATGATCACCCGCAATCACCACGACCTCGGCCTGTACAACGGTGACGTCGGGCTGCTCTGGCCGGACGACGGGGGCCAGCTGATGGCCTGGTTTCCCTCAGCGGGCGGCTTCCGCCCCATGGCGCCCGGGCGGCTCCCCGAGCACGAGGTGGTGTACGCCATGACGATTCACAAAACCCAGGGGTCCGAGTTCCAGCGCGTGGCCCTGTTGCTGCCGGAGCAGGCCCGCGCCGGGCTCACCCGGGAGCTGCTGTACACCGCCATCACCCGTGCGCGCGAGGCACTGGAGGTCGTGGGGAGCGAGGCGGTGTGGTGTGCCGGCGTAGCGCAGCGGGTGCAGCGCGACTCGGGTCTGCCGGCTTTGCTGCGGGCCCGGTAATTCGCTCGGCAGTCAGGGTTTCGCCACCCACACTCCGTGTCTGCCATAGGCCTGCCAGCCCCAGGCCACCCAGCGCAGTAACCGGTTGGCGAGCCAGAGCGCCCAGATAAGCATCACGGCGCGATAGACCATCAGGTTGACACTGATCACGGTGGCAGTGGGGAAGCTGTCTGCGTCCGCCCGGTCCTGGAAGAAATTGTAGACGTGCGACCAGCTGTTATTACCGGTGACCAGCATGTTCGGGCTGGACAGCAGGCCCAGCGGAATTGCCGAGACCAGGGTGGCGAGCGTGATGAACGCACCAATCCCCAGTGCCACCTGCATCAGGTTGAATGTCAGTCGGTTCATGCCGGCGGGATCCATACGCTGCCGAAGTGCCAGCAGGAACAGGAAACCGGCGACGACCAGTACCCCGTAGCTGTTGACGGTGGACAGCCCGACCCCCAGCAGCAGCCACCCCGCCAGGCCGATGGGAATACCGGCGCCGATGCGCCGGTTCAGCCCGTGCAGTAGCAGGGCACCGAGCAGGATGACGCAGAAGACGCCCCAGTACAGCATGGCGGGGCCGATCGCCGGCCCGCTCAGGTACAGCGGCCAACGGTCCTGCGGCAGGGTGTAGGCAAGCGAAATGTTGCTGGCTCCCCCGGGCAACACGACCTGGGGCGTCTCACTCCACCAGCCGCTGCCACCGTCCTGCTCGAAGGTCAGGCTGATGTGCTGATGGCCGGGCTGCAGGGCCACGGTGACGGTATTACTCTCGGGAAGGTTGAGGTCGTTGCCGTTGCGGCTCAGCGCCGTCACACGGCTGCCGGAGGGCAGCGTCAGGGCATAGTCCTGCCCCATGCTGGCCTTGATGTTCAGGGCGAGCTGACTCTGCCGAACTGCAGTGCCCGCCTGGAAGGACAGCTTTGCTCCCTCGACGGTGAAGGTCGGGCCGGCGACGCCCTCCGGCCGCTCGAACTTCAGTACCAGCGATTCCCCTGGCCAGGGTTTCCACAGTGGCTGCAGGCTGTCGGCACCGCCGAGCGGGCGGGTTGGCGGCAGGCCCTCGTGACTCAGTCGCCACAGCGCCGAAGGACGCAGGCGCCAGGTCTCGACATAGTGATCCCCGCTGGCGGCCTGCAGTTGCAACTCGCTCACCGGGTTGATGCTGGACTCCCAGCTGACCTGCTGCTGGCGATCGCTGAACTGCAGCTGTGCCTTGCCGCCGGCGAAATTCACCGCGCTGGACAGGGGGCGCTCCAGGTCCAGCAGGGGAACCTCCACGGCCACCGGCCCCGCGGCCGGTGCCAGCCGCGTGACCCGGGTCACGACCCGCCACTGCAGCCCGATGTGGAATTCGCGGTGCACGGCGAAGAAGGCCTCAATGGGGTCCGGCTTGATGCGCTTGCCGGCCTCTGCCCGGGCCGCCGACAGGGCGCGCAGGGACAGCGTGCCCGAGGGCACACGGCCATCCACCAGGCCACTCAGCTGCCAGTCGCTGCCGCGGGTGCTCAGGTTGTGGATTGCCACGGGCAGGCTCACGCTGGCCGTGTCTCCCTGCAGCGGACCGCCCAGGCTGATGATATGGTGGCCCCGGGTCAGCCGCACAGACAGGAATCCGTCGTGCAGGCGAGCACTGGCGTCGGCACCGTTCACCTGCAGGGTCGTCACCTGCCAGCCCTCGCGGGGGGTGGGCAGCTGCAGCAGCATATCGGCGGCCGCATAGGCGCTGAAGCCAATGGTGAGCGCATTGCGTTCGGTGGTGATGACGCCTTCGTCGAGGGCGACGCAGTGCGGCGTGCAGGTCGGCGGTTGCAACAGCCGCTGTTCCAGTTCCTGCAGCAACGCGGCGGGCGGGAAATCCTGCGCCACGGCCGGCGCAGGCAGGGCGGGGAGCAACAGGCCCACTGCCAGGGCCAGTGCAGCGGCGCCGACGGATGGGTTGCCGACGCCGTTCCCGTCGTCTGCCGGCGGGGCGCGCAGCGCGTGCAGCAGTGCCTGCATCAGCAACCCGGCATAGGCAAGGGTCAGCAGCACACCCACCACCCGCCACAGCCGCGTCAGCCATGGGGGGCTGTACAGCACCGAGAGCCGGGCACCTTCCGGCACCGGGCTGCCGGAGCGCAGCTGTACCGTGTTCCACAGCCAGTTGGGCGCACCGGGTCCGGTTTGTACGCGGTCGGTGTCCCCCAGCAGGTAGGCGGTTTCGGCGGAGCCCGGGGGCGCGCCGGCGCTGAATACTTTGCCTGCCACCGCGGATCGTTGTGCCAGGGCTTCGGCGCCAGCCTGCACACTGTCCGCAACGGCGGCCACTTCCCTCAGGTCAAGATCGTGGTTGGCGTCGGGGTGGACACCGAGGTCGTTGCTGTAGTCATAGACCCCCACCGCGCTGCGCTCCAGTGAGGGGTAGATGGCGAGGCGGAAGTTGCTGATCGAGAACGCCACCAGCGCCAGCGCCAGCGCGGCTGCGATGCCGGTGACGGTGGCTGCAATGGCGATGCTGCGCCGCATGCGGCCCCGGGCAACGGCAGCGAGGGGCAACAACAACAGCAGGGTTGCCAGCAGCGCAGTGGGCATGCCCGGCTCATGGTAGCCGGCCAGCAGGGCGACGCCCGCCAGCGTCGCGGCCTTCACACCCAGCAGTTTGCGTGTGGCAGCGACCATCACCAGCACCAGGAAGATGTCCCAGAGGTCCCAGTCACTCAGCCAGGTGCCCTGCACGCCTTCCACCCCGGAAGCGTGCAGGATGCGCCAGCCGGGCGGGATGTGCAGCGTTGCATCGAAGCTGTCGGCGCGGCTTTGCCAGCCCGTTGCCGAAAAGTCTGTGGGGGATGCAATGCGGGTGACCGCTTGCAGCGCGATGTCCGGGCTGCGGATCTCGACCCCCTCGGTGTCGGCATGCCGCGTGACCAGTACCGGCAGGCCGGACACGCTGGCGCTGCCGAGCTGTGTGTCGGTCTGCGCGTTCAGCCGCCAGTCACTGCGCATGGCCCCGGTCACCTGCTCCACGCCGGTGAGGGCGGTGCCGTCGAAATCCAGCCACAGGTTTCTGTTCACCGCGAGGCTGTTACTGGGGGGGGACTGGTCGCCACGGTATTCCGTGGTGAGCTGCAGAGCGTCGTCAGCGCTCAGGCGCCAGGCCGGGAGTTCTTTCCAGTCCTCCGGAATCGGTGCCTGCGACGTGTCGATGCCGGGCGCCCCGGAGAGTTTCACCTGTCGCAGGTTGCTGTCAGCGGCAAAGCTCAGGTACTCCACGATTGGCCAGGGCGCGCCGTGCTGGGTGGCGGCAAGCTGGTCTGCGGGCCGCAGAAAGCGCGACACCGTCGTAATGGTGTGCCGTCCCGCGGTCAACTGCACGCGCAGGTCACCGTTGTTCTCGACGCGGGCGGGCAGCGGTGAGTCGATGTCCATCAGCGCGGTGCCTGGCCAGGCGAGCTGGCCGGTCTGTACTTCTCGCGGTTCGCCGCTGACGGTCATCACCACGCGTGTTTCCAGCGTCATCGGTACGCCGTCTGTCAGCTTGCGAAACACCTCGATGTCCAGTGAGTTGTTTTCTCTCGCCGCGGTGGTTGCTCGGTCGCGGTTCAGCAATACCTGTTTGCCGCGACGCTCTGCCGGTGCCGCCTGGCCACCTTCGGTGACGCTGACCAGGGCAATCGAGTCCGGCACAGGAAGGGCCGCAGGGCGTCGCTGCCAGCGGAACTGCCCGCTGATCCGGTGCTTGCCGCGCGCCAGCAGCGCCTGCGGTTGGCCGGCCTGGTCGAGCACGGCGGCCCGCGCCCCATTTACGGTAACGTTCAGCGGCCAGACGCCGGGGCCGCCGGGTAGCGGTGCCAGCGCATCCTCCTGGAACACCTCGACCTCGTACGTGAAGAGCAGGCCCTGAGGCTGCACCTCAAGGTTGAGCCGGCCGGGCCAGAGACAGGCGCGCTCTGGCGTGTCTGCGAACACCCAGGGACAGGCGCTGTCCGGGTGCTTCTCGAGTAGCCAGGCCTCCCAGCGGGCCAGGGACGCAGGGTCAGCCGCCGCCTGCAGACTGACCAGCAGCATGACCAGGCAGGTCAGCGATCTGAATACGGCGTGGGGCATGTGGATCTCCGGCGCAGGGACTTTTATACCCTAAACATAGCACCCGGCGCGGGTACCGCGCTGCGATTTTCGCGCGCCGCGGGGGGATCAGACGCTCTGCCGGTCCTGCGCCAGCGTGTCGAGATACTCGGTCACGCCGCAGATGCGGCTGTCCCGCAGGGTGAAAACAATGCAGTAATCGTTGCGATAGGGGTTGCCGTTGGCGAGCCGGGCCTGCATGGAAAACAGCGCGGCCACCCGGGTCTGGTCGGCAATCAGCGGCTGCAGGGTGATGGCCATGCTGCCGGCTTCGTAAACCCCCACCCCGCTGTGCAGCAGGTCCATGACCGCCGCATGGCCCACCCGCGGGTTGGGCGTGATATGGGGGTTGCTGGGCGGTACCTGCCAGGTCACATCGTCGCTGAAGAAGTCCGCGAGGTCGCGATCATCCGCGAGGCCCTGGAGCACGGCGAAATAGTGTTCGATGACGGCCCGGTTGGCCTCCGCCGGGTTGAGCGCTTGCGCCATCCTTCAATCCTTGTTTTTGTGCGCCTTGGTGTCTTCCATCCAACCAATCGTCGGGGCTGCAGGGTGAAGACCACACAAGTATCGTTGATTGTGCGCTTAGATCAAGCTCCGCTGTCCCGGGAGACGCGGGGCTTCACAGTCTCCCTCGTGCTGTTAGGATGGTGGCAACCGGCCGCGGTGAGCAGTTCTCACCGGGCGCGTGAACGCATTGCAGGAGCCCGCTGATGTTGAGACGTTTCCTTTTCGCCGCAGGTATGGCGGTTATTGTGGGCGGCTGTTCCACAGGCAAGGTGCCGGTTTCTGCCGCGGCTATTGATCCCGCGCGCCTTGAGGCGATGGTCAAGGTGCTGGCGTCAGACGCCTTCGAGGGGCGCGCACCGGGCACGCCGGGCGAGGATAAAACCGTCGCCTACCTCATTGAACAGTTTCAGGCCATCGGCATCCAGCCGGGCGGCCGGGACGGGCAGTGGACACAGGCCGTGCCCATGATGCGCACCTTCCTCGAATCGCCGCAGTTGGCGTTCACTTACCCGCAAGGCCAGCTACAGTTGGTGCAAGGTGAGAATATAGAGGTCAGCACCGTGCGGGCAGCGGAGCACATCCACGCCGAGGAAGTGCCGCTGGTGTTCGTCGGTTTTGGCGTGACGGCCCCGGAGCGAGACTGGGACGACTACGGTGACATCGACCTGACGGGCAAGATTGCCGTGTATCTGGTGAACGACCCCGACTTCGCTGCCGAGCCCGGTGAGCCTGTTGCCGGGCGCTTTGGCAATCGCCGCATGACCTACTACGGCCGCTGGGCCTACAAGTACGAGGAGGCCGCGCGGCGCGGGGCCCTGGGCGCACTGGTGATCCACGAGACCGAAGCGGCGGGTTACGACTGGAGCGTGGCTGCGGCCGGTGCCGGGGAGCGCGTGGCGCTGGCCAGGAATGCAACGGGCCCCGCGCCGATCGCGTTACAGGGTTGGCTGCATGAAGGCGCCGCCACGGAACTGCTGGCCATGGCGGGACATGACCTGGCGACACTTCGCAGCGCGGCGCGGCAACCGGATTTCTCCGCGTTCGAACTCGACGGGGTGCAATTCCGTGTGCACTCGGACGTCACCGTGACCCGCTTCGACAGCCGCAACGTGCTGGGCCTGTTGCCGGGTTCCGCACGGCCTGATGAGGTGCTGATGGTATCGGCACACTGGGACGCCTACGGTGAGGGGCCACCGGACGCGCAGGGTAGAACCGTGCGTGCGGGCGCCAACGACGATGCCCTGGGCACGGCGGGTGTGCTGGAGATCGCCCGGGTGCTGCAGGCGGGCCCGCCGCTGGAGCGCAGCGTGGTGTTCGCGCTGTGGACCGCGGAGGAATCCGGCCTCGTGGGGTCCCAAGCCTACGCTGTGGACCCGATCTACCCTCTGGAGACTACGGTAGCCAACTTCACGCTGGACATTCTGCAGACGGCCGGTGCCGCGCGGGATGTGATTCTCGTCGGTGAGGGGCAGAGCAGTCTGGAGGACGATCTGGCGCGGGCTGCCGCAGCGCAGGGGCGTTACGTGACGCCCGAGAACCTCCCTGAGAACGGCCTGTTCTACCGCGCTGACCATTTTTCCCTGGCGCGCGCCGGTGTGCCTGTGCTCCTGCTGATGGGCATTGCCGGTGGCGCCGACCTGGTGGAGGGCGGTCGTGCCGCGGGCAACCAGTGGATCGCCGACTATGTCGGCAACTGCTATCACAAGCCCTGTGATGCCTGGTCGCCCGACTGGGACCTGAGCGGAGCGGTGCAGGATATCGAGCTGTTTCGCCGGATGGTGGAGGATCTCGGCAACGCGCGCCGCTGGCCGGAATGGCGCCCCGCGTCCGAGTTCAAGGCCGTGCGCGACAGCAGCGCCGCGGCGCGAGGACGGGTGAACCGATGGTGACCCGGCAGCAGGTGCCGCGCCGGGGCCTGCGGAATTACACTTCATTGCCACTGGAACCGGGGGAGCGTGAACATGTCGCCTGCAAAAACGTTTGAACAGGTGCGCGCCGAACAGCTGGAGTACAACGCCAGGCGCGAGTCGGGCTACCGCGAACGTGCGTTAAAGCTGTTCCCCTGGATCTGTGGCCGCTGCGCCAGGGAGTTCGATCGCAGAAACCGGTCGGAACTCACCGTGCACCATGTAGACCACAACCACGACAATAACCCGGGTGATGGCAGCAATTGGGAATTGCTCTGTCTCTATTGCCACGATGAAGAACACAGCAAGTTCGAGGCGTACGTGCGCTACGGCAGCAGCCAGGCAAGCAAGGGCAAAGCGGCCACTCACCGGCCGTTTGCGGATTTGAAGTCGAACCTGGAAGGCAGCAAGGATTGAATGATGTCTGCGCGAGTCGCTCAGTCAGTGGCCTGGCGTGGGCTGGTTCGCAGAAAAGTTGTTTTTTCTGCAACATAGCTATCAAGTGTTGGGTTTATTGTAACAGGAGTTTAGGCGCTCGGTCTCCTGAAAAGGTGGGGTCGGGGTCCCTTCGATTTTATTTGTATTTAAAATCAATGGCTTATAATTTTTCTTGGCGACATCTGCAAAGTTGGCATCGTTTCTGCAATACCTATGGCAAGGAGCTGCAAACAGCGACTCCCAACCAAACAGACACCCGAGGAGATACACCATGAGCACAATCACTGTAAACGACCTGAACGACAACTGCGCCCTGAGCAGCGAAGAGCTCGCCACCGTGAACGGTGGTTGGTACTGGCTCTACCAGCCTGCCTACAGCTACTTCTACAACCCCTTTGTGTCGTCGCTGCAATCTTCCTGGGCCGCACGCGGCGCCTCGTTTGATACGCAGCACAACAACTTCATCAGCTTCCTGCGCTCCTGAGGCGCAGCGAAAAACCCAACCCGCCCTTGTGGCGGGTTTTTTTATGGTTGCGCCAGGCATGGCGCTGTTTCGGTTCAGGTGGAGCTGGCCGGATGACTTGAATGCGCAAGTCGTCTGTGGGCCCGGTAAGGGGAGCCACCAGCCCGAACGGCACCAAAAGCAGGCGCTTTCGGCGAGGGTGTCCATCAGGAGGCGGAATCTCCGGGGCGCCGGCCGGAAGTAAGCCGAAGGCAAACCACTAGGCCCGACGAAGACCAGGCGTCCCCCAGTAATCGCATAGGAGGCGACCGCAGCGGGTGAGAAGGCACATATCTCCAAGGCCCGCTGCCTACGACGGGTTGCTGACCTGAACTAACAGCCCTGAAACGCCCGCCCACATGCTCCTAGACCCGATCCATGCATCGAACTCAGCAGTTGGGTCTGGCTAAAAGTTTCCAAGTAGCCAACACCGTGAAAAAGTGGTGTGCAAAGAAACATTCAGTGCTGTTCACGGCGTCCGCCGCCAGCTTCCAAAAACGCGAGAGAAAAATAAATCGTTAATTTACAGTGGGTTAAAAATTATTTCGGCTGAAATTGCAAAGTTGGCATCGTTTCTGCAACACCTATGGCAAGGAG